>NZ_JABWQX020000002.1:332500-671127 GCF_014268655.2 Pseudomonas marvdashtae
ATGCGGTAGAGGAGCGTTCTGTAAGCCTGTGAAGGTGAGTTGAGAAGCTTGCTGGAGGTATCAGAAGTGCGAATGCTGACATGAGTAACGACAATGGGTGTGAAAAACACCCACGCCGAAAGACCAAGGTTTCCTGCGCAACGTTAATCGACGCAGGGTTAGTCGGTCCCTAAGGCGAGGCTGAAAAGCGTAGTCGATGGAAAACAGGTTAATATTCCTGTACTTCTGGTTATTGCGATGGAGGGACGGAGAAGGCTAGGCCAGCTTGGCGTTGGTTGTCCAAGTTTAAGGTGGTAGGCTGAGATCTTAGGTAAATCCGGGATCTCAAGGCCGAGAGCTGATGACGAGTTACCCTTTGGGTGACGAAGTGGTTGATGCCATGCTTCCAAGAAAAGCTTCTAAGCTTCAGGTAACCAGGAACCGTACCCCAAACCGACACAGGTGGTTGGGTAGAGAATACCAAGGCGCTTGAGAGAACTCGGGTGAAGGAACTAGGCAAAATGGCACCGTAACTTCGGGAGAAGGTGCGCCGGTGAGGGTGAAGCACTTGCTGCGTAAGCCCACGCCGGTCGAAGATACCAGGCCGCTGCGACTGTTTATTAAAAACACAGCACTCTGCAAACACGAAAGTGGACGTATAGGGTGTGACGCCTGCCCGGTGCCGGAAGGTTAATTGATGGGGTTAGCTAACGCGAAGCTCTTGATCGAAGCCCCGGTAAACGGCGGCCGTAACTATAACGGTCCTAAGGTAGCGAAATTCCTTGTCGGGTAAGTTCCGACCTGCACGAATGGCGTAACGATGGCGGCGCTGTCTCCACCCGAGACTCAGTGAAATTGAAATCGCTGTGAAGATGCAGTGTATCCGCGGCTAGACGGAAAGACCCCGTGAACCTTTACTATAGCTTTGCACTGGACTTTGAATTTGCTTGTGTAGGATAGGTGGGAGGCTTTGAAGCGTGGACGCCAGTTCGCGTGGAGCCAACCTTGAAATACCACCCTGGCAACTTTGAGGTTCTAACTCAGGTCCGTTATCCGGATCGAGGACAGTGTATGGTGGGTAGTTTGACTGGGGCGGTCTCCTCCTAAAGAGTAACGGAGGAGTACGAAGGTGCGCTCAGACCGGTCGGAAATCGGTCGTAGAGTATAAAGGCAAAAGCGCGCTTGACTGCGAGACAGACACGTCGAGCAGGTACGAAAGTAGGTCTTAGTGATCCGGTGGTTCTGTATGGAAGGGCCATCGCTCAACGGATAAAAGGTACTCCGGGGATAACAGGCTGATACCGCCCAAGAGTTCATATCGACGGCGGTGTTTGGCACCTCGATGTCGGCTCATCACATCCTGGGGCTGAAGCCGGTCCCAAGGGTATGGCTGTTCGCCATTTAAAGTGGTACGCGAGCTGGGTTTAGAACGTCGTGAGACAGTTCGGTCCCTATCTGCCGTGGACGTTTGAGATTTGAGAGGGGCTGCTCCTAGTACGAGAGGACCGGAGTGGACGAACCTCTGGTGTTCCGGTTGTCACGCCAGTGGCATTGCCGGGTAGCTATGTTCGGGAAAGATAACCGCTGAAAGCATCTAAGCGGGAAACTTGCCTCAAGATGAGATCTCACTGGGACCTTGAGTCCCCTGAAGGGCCGTCGAAGACTACGACGTTGATAGGCAGGGTGTGTAAGCGCTGTGAGGCGTTGAGCTAACCTGTACTAATTGCCCGTGAGGCTTGACCATATAACACCCAAGCAATTTGCTGATCCTGCCTGCAGGGCGCCAGATTGCGGTGTGTGAAGACGAAACGAACCGAAAGTTCGAATCTCACAAGAACACCGAAGCTATCACATACCCAATTTGCTGAAGCGAGGCCAGCCGGCCACGACTCGGTACCCGAATTTCTTGACGACCATAGAGCATTGGAACCACCTGATCCCATCCCGAACTCAGCAGTGAAACGATGCATCGCCGATGGTAGTGTGGGGTTTCCCCATGTGAGAGTAGGTCATCGTCAAGATTAAATTCCAAAACCCCTATCTGCTGATGCAGGTAGGGGTTTTGTTTTGCCCGCTATAAAAAGCTGTGAACGCTCATGATAAATTTGCACAGTTATTTTCGAGCTGGAGCACTAGAATAGCCCCAACTTAGTTGAGCCAGAGCGCTTTATGCCCGATCCGTCAGACATTGATAGGTTGTCAGATCTACCCCTGAGCGATCTGGTGGCGTGTCATGAGTGCGACCTGTTGATGTGCAAGCCTCAGTTGGCCTATGGCGAAAAAGCCGAATGCCCTCGGTGTGGATACGAGCTCTACGCTCACCGGCACAATGTCGTTGAGCGTAGCCTGGCCCTGGTGATCGCCGCTTTGCTGTTATTTGTGCCAGCGAACTTTTTACCCATCATGAAGCTCAATCTGCTCGGGCAGTCCTCCGAAGACACTGTTTGGAGTGGCGTGGTCGGTTTGTTTGATACCGGTATGCAGGGCGTGTCCGTCGTGGTGTTCCTGTGCAGCATGGCTATTCCGCTGCTCAAGTTGCTGTGCCAATTGATTGTCCTGCTGACTATTCGCTGGAATATCGGACGAAGCTACGGCCTGCTGTTGTATCGCATTTATCATCATTTAAGGGACTGGGGGATGCTCGAGGTTTATCTCATGGGCGTGCTGGTTGCTATCGTCAAGCTCGCAGACATGGCGGCGATTACCGTGGGGCTGGGCCTGGTGTGCTTTGTCAGTTTGTTGCTGGTTCAGGTCTGGCTGGAAGTGGTGATGTCACCCCATCAGATATGGCATGCGTTATCAGGAGAAGACGGCCATGCGAGCAATTGATGCGGGCATCCTGGTCTGTACCGAATGCCATGAATTGAATCGACAGGACGCAGACGCTGGCAAACAGACCTGTACCCGTTGCGGCGCACGAATCCACCCCCGTCGCCCCAACAGTCTCATGCGGACCTGGGCATTGTTGATCACCGCAGCGATTCTCTACATTCCTGCCAATATGCTGCCGATCATGACGATCAACTCGCTGGGCCAGGGAGCGCCAAGCACCATCATGGCCGGCGTGATCGAGTTGGTTCAGCACGGCATGATTCCCATCGCCGCAGTGGTGTTCGTCGCCAGTATCGTTGTACCCACCTTCAAGTTGGTGGGCATCGCCTTGTTGTTGTTTTCGGTGCAACGGCACCAACCCATGTCCGCGCGACAGCGCATCCTCATGTACCGCTTCATCGAGTTCATCGGCCGCTGGTCGATGCTGGATATTTTCGTAATCGCCATCTTGGTGGCAGTGGTGAATTTCGGGCGGCTCGCCAGTGTCGAAGCCGGTCTCGGCGCCATCGCTTTTGCCAGCGTAGTGATTTTGACAATGATTGCCGCAGTAACCTTCGATCCCCGACTGATTTGGGATAACACGGAGTCGGATGACGACCATGACTGATTTGCCTACTGCTAAAACCCGACCAGCTTCAAACTGGTCGGCCATCTGGGTACTGCCGCTGATTGCCTTGATCATCGGCGGATGGCTTGGTTGGCGGGCTTATAACGAGACCGGAATCGAGATCAACGTGCGTTTTGAAAGTGGCGAAGGCATTCAGGTCAGCAAGACTGAGGTCGTCTACAAAGGCATGACAGTCGGCAAGGTAAAAGCCCTCACGCTCGACGATGAAGGCAGCTCAAAGGGCGTCATCGCGACCATCGAAATGAACAAGGACGTCGAGCAATACCTCAAGACCGGAACGCGTTTCTGGCTGGTCAAGCCGAGCGTGACGCTGGCGGGGATCACTGGTTTGGAAACGCTGGTTTCAGGTAACTACGTTGCCATCAGCCCCGGCGAGGGTGAGTCGACCCGTAAATTCAAGGCGTTGGCTGAGGAGCCGCCCCTGTCGGACGCCAAGCCGGGCCTGCACTTGACGATCAAGGCAGATCGACTGGGCTCGCTGAACCGTGGTAGCCCGGTGTTCTATAAACAGATTCAGGTGGGCCAGGTGAAAAGCTACCTGTTGTCCGAGGATCAACGCACGGTGGAGATCAAGGTCTTCATTGAGCCCACCTACGCCAGCCTGGTCCGCAAACACACGCGGTTCTGGAATGCCAGCGGTATCAGCATCGATGCCAACCTCTCAGGCGTCAAAGTACGCAGCGAATCCCTGGCGAGTATCGTCGCGGGCGGTATTGCGTTCGCGACGCCGGAAAACCGCAAGGACAGTCCGCCTACGGACCCAAGCCTGCCGTTCCGCCTGTATGAGGATTTCGACGCTGCGGCTGCCGGGATTCGGGTCAAGGTCAAGCTCAGCGACTTCGAAGGATTGCAGGCCGGTCGTACGCCGGTGATGTACAAGGGCATCCAGGTCGGCAGCCTGAAAACCTTGAAAGTCGACCCGGACCTGTCCAGCGCCAGCGCCGAGCTGACTCTCGATCCGTTGGCCGAAGATTACCTGGTGGCGGGCGCCCAGTTCTGGGTGGTCAAGCCGTCGATTTCCCTGGCGGGTATCACTGGCCTCGAAGCGCTGGTCAAGGGCAACTACATTGCCGTACGCCCGGGCGACAAGGGCGGCGCGCCACAGCGCGAGTTCGAAGCCCGGGCGAAGGCGCCACCGCTGGATCTGCGCTCGCCCGGCCTGCACCTGGTCTTGTTGACTGAAAATCTCGGTTCGCTGGAGGTCGGCAGTCCGATCCTCTACAAGCAAGTCAAAGTCGGATCGGTCCAGAGCTACCAGTTTTCCCGCAAGAAGAAGCAACTGATCATTGGTGTGCACATCGAGAAGGAATACGAAGGGCTGGTAAACGGTTCGACGCGGTTCTGGAACGCAAGCGGCGTGACGCTCACGGGCGGTTTGACCGGTGGTATCCAGGTCAAGAGCGAATCTCTGCAAAGCCTGATGGCCGGGGGAATTGCCTTCGAAACGCCGGAGCCGAACGTACCGTTGAAACGGCGCATTCCACGGTTCCGCTTGCACGAGGATCGCGAAGCCGCGCAGCAGAAAGGGACGCTGGTGACGATCAAGGTTGATCGTGCCGATGGTTTGCGCAGCGGTACGCCGGTCCGTTTCAAAGGGCTGGACGTAGGCAAGATCGAGGACGTCGATCTCAGCGCCGATATGCAGTCGGTTTTGGTTACTGCGCGTATCACCGAAGTGCCGGAGCGTATTGCCCGTGTCGGTTCACTGTTCTGGGTGGTCAAGCCTGAGCTGGGCTTGATGAAAACATCCAACCTGGAAACCCTGGTGACCGGTCAATACATTGAGGTGCAGCCTGCGGTAAAGAACCTCGGGCCGCAGAAAAACTTCGTGGCCCTGGCCGAGCCGCCGCAAAGCGCAGTTCCCGAGGCTGGGTTGAGCCTGGTACTGAGCGCGGCCCGCCGCGGTTCGTTGAAGGTCGGCGTTCCGGTAACCTATCGTGAGATTGCCGTGGGCAAGGTCACGGGCTACGAGCTGGGGCAAACGGCAGACCGGGTATTGATCCATATCCTGATTGAGCCCAAGTACGCGCCGTTGGTGCGAGGTGGTACGCGGTTCTGGAATACCAGTGGGTTCGGCCTGGATTTTGGCCTGTTCAAAGGCGCGACGGTGCGAACCGAGTCGCTGGAGACGCTGATTCAGGGCGGTATCGCTTTTGCCACCCCGGATGGCGAGCGAATGGGCAGTCCGGCACGACCGCAGCAGACATTTGCGCTGTTCGATCAATTTGAGGATGAATGGCTGACCTGGGCGCCGAAGATCAAAATAAGCCAATAGGATTATTGGGCATAGCTCCCTCGCCCAAGGTTTCACCTGACCATGAAAAAGGCCGCGATCCATCAGGATCGCGGCCTTTTTCATTTCCGGCTATTTACCTCAAACAGGGTCCAGCTCCGGCTCGTCGGCCTGTACGTTCACCGTGGCTTTCACCGCATCGTGACGACGAATGTACTTCCAGTCCGCCTCGTCGATGTAGATGCCGTTCGGGCCGCTGCCGCCTTCCAGGTCGATGGCGACACTGGCGCAGACCTGTGGCTTCACACTGGCGAGGATCGGCACGAAGCCCAGTTGCAGGCTGGTTTCCAGCAGCGCCGCCTGGTTCTTCTCGTCGATGTCTGCCGCTTCGTCCAGGTAGTACGGCAGGCGCACGCGGCCGGCCTGTTCGCGATCCATCAGGTGCAGCAACAAATACATGTTGGTCAGCGCCTTGATGGTCATGGTGGTGCCGTTGGACGCCGCGCCGTCGATGTCGGTGTGAATGACCGGCTGGCCGTTGACCTTGGTGATCTCGAACGCCAGCTCGAAAAGGTCCTTCAAGCCGAGCTGGTTGTGGTTCGCCGCCACCAGCCGCGCCAGGTATTCCTTGGCTTCTTCGTTCTTGTTGTCCTGCTCGGCGCTCTGGCTGAGATCGAACACCGACAACGTCTCGCCTTCTTCGTACTGGCCGGCGCTGTGGATGATCTGGTCGATGTGCTTGAGCGCTTCCTTGTTCGGTGCCAGGACGATACGGAAGCTCTGCAGGTTGGACACCTGGCGCTTGTTGATCTCGCGGTTGAACAATGCCAGTTGATGCTCAAGGCTGTCGTAGTCGCTGCGGATGTTGCGCAGGGTCCGGGCGATGTCGGTGACCGCTGCACGGCGGGCCTTGCCCAGGGTCAAGGCTTCGTCGGTGCGGTGGGCATAGGCGTTGATCAGCAGTTGCAGACGTCGCTCCATGTCATCTTCGCTGTCGAACTTGGCCACGCCCTTGAGGCGCACCTGGGCGTACAGCGCTTCGATCTGGCCATCGACCCGCTGCAGGCCTTGCCAGCTGTCCTGGTAATCGTTGAGCAGCGGCAGCAAGTTATCCATTGAATCGTCGACCGGATCCATGAACGGCGTACCGAACGGCAGGTCCGCCGGCAGCAATTGGCGACGGCGCAGGGCGTCGTCGAGGGTGCGCTGCTTGGCTTCCATGTCTGCGATCTGCCGGCCCACCAGTTGCAACTTGGCGGACAATTGCTGGACGCGCTCAGTGAAGGCATCGCTAGAGCGCTTGAGTTCGTCCTGGGCGGCTTCCATCTGCGCCAGTTGCTCGAGCTTCTCGCCTTCCTCGGCGCTCAGGGTCTGGCTGCGACGGAAGTCTTCCAAGGCTTTCTGCGCATCGAGGACCTGCTGGTACAGCGCCTCGGTCTGGGTCTTGCTCGCGGCGCGGTCGGCGGCCACGGCTTGCTGGGTCTTGAGCTGCTTGAGCTCTTTTTCCAGGCGCTCTTTCTGGTCACGCAGCGCGGCACGGTCGGCCAGGGCTTGCAGGGCCGGCGGCTCGATGTGGGACAGGTCGATGGACAGTCCTGGCACTTCGAAGCGCTCGCCCTTGAAGCCGTCGAGGATCAGTTCCATGGATTTGACCCACTCGCCGTTCTCGTCCAGCGCGATGCCGTGTTCGCCCAGCGGCAGGCTGAACAGGGCGCTGTTGAACAAGCGCATCAGGCGCTCGACATCCTGCTGCGAGAACTCTTCCCGCAGGCGCGCGTAGCTGTTGTTGTCGGCGTGATCGAGTTGCTGCTTGACCGATTTCAGGCGTTTTTCCAGGTCCCGCAGGCGCTCTTCCAAGTCTTCGGCGCTGAACTGCCGGGACTGGGCCAGGGCACCGGCCAGTTCGTCGTGGGCGTCCTTGGCGGCGAGCAGTTGTTGCTCCAGGACCTTGACGTCATCCACCAGGGCGAAGCGGTTCTTGAGTACCGACAGCTCGCCGAGCCAACGCTGGATACCACTGATTTCCCGCTCCAGGCGCATCAGCTCCTGAGTGCCACCGCGCTGGTCGTTCTGCAGCGAATCCTGCTCGTTGCGGTAGTGTTCGGCCTGGATAGTCAGCTCTTCCTTGCGCGCACTGGCGTAATCCGACCAAGTGCCCAGCAGCGAGTCGAGCAACGGCGAGAGACGATGCAACTTGCCCCGCAGGATATCGCGCTGGGCCACGCCATTGGCCAAGGCTTCCACCAACGGGCCGGCGGCCACCAGGGAGTTGTAGTCCTGCTCCATGCGTCGTACGTCGCGGAAGGCTTCTTCGCACGCGGCGATGTAATCCACGCTGCCGGAACGCAGGCTGTGTTCGAACGCGTCGAGGAACAGCTGCTTGAGCTTGGCCGCGGTGATTTCGCGCATGTGCAGCAGGTTGATGAACAGCGCGCGGAAGGTCTTGAGGCTTTGCTCGCTGGTGGAACGCAGCGGGATCAGCGTCAGGTCCAAGGGGATCGAGGTGTGGCCACCCACCAGCAGGCGTCGCAGTTCATCCGGCTTGAGCTCGTAGGCTTTCAGACCTTCGCGCTCCAGATTGGTGAACAGCTCTTTCTGGCGCAGGCAGGTGTCGTCTTTCTGGTAGTGGGCCAGGTCCAGCTTGCCGGCATAGGCAAAGAACTGGTGACCGAAACCGCCGCCGGGGCCGCGACCGACCACGCCAATCACGTGCGGGCCATGAGGCAGGGCGACCTCCACGAGGATGTAGCTGGTGTCCGAGGCAAAGTAGAAACGCCGCGATTGTTCCAGGCTGTATTTACCGAAGCTCATGTCCGACATGCGCGCCAGGATCGGGAACTGCAAGGCGTTGATCGAGGCGGATTTACCGAGGTTGTTCGCGCCATATACCGACAGCGGTTCTTCCAGCGGGAACAAGCCGAGGCTGTAGCCGGCCGTGTTCAAAAGGGCAAAGCGGCGGATGCCGTAGCGTTCCTTGCTCATGCGTCGGTCTCCTGTTCTTCGGCAACGGCCCGGGCCAGTGCGTCTTCTTCGCTTTCACCTTCGAATTCGCTGAGGTCCAACGGATCATCGGTCTGCAGCAGTTTTTCGTCGCTGTCTTCGTCGATCAATACCGGCGCGGGCAACGGCAGCACGCTGTGCAGGCTGGCGGCCAGGTCGCGGTCCTGCTGGACCGACAGGCAGACATCGAGGAAGCGATGCATCGGCGGCAGGAAGCGGTACACGCCGTTGTCTTCGCTGGCAAAACCCAGTTGAGTCATGCGCCGCATGATTTTTTCTTCCAGTTCTTCCTGGGTCTGTACTTCGGCCTGGAGAAACAAGTCGCGGTATTTTTCCAGCAACGAAGGCAGCTCGTCGCGCCCGAGGCTGCCACCGTCGAGCACGGCGATCGGGTCGCGGCCCTGGTCGGCCAAGTGCTCAACGAGGATGAAAGTGAACAGGGCCAGGCGCTGGGCGGTCTTGTTCACCGCGGCGGCGGCCAGGTCCGGCACGAAGTAGTAGAAGCCACGGGTGTCGCACACCAGCTCGAAGCCCAGGGCCTTGAACAGCGTGCGGTACTGGTCTTGGCAGTTCGACAATTGCGCGTACAGCTCCGGGTCGCGGCGGCTGACGTGATAGCCCTTGAACAGCTCGCGGAAGATCGGCGCCAGCTGGGACAGTTCGGATAGATCAAGATGCATGGGGGATGCTCGCAGAATCCTCGGCGGCGGTGTCGCCGGCCGAGAGCAGGGCGAAGGAGCGCAGGCTGACCTGATGCTCGTGAGTGTGGTATTCGCGGCGTTCCAGACGCTCGCGCTTGAAGCGTTTTTCCCGCGACAGGCGCGAGAACCAGTACAGCAATTCGTCGGTGGCGCCGTCCGGTTCCTGCTCCAGCAGCCAGGTCATCAAGTCCGGCATCGGCAGGGCGTCTTCGCAGCGCTCGACCATCTCGCGCACGGTACGCGGCGCACGCGGTGCTTCACCACCCTTGTGGGTCTTGTGGGACTTGGGGAAACGCGCCGGTTTCGGTTCGAAACGGGCCAGGGCATAGACGTAGGCTTCGACCTGGCTGGCGCTGCCCAGGAAGGTGCTTTGCGGCCGGGTGAACAGCGGCATGGCAGCTTGCGGCACGGCGTCGATGCCTTTGCGGCGAATGGCTGCCAGGGCCAGCGCCGCGCCGCGGGTCACGGCGTTGTGGCGGCGAGCTTCTTCACGCAACGGCAGGAGCAGTTCACGGGCATGGCGCAGGGTCAACTGGGCGCTGGTCTGCATCTCCAGGATGCGCGCGTGGGTGCGCAGCAACATGTCGTCGTCCACCAGGTGGCCGAGGCGCTGCTGTTCGGTGAGCATGCGTAACAGCACATTCTCGACCCTGCGCACGCCCTGCTCGAACGCGCCGTCGGCGTTCACCAGCTGGATCATCGGCTCGACGTATTCGTCCCAGGTCGCCAGCACTTCAGCGTAGCGCTGGCGCAGCGGGATCTGCCGGTCGCTGGTCTTGGCCCGTTCGGCGACGGCTACCAAGGCCTGTTCATCGTTGGCGAGCTTCTTGAGCACGTCGCGCACGCGCATGTCCAGCAGGCGCAACTGGCGGGCCAGGTCATTGCCGTCGCGCACGTCGAAAGCGTCCTGGATGTAACCGGCCAGGCGTTCGAGGTGGCGCAGGTAGGCTTCGATTTCCAGGCACAGGCCCAGGCGATGTTCGCGGCGCAGGTAGGCGAGGAAGTCATGGATCTGGGCATTGAGCTCGAAACGGTTCGGGCTTTTCGCCACCGGTACGAGGATGTCCAGGCGGATCCATACGTCCAGCAGGCTGGTGATGTCCTGGGGCGTGCTGTCCAGTTGTTGGGCGGCCAGTTGTGAACGCAGTTCGTTGAGGCTCAGGGTGCCCTGGTCGAAGTGCTCGCACAAAGGTTCCAGCAATGCCCAGTGTTCAGCGAGGGCGCGCAAGACGCGCTTGGGTTCGATCATCGCAATGGCCGTCGGGTTGGCAATTAAAAGCCGCGATTGTACTGCATCGGACCGGTTGCGATTCACCCCTGAGACGGACTGTCGTTGCGTATTGATCAACTAATGAAGCCAACGGGGCAGCGATCCGCGCCGAAGGGCGGTAGAATCCCCTCACTTTCAGTTATCCACAAGTGGCCGACCCTTGCTTATCGAGTCCCGTCGCCGCGCCTATCTGACCGCCATGCAGGTGGTCAACTGGCTGCCGCGTACCGAATTGCCGTTCGCCGCCCCGTCGCGGCCCGAGCTGCTGGAATCGCCAGAACCGGTGGAGATCGAGCCGGTGCAGGTGATGCCGGTCGCCAAGACCGCTGCGCAACCGGTGGCGCCCGCCGTCGAGCGGCCGAAGGTCGAAGTCCCGCGCCCGAGCCTGGCTTCGACCCGCACCAATGCCAAACCGGCGGAAGAGGTTGTCGAGGCGCCGCCCAAGGCACCCTACGTCGCCCCGCCGCGTTTTGCCCTGCAACTGCTGCGTGCCGGGCGTTGCCTGTTGTTGGTGGAGTTACCCACAGGCGATCCGTTCCAGAGCCGCGACCCAGCTTACTTGCTGCTCAAGGACATGCTCCGCGCCGCCGGCCTGCCGGACAGCCCGCAAATTATCGGCGAGCCGGTGCGTTGGCCGCTGCTGTCACGCGGCACGATGGACCAAGGGCCCGAGGCCGCTCGAGACTTCGTCCAGGGCTTCGTTTCGGCGCGTCTCGAAGACGAGCCTTGCGTGTGCCTCTGGTTGGTTGGCCTGCCGGCGGTGAAATTTGCTGGCGAGGCGGATGCCGAGGCGTTCAATCGTGAATTGCAGGTCGAAGGCCTGGGCTCGGCCTGGGCATTGCCTGGGCTGGAACTGTTAATGGAAGCGCCACAGCGCAAGGCTGATGTCTGGCAAGCCATGCGCCGGCTGATGGCGCGCTGGAAAGAATCGAATGAGTGACGCTGTATCGTTCCGCCCGATGACCGAGGCGGACCTCGACGCTGTACTGAAAATCGAATACGCGGCCTACAGCCACCCCTGGACCCGGGGGATATTTCTCGATGGATTGGGCAAATACCAGATCTGGCTGATGTTCGAAGGCCAGCAGCAAGTGGGTCATGGCGTAGTGCAGATCATTCTGGATGAAGCCCATCTACTCAATATTACCGTCAAGCCGGAGAACCAGGGTCGCGGGCTCGGCTTGCGGCTGTTGGAGCATCTGATGTCGATTGCCTATGAGGCTAAGGCTCGTGAATGCTTCCTGGAAGTGCGTGACAGCAATCGCACCGCGTTCCGGTTGTACGAACGTTATGGCTTCAATGAGATCGGACGGCGGCGTGACTACTATCCGGCGGTGGGAGGCCGCGAGGACGCGGTGGTCATGGCTTGCACTTTGGTCGACTGACGGTTTTCTCGTTGACCGGCCTGTCGCTATCGCGAGCAAACTCGCGATAGCGACAACACTCCATCAGGACCGACCCCGGTTACGGCTTCCATCCAACGGATCGATATCGGCCATTTCCGCTTCGTCCAAGCCATCGCCTCCGCCTATATCGTTTTCGTCGACGATGCTCAGATCCCAATCGGCCTGTTCGTCGTCGCCGGCTTCATTGGCGTCCCGAGAGCCGTCGTCGCGGATCAGCGTTTCGGGGCTCATATCATCTTCGGTTGGCTGGCGGTCATCCATCGAAGCACCGGTCATGCCCGCTTCGCGGACACGTTCTTCCGGCATCAATTGCTCACGTTCGTCCGCTGGCAATTCGTCGCCGATTTTCGCGCCGGGTTCATCGTCGAAGTCCAACTCATGCATCGAGCCCATGCGATCTTCATTGTCATCGATGGGCTCCGGTTGCGTCGCATCGAAGGGACGTCGTGAATCATTCATGGCAATTCCTCATACTGTGGGCCTTACTAAGAGTCGACCGGCAGCGGGGCCAGGAATTCCAATGCATCGCCAACGTGACCTCGACCGACGGTCGTCTGTCACAGTTGCGCACTCTCTATCGAGGCTGGACAGCATGAATGAATTACAAGATCTGATTGATAACAACGGGCGCTGGGCCGATGCGATCAAGCAGGAGGATCCTGACTTCTTCGCCAAGCTGGCTCGTCAGCAGACCCCTGAGTATTTGTGGATTGGCTGTTCCGATGCGCGGGTGCCGGCCAACGAGATCGTCGGCATGTTGCCGGGCGATCTGTTCGTGCACCGCAACGTCGCCAACGTGGTGCTGCACACTGACTTGAACTGCCTTTCGGTCATTCAGTACGCGGTGGATGTGCTCAAGGTCAAACATATCCTGGTTACCGGCCATTATGGCTGCGGCGGCGTGCGTGCCTCGATGCAGGACCGCCAGTTGGGACTGATCGACGGCTGGCTGCGCTCGATTCGCGACTTGTACTACGAACATCGCGACGCATTGGCCAAGTTGCCAACCGAAGAAGAGCGCGTAGACCGCCTGTGCGAACTCAATGTGATCCAGCAAGTGGCCAACGTCGGCCACACCAGTATTGTGCAGAACGCCTGGCACCGTGGGCAGAAGTTATCGATCCATGGCTGCATCTACGGCATCAAGGATGGACGCTGGAAGAGCCTGGACACCACGATCAGTGGCTTCGAGCAATTGCCGCCGCAGTATCGGTTGCGCCCAGTAGACGCGCCTTGAGCCCAGTGCTTCAGTTGCGATGACAGCGACGACGCCAGTGCCGCAGGAACTCCATTCCTTGCTCGTTGGGCGGTTCGTCATAGCCGGTGATCCAGCCGTGACAGTTGGACGAACCGCACCGGCAGGCGAACTGCCGATACAGCTTCTGTTCGGTACTGGCGTAGTCCATCGTCAGGCAGTCGCCTTCGCGGATCTCGGTCAGGGACCACAACCACAGTTCGCTCATGTCCAGGAAGACATTCGGATTGCATGAATGCAGCAGCAGTCCGGCGAAGTAGGGGTCGTACATATGGACATTGGGCAGGAGCTGCAGGGTATGCAGGCGTGGGCGGCCCACCAGCACTCCTGAGACCCTGCACATTCGCGTCATGGGGGTGAACTGCTTGCGTGCGACGATCCCATTGCCGCGTCCGTCTTTCGTCCGATGCACGTCAAAATCGCGCGCAGAGGGATAGCCCAGGCGGGTGCTGAGTTGTGTTTCCGGGTAGAGGCAGTCCCGGTTCTGTGGGCTGGCGCCACCAGCAGTCAACTTGGTCATGACAGTCCCTGTCGGTGCTAAACACTCGACGTTCAGAGCTGGCGTCCTGCCAGCGGTCGTTGGAAACCCTGATAGCTTCCTCCAAACCCAGCAGCGCATCTACTGTCGACTCTGACAGGCGTCAAAGGTGTTTTCCCGTGTGAGCGCAGGCTTACACGGGAGGGTCTATCAGGTTTACACCGCTTCGGCAGGCAACGGCATGGGTACCTTCAGTTGTTGGAGTTGCGACTTGACCGGAGGCGTTGCGCACTTTTTCGCTGCGTCATCCGGGGACAGTTTGCGAATCGAGGTGTAGAACAATTCACAGGTCTGCTCTTTCTGCGTGACCTGCCACGTCTGCGTGCATTGATTCAGCTGCTGGGTAGGATCAGTGTTCGGTTTACTGCCCATCCCGGCTTGCCAGCAAGCAGCAGTCAGGTCCTGGCCCATGACTTTCAGGCCTGCGGCATCTGCCTTGGCTTGGTCGCCGTCATAGCTCTCAGGATCGGCGGCATACCAGATATAGCTCGGATGGTTGGAGCCCAACACGGGAACCTTGACCCCCCCGGTCGGTGTAATGGTCGCCAGGCCAAGGACGTTCACTGTCTGGCCATATTGGGTCTTGATCCAGTCCCGAACGGGCGCGCCGAAGGCCACCATTGGCAACGCGGCGCCGCTTGCGGTTTGGGTGACCTGCGTGACCATGGTGGTCTGGTAATCGTTAAAATAACTGTAGAGCCCTGCAAGCGTGCTGCCGGCATTGGACGGCGCCGCGATGGGCGCAATGTCGATGATGGTCTGGTACGCGGGGGTCTGGTCAGCAGCGATACCGTTGACGGTCAGCAGCGTGGCCCAGCGATCGGTGGTGGCTGACTCCAGGTAATCCTGGGCCTGGGTCAGGGAGTAGTCCGGTGGGAAGTGCAGCAACTCTACGCTCTTGCGGTTCTCCAGAGCCATGCCCAACGGCAGGAACAGGTACCAGTCATAGGCCCATTTTTTATCATTGTTGAGTTTCGTGGCACCGTCATAAGCAAGGTCGCCGGCCTTGAGCAGCGCAGTCAAAGGTTGCCCATAGCTCTTAGGCACGCCGCTGATATTGGCATAGACCGTGTCGTTGTCGCGTTTGACGCTGACCTTGGCCTCGTCGTAGCCGTCGCGCTGCACACTTTGCGTCAGGTAATGCTCAACGGTCTGTTCCAGTGTCCAGTCGCGAAAGCAGATGACGTTGCAGTTGTTGGGATAAGCGAAGAGACGGGTGACGCGCTCGGTGCTGCCGAGGTTTACATCGATGTCAGCGGCTTGGGCGTTAGCGCTCAAGATCAGGGCGGCAAGTGGAAGTGCTGCGAGTTTGAACATGCTCAGATCCTTTTCAGCGTGTGGACCCCTCGAAACAGGGTGTATCCATACTGAAACAGACCGAGCCGAAGGAGAAGTGGGCCGAAGGAAATTCCGGCCCTTTTTTATGGCTTTATGGCATCACCGGCGGCAAATAGGTCAGCGTTGTACCCAGCGCCCATAACAGCGCCAACACCAGCGGTGTGTGCACGAGCAGTTGCACGAAGGAAAAACCGATCAGATCCCGTGCCTTCAATCCCAGCACGCCTAACAGCGGCAGCATATAGAACGGATTGATCAGGTTCGGCAACGCTTCGGCGGCGTTGTAGATCTGCACGGCCCAGCCCAAGTGGTAGTTGAGATCGTTGGCCACCTGCATGACGTAGGGCGCTTCGATGATCCACTTTCCGCCGCCGGAAGGAATGAAAAAGCCCAGCACGGCGGAGTAGACGCCCATCAGCAAGGCGTAGGTGTCATGAGACGCGATCTGTACGAAAAAGGTCGAGATGTGGTGGGCGAGCGTCTGGGCATCGCTGCCCTTGACCGTGGTCAGCAGCGCGGCGATCGAGCCGTACAGCGGAAACTGAATCAACACGCCTGTGGTGGTTGGCACTGCGCGGGCTACCGCATCGAGAAAGCTGCGTGGTCGCCAGTGAAGCAGGGCTCCGAGCATGATGAACAGGAAGTTATAAGTGTTGAGCCCGGAAATGGCACTGATCGCAGGCTTGGTCGAAAACTCATGGAACAGCCAGCCGGCGGCCAGCAGCACCAGCGCAATGGTCAGCAATGGGCTGTGCTCCAGCCATTCTCCCGGACGCGTGCGAGGCTGCAACGCCGGCATGCTGAAACTCGGGTCGATGCCGCAGGCGGCGGCGTCACGGGCGCTGTTCGGACCGGGAGCCGTGGCGTAGGCGACGATCAACGAAATCACGATCAGCGCCAGCAGCATCACCCCGGATTGCCAGAGAAAAATCGTCTGGGTAAAAGGAATGACGCCGGTGATCGACAGGATCGAGGGCGGCAGGCTCGCTGGGTTGGCCTGCAGTTGCGCGGCCGATGACGACAACCCCAGCGCCCAGACCGCGCCCAGGCCCAGATAAGCGGCAGCGCCGGCGGCGCGATAGTCCATTTTCAGATCGGTGCGACGGGCCAGGGCTCGTACCAGCAGGCCGCCGAAAACCAGCGACAGGCCCCAGTTGAGCAATGACGCGACCATCGAGATCAGCGCCACCCACGCCACGGCACTGCGGCCGTTTTTGGGGATGCGTGCCAGGCGGTCGATCAGCTTGACGGCCGGTGGCGAGCTGGCGACTACGTAACCGCCAATCACCACGAAGGCCATTTGCATGGTGAACGGGATCAGGCTCCAGAAGCCGTCGCCGAAGGCCATGGCCGCCGCGGTAGGTTTGGCGCCGATGAACAGCGTCGCCACCGCGACCACCAGCACCGCCAGCGCGGCGAAGACCCAGGAGTCGGGAAACCAGCGCTCGGCAAAATTCGAACAGCGCAGCGCGAAGCGGGCGGAACGGCTGTCTTCAATGTCAGTGGTCACGGCAATCACCTCGGTTTTTATGGTTATAGGTATCTGGACCGACGAAGCCTCTACGGTCAGGTGCCAACAGTAGAACAATCCAATGACCGTAGAAGGCTGGTTGGCGTTCGAGGGCGAGCTGATTATTTTTCAGACCGACCAGTGGCACTCTTTAGAAAGAATTTGCCGGGCCGATGCCAAGGGAATACATAAAAAATTCTCCTGTCTGTCGGAGCATCTCCATGTTCAACAATCGCCTGAAGCAGGAGCTGCTCGCTCTTCGCCAAGAACTCTCCAGTCTCATGCAAGTAAAAGAGAGCCTGGATCGTGAAATGCTCGGCCTAACCCTTGATGCGGAAGGGCGGGTGCAGTCAGTCAATCAGAACTTTCTCGACGACATGCACTACAAGAGCCAAGACTTGATTGGCCGGTCCGTCGAGGATCTGGTGCCGGCTTACCTGAGGTCCAATGAGTTCCAGATTCGCTTCAAGACCGCGCTGACCCGTGGCGAGCACTTCTCGGGCGCCGTGCGCCTGACGCGAGGCGACGGCAAGGAGGCCTGGTTGCGCTCGATCCTCCAGCCGGTACGCAACGCCGAGGGGCGAATTCGTTATTTCTCGATGTACTCCAATGATCTGACGCGAACCATCGAGAATTCCCGCGAACACGAAAACCTCATCGGCGCGCTGGTGCGCTCAACGGCGGTGATCGAGTTCGATCTGGGCGGCCATGTACTGACGGCCAATGATCGCTTCCTCAACGCCATGGGTTACAGCCTTGCGCAAATCAAGGGCAAGCACCACCGCACGTTTTGCGAGCCAGAGGAATACAACAGCCCGGCCTACCAGCATTTCTGGAAGCGTCTGAACAGCGGCGAGTTCGTGGCTGGCCGCTTCAAGCGCATCGACGCCAGCGGTCGCGAAGTGTGGTTGGAAGCCTCCTACAACCCGGTGGTCGATGCCAACGATCGGCTTTATAAAGTGGTCAAGTTCGCCACCAACATCACCGATCAGGTCAATCAAGAGAAAGCCGTCGCCGAAGCAGCCAACATCGCCTACAGCACCTCGCTGCAAACTGACAATTGTGCCCAGCGCGGGACGACCGTCGTGACCCAGGCGGTGGATGTGATGCGCGACCTGGCCCGGCACATGCAGACCGCCGGCGAGGGTATCGAGGCGCTGAACGAGCAATCCCTGGTGATCGGGACCATCGTCAAGACTATCAGTGGCATCGCCGAACAGACCAACCTGCTGGCGCTCAACGCAGCCATCGAAGCGGCCCGGGCGGGCGAGCAGGGCAGAGGCTTCGCGGTAGTGGCCGATGAAGTACGGCAACTGGCGTCGCGTACCAGTCAGGCAACTGACGAGATTGTTGGCGTGGTCCGTCAGAACCAGGACATGGCCCGCAACGCCGTGGCGCTGATGACCGACGGCCAACACCAGGCAGAACAGGGCCTGGCCCTGGCTGCCGAGGCGGGAACGGTAATCGTCGAGATTCAGGACGGAGCGAAAAAAGTCGTGGATGCGGTCAGCCAGTTTGCCAATCAGTTGTCGACCTGAAAGAACTGAGCGAGCTGCCGCTATCGTGAGCAGCTCGCTCTAACACATTGCTCCGGCGGTAGAGCGCTCAATCTCCCAGCGCTTGTCCTTCTCGTCGCGGATCCGCTCCGCCAGCCAATGACGTTTTCCCCTGCGCATCACGCACCCGGACAATCGCCTGGGTGCCGCTGGTCATGTCAATTTCGCTCACGGTGTGACCTTGTTCCTTCAGCGCCTGGATCAGCGTTGGGCTGAATTGGCCTTGCTCCAATTCGGTTGCGCCATTGCGGCTACCAAAATTGGGCAGGTTGATCGCTGTTTGCGGATCGAGATTCCAGTCCAGCAAGCCGATTACGGATTTGGCGACGTATTCGATGATCTGCGAGCCGCCTGGGGAGCCGACCGCGGCCAGCCATTCGCCGTTCTGGCGGTCGAAAATCAGCGTCGGCGCCATGGATGAGCGCGGACGTTTACCCGGCTCGACGCGGTTGGCGACTTTCTGCCCGTTTTCCTCGGGTATGAACGAGAAATCCGTCATCTGGTTATTGAGCATGAAACCCTGGACCATCAAGTGCGAGCCAAATGCCGACTCCACGGTGGTGGTCATCGACACGGCACCGCCCAGGTCATCCACTGCAACCACTTGCGAAGTGGAAATACGCAGGGGTGAGCGGTCGGGCGCGAAGGCCATCTGGATGCCCGGCGGTGTCCCGGGCTTGGCGATGCCCATGCTGCGCGGGCCGATCAGGCTCGCGCGGCTGGCCAGATAGTCCGGGTCGACCAAGCCCTTGACCGGCACAGGAACGAAATCCGAATCGGCGACGTATTGGGCTCGGTCGGCGTAAGCCAGGCGTTCCGCCTCGGCGATCAGGTGCACCGCTTTCGGCTGGGGCTCGATGCCAGCGGGCCGGTCAGACTTGAGTGGCTTCAGCGCGGCGAGGGCGGTACGGCTGTCGCGCTGTTCGAGTTTCTCCAGGATCCCGAGGATTTGCGCGACGGCAATGCCGCCCGACGAAGGCGGCGCCATTCCACAGACTTGCCAGCGCTTGTAGTCGGTGCACAACGGCGCGCGCTCGCGGGCGGTGTAAGCCTTGAGGTCGTTCAACGACAGGCTGCCGGGATTGGCGTGGCCGCGCACCTTCGCGACCATCTCTTCGGCGATGGGCCCTTCATACAGCGCTTTGGCGCCTTCGCTGGCAATACGCTTGAGGACGCCCGCCAAGGCCGGATTTTTCAGCAGCGTGCCAACCGCTTTCGGGCTGCTATCGGCATTCAGGAAGTAGGCGGCCATGTCTGGCGAGCCGGGCAAGGAGGCGTCGGCGGCGATCATCGAGTGCAATCGGGAAGAAATCCTGAAGCCCTGTTCCGCAAGTGCAATCGCCGGCTCGAACAGCGTCGCCCATTCGAGGCGACCATGCTTGCGATGGGCCAGCTCCAGCGCACGCAACACGCCCGGCGTGCCGACCGAACGACCACCGATCTGTGCAGCACTGAACGGCATGGGCTTGCCGTCGGCTTGCAGGAAGAGGTCTTCGCGGGCGCCGGCCGGTGCCGTTTCGCGACCGTCATAGGTGCGCACCGCCTTACCGTCCCACAATACGATGAACGCGCCGCCGCCAATGCCGGAAGACTGCGGTTCCACCAGCGTCAGCACCGCCTGCATCGCAATCGCTGCGTCGATGGCCGAGCCTCCACGCCGCAACATCTCTCGTCCGGCCTCGGCCGCCAAGGGATTGGCCGCAGCCGCCATGTGTCTGTCGGCATGGCGAGTCTGCAGATCGGTGCGGTAGCCGGAAGCGATTTCCGGCGCGCTGGGTAATGCGGGCGTGGTTGTGGAAGAGGGCGGTGCCTTACAGGCGACGAGGGTCAGGGCGACAGCCAACAGCGAAACGGCTGACAGGCGTTGAAGATTTGGTCTGAGGTCCGAAAGCACGTGTCGCTCCATCCGTGGGCCAGGGATATTGAGAACGACTGTAGCGATGCGAGACGTAGGGTGCAAATCAGCCGGGGTAGGGCAGTACAGGAGCGTCAGGCATTCTGCGCCTGGAGAAATATCGAAAACAGCTCGGACTGGGACTTGATCCCCAATTTGCTGTACATGTGTTTCTTATGGACTTTCACGGTTTCGACAGAAATTTCCAGCTTGCGGGCGATTTCCTTACTGGAGCAGCCACTGAGCATCAAGCGCCCGACATCCAGCTCCCGCGCCGTCAATTGCGCACCTTTGAGTTGCTGCACTGACGCTTCCAGCTGCACGCGCCAGTCGATTTGCGGCGGTGCTGGGGCGAGGGACACCACTTCGTTTATTTCGTAAGGCAGGCGTTGGCGCAACAGGCCGAGCACCCAGGGCTGGATCAGCGACAGCAGGGCGATCTGCTGGCCGCTGAACCGCTGCTTGCTGCCCAACGACAGGCATAACGTGCGGTCGCCTTCGAGTTGGCAATTGAATTGGATTTCATCGGACACCACGTTCAAACGAAAATAACGCTGGTAATACTCGGTCAATTCGAAATGTTCCGGTGCCACTTCCGACAGGCGATACAGCCCGGTGCGCGACTGCTCGCGACAGGCAATGTAGAACGGATCGAGCAGGTACAACCCACGCAGATAATCCTGAAAAAGCTGATCGGGACTGCCGTCCTCGCCTGGGCATTCGGCGAACACTTGCGGATGCTGATCGGCACTGAAAAGCAGCGCCACCCAACTGTCGAACGGCACGTACTGGTCGAGCAAACGTACCAGTTGCGTCCAGAAGTTGGGCTTGTCCAAGGCGTCGATCAATTGCCCGACCGAGCGGTGCCACGCGATGTCGTCGAATGAAAGTGTCATGCCTCTACCCCCATCGGGTTACCCCAGCGGCGTGATTTCCCGGCTGTTGGCTTGCTGCGCATACTGGCGCACAGACACCGACCGGGCAATCTTTCTGCAGCCAGGTCTAGAACAAGGAATACCATGAGAGTCGAACTTGCCCAGTTAGCGGGCCGTGATAACGACACGGCTTACAACCTCGAACGCGCGCTTCAGGCGATGGCCGCCTGTGCTGCCGATACGCAGCTGATTGTATTTCCCGAAACCCACCTGATGGGCTTTCCGTCGATCGAGACGGTGGCCGAAACCGCCGAACCGCTGGACGGTCCGACCGTCAGCGCGGTGATTGCTGCGGCCCGGGAACATGACGTCGCCGTGGTGATCGGCGTGGCCGAGAACGACCGCGGCCATTTCTACAACACCACGTTGCTGATCACACCCCGAGGCATTGCCCTGAAATATCGCAAGACGCACCTCTGGGCGTCGGATCGCGGCGTGTTCGAGGCCGGCGACCGTTACGCCACGTGTGAGTGGAAGGGTGTGCGGGTCGGCCTGCTGATCTGCTACGACATCGAATTCCCCGAAACCGCCCGAGCCCTGGCGCAACTAGGCGCCGAGCTGCTGATCGTCACCAACGGCAACATGGACCCTTACGGCCCGACGCACCGTACCGCGATCATGGCCCGCGCTCAGGAAAACCAGGCGTTTGCATTGATGGTCAACCGGGTGGAACAGGGCGATGGCGGACTGGTGTTTGCAGGCGGCAGTGCGTTGGTCGACCCGCTAGGCACTTTGTTATTCGAGGCCGGGCGTGAGGAGGGGCAGTTTGCGGTGGAGCTGGACTTGCAACAGCTGGCGGCCGCCCGGCGTGATTATCGGTACCTGGATGACCAGCGGCTGAAGATCCCGGGGGAGATTGTCGAGCGTGCGGGTGGATTGCGGGAGCTGCTGATTCCTTTGCATTGATCCAGGGCCCGTGTTGCAAGGGCTGAAGTTATCGCAAGCAACTCAACGCTGTTCACCTAAAAACCAGAACAACAACGTAACACCCGAAATTTGCGCCGACCTCGGCTCTGCCATAAATCTAATAATTCGGAGTAGTCGCTCATGGCTCGTTTGCAACGCACCCTGTCATTGGGGTCGGTGGTGCTGTTCGGCATCGCTTATATGACACCGATCATTGTCCTCGGCACGTTCGGCATCCTCGCTCAATCCACTTCGGGCATGGTTCCCGCCGCTTACCTGGCGGCACTGGTGGCGATGTTTTTCACCGCGATGAGCTATGGCCGAATGGCCGCGGCGTTCCCCGTCGCCGGCTCGGCCTACAGCTACGTGCGCAAGGCGATCAGCCCGAAACTCGGGTTTATCGCCGGTTGGGCGGTGTTGCTCGATTATCTGTTCTTGCCCATGGCGATCTGGCTGATCGGCGCGGCCTACCTCCATTCCGCATTCCCGGCCGTACCGCAGTGGCTCTGGGTGCTGCTGTTCATCGGCATCACGAGCGGGATCAATATTGTCGGCCTGAAACTGGCCAACGGCATCAACGCGTTATTGATGCTGGTGCAGTTCCTGGTGCTGATTGCCTTCGTTGCGCTGTGCGTTCATTACGTCGCTGGCGATGCGAGCACGCCGTTGTGGTCGATCAAGCCGTTCTTCAATGGTGACATGCAGATGCCGCTGATCATGAGTGGTGCAGCCATCGCCTGTTATTCATTCCTCGGGTTCGATGCGGTCAGCACCTTGACCGAAGAAACCCGCGACCCGCGCCGTACGATCCCGCGAGCGATCATGCTGATTACTCTGATTGGCGGATCGATCTTCGTCAGCGTGTCGTACTTCGTGCAGATCGCGCATCCATCGTTCCAGTTCGACAGCGTCGACGCGGCGGCCTATGAAATTGCCCGCAATATCGGTGGCGACCTGTTCGTGTCGTTCTTCCTGATCGGCCTGATCGTTGGCCAGTTCGCGTCGGGGCTGTCGGCCCAGGCCAGCGGCTCGCGGCTGCTGTTCGCCATGGGGCGCGATGGGGTACTGCCCAAATCATTTTTCGGCACCCTGCATGAGCGCTTTGGTACGCCGATCAACAGCATTCTATTGTGCGCCGTGGTCGCGTTGCTGGCGCTGAAACTGGACGTCACCACCTCAACCTCGTTCATCAACTTCGGCGCATTCCTGGCGTTCAGTCTGGTGAACCTGTCGGTGATCTTTCACTACTGGATCGGCGCAAAGAACAGAGGGCCGCGTGAATTCGTGCTGTTCCTGATATTCCCGTTTATCGGTCTGGCCGCGGATGTGTGGCTAATGGTCAGCCTCGATCACCTGGCGATCTATCTCGGCCTGAGCTGGTTGGCGATTGGCGTGGTGTATCTGGCGGTACTGACGGGCGGCTTCCAGCGCCAGCCACCGGAGATGGATTTCCAGGAAACTACATGAATCCCACTGCGCCCTGTTGGAACAGGCGGTGCTAAGGAGGAGAGAAAGGAGAACAGCCAGAAACAAGAAAGCCCGCACGAGGCGGGCTTCTTGAGGTGATTCATAGACTGCTGTAGACATCTATGGATCGGTACTTGGTGGCTACACAGGGACTTGAACCCCGGACCCCAGCATTATGAATGCTATGCTCTAACCAACTGAGCTATGTAGCCAAGTGGCGCGCATTATTCGCTGGTAACGGAGATGTGTCAAGCGCAAACCTAAAATATTTCTCTGCACTTTCAACCGCTTATCCGTCCCCGCTGCAAATACCCGTCAACCGAGTTGAAATCTCCCTGTGTTCGCGCTCAAGGCCTGGCTGCCTTGGCTCAAGGTGTCGGCCGCCAGGTTCACGGCGCGGGCGCCTTCGAGCAGGCGCATGGCCGCTTGGTCGACCTGCTGGATATTGCCACTGACCTCGTCGGCGGTGCTGGCCTGTTCGTCTACCGCCGTGGCGATTTGCGCCAGGGTATCGGTAACACTTTGCACGGCGCTGGCAATTTCGCCCAGCCGTTCGCCAAGGCCAGTGACGGCTTGGGCATCGGTCTGGGCCTGGCCGCAGGCGGCTTCCATCAGGCTTACGGCTTCGTTGACCGTGGCGCGCAGGCTGTCGACGGTGCCGGCAATCTGCTGTGTCGAGGACTGGGTGCGTTGTGACAGGCTGCGTACTTCATCAGCCACTACGGCGAACCCGCGGCCCTGTTCCCCAGCGCGAGCGGCCTCGATGGCGGCGTTGAGCGCCAACAGGTTGGTCTGCTCGGCCACGCCACGAATGGTATCTACCACCAGTTGGATCTGCTGGCCCTGTTCACTGACCCGGCCCAGCGCGGCGGCGGTTTCGTTCAGGCGTTGATTGAGCTGCTGGATACTGGCGGTGGTGCGCTGGCTGTCACGGCTGCTGTCGGCGGCGATGCGACGGGTCTGCTGCGCGCTGTCGGAGGCCTGCTCGCAACTCCTGGCGACACCTTGGGAGGTCGCGGCCAACTGCGTCGCGGCAGCGGCGATCTGGCTGATCTGTATCTGTTGCGCCTCGACTTCGCCCAGGGCACCGCTGGAATGAGTATTGAGGATGCGCACGGCGTTGCTCAGTTGCAGCGTTTCGTGGTCCACACCCAACAGGCTGTTGCGCAACTGCACCACGGCGACATTGAGGGCGGTGCTGATCGCTGCCAGCTCATCGCGACCCTGCACCGGCACTTGCAGG
Source organism: Pseudomonas marvdashtae (assembly GCF_014268655.2). Taxonomy (NCBI): domain Bacteria; kingdom Pseudomonadati; phylum Pseudomonadota; class Gammaproteobacteria; order Pseudomonadales; family Pseudomonadaceae; genus Pseudomonas; species Pseudomonas marvdashtae. Next base: position 357,192 of record NZ_JABWQX020000002.1, read on the forward strand.
CTCAGGTTGCCATCGCGCAAAGCTTCGGCCAGCAGAGTGATGCCGCTGGCGCTGCGCCGGATAGACGCTTGCAGGCAGATGAACAGGTAAAGCGCCGCCAGCAGCAGGCAGCCCAGCACGGTGGCGACCAAGGTGAATTGGCGAATCGCCGAACCGTGATAATGGTCAAGCCGAGAATCCAGCGCCACCAACGATTGTTGGCGCAGGGTGGCCAGATCCAGAAGAAGACTGTCCATCTGCTTCTCGAAGTCTTCCGGCTTGAGATTGATGGCGCCGCCGAAAACCCCGTCATCGAGGACCTTCAAGCCCGCGTCCAGACGCTTGACGCTGCCTTGGAACTGGCCGGCCCAGGTTTGCAATTCGCTGGGCAAGCGTGTTTCCAGCAATGCGCCGGTCTTGACCAACTGGTCCCGAGCGTCGCCCATGCGGCTGCGCAAGTCGCGCAATTGCAGGCGACTCTGCAGGGTGAATTGGCCCGATACCACCGAGGCCTGGCCAATGCTGGCCAGGCGCCCGACGCGTTCGATCAGCTCAGGTGTCTGCTGGGTCGAGATCTGGGTCAGCAGATAGGTTTCCAGCCAGGAGGCAAGGGTCAGGCGATTGTCCATGACGATCTGCTCGCGCAGGGCTTGCAGCGCGCCGAGTGCCGAGGCGAAGCGATCATAGCCATCCGGCCACCACCCCACGGTCCCCAGGCTCTTGGAATCCAGGCCCTTGAGATTGGTTTGCAAGGTTTGGTAGCGGGCGAGGGTGTCGGCTTCGGCGCCTTCGGCCTGAAGAGTCGCGCCCAGGTCGTCGGCGGCCTGGTTGAGCGCCGGCTGCACGGCATCGAACGCGGCCATGGCGGCAAGCGTCGCGGGCGTCGGTTGTCGATTGGTTTCCGTGGCTCGCCAGCGAGCCGCGCGATTGCGTTGGGCGGCGAGCAGGTTGTCCAGGTTATCCAGGGCCAGCAACTGACGGACCCCGGCGCGCTCGCCGGAAATCAGGTTGAGCTTGTCGCGGTAGTCCTGGCCGATGAGCCACAGACTGCCCATGAGCGGCAGGATGAACAACAGGAACAACAATTGGAATTTGCGGGCGAAACCAAAATGCCCCAGCAACCGGATTCCCGGTGATAGAAAAGCCTGCATGCCCATACTCCCCTGAACACCCTTGCACTGTTTTTGTGCGTTTTTACACAGTGCTGCAACAGGTGCCCTTTTAAAAGGCCTCGAAAGCTTGTCCAGGCCGGCTCTGTAGGCCTGCTCTGTAGCGAAACTTCCCATTCTCGGTCCCTTTGTAAGGGGCCGCGTCGTAGAGCATTAGCAAGGCAAGATTCAGACCATGGCGTAGCGCTATCATCTTGTTTGCCGACTATTTTTTGTAGGTCGATAGCAAGCTAAGGGGATAGCCTTGCCGCACTGAAAAATGGCACATTGATGAACCTGCCCATGTGCACTCATCTGCCGTATGGAAACTTCCCATGGCTATCAGCAATACCCAGGCCGACACGACGTCGGTAGCCGTCACGCCTCAAAGCAGCCCGTTGGTCATGCGCATCATTGGTGCGGTGGCATTGGCGCACCTGATCAACGACCTGATCCAGGCCGTATTGCCTTCGATCTATCCAATGCTAAAGGAGAGCTACGGCCTGACGTTTACCCAGGTCGGCCTGATCACACTGACCTTCCAGCTCACCGCATCCCTGCTTCAGCCTTGGGTGGGTTATCACACCGATCGGCATCCCAAGCCTTGGCTTTTGCCGGCGGGAACGGTGTGCACATTGATAGGCATCGTGATGATGTCCATGGTCGGTAGTTTTGCCTTGATCCTGGTGGCGGCGGCGTTGATCGGGATCGGCTCGTCAACCTTCCACCCCGAGGCGTCACGCGTGGCCCGACTGGCCTCTGGCGGTCGCTATGGCTTGGCGCAATCGACTTTCCAGGTGGGCGGGAACGCCGGCTCCGCCTTCGGTCCGTTGTTGGCGGCGGCGATCATCATTCCTTACGGCCAGGGGAATGTGGCCTGGTTTGGGCTGTTCGCGGTGTTTGCGTTGTTCGTGCTGTACCGCATCAGTCGCTGGTACGCCAATCACCTGAACCTGTTCAAGCTCAAGCAAGGCCAGGCGGCGACTCACGGGTTATCCAAGGGGCGCGTGACCAGTGCGCTGGTGGTGCTTGGGCTGTTGGTGTTTTCCAAGTATTTCTACATGGCCAGCTTTACCAGCTACTTCACCTTCTACCTGATCGAGAAGTTCGACCTGTCAGTGGCCTCTTCGCAGTTGCACTTGTTCCTGTTTCTTGGCGCGGTAGCAGCGGGGACGTTCTTCGGCGGTCCGATCGGCGACAAGATCGGTCGCAAGGCCGTGATCTGGTTCTCTATCCTTGGAGTGGCGCCATTCACCCTGATCCTGCCCCACGTTGACCTGCTGTGGACCAGTATCCTCAGCGTGGTGATCGGTTTCATCCTCGCCTCGGCGTTCTCCGCCATCGTGGTGTACGCCCAGGAACTGGTGCCTGGCAACGTCGGGATGATTGCCGGCATATTCTTCGGATTGATGTTCGGTTTCGGCGGGATTGGTGCCGCGCTGCTGGGGCATCTGGCAGACATCCATGGCATCGAATATGTGTACTGGCTGTGCTCGTTCCTGCCGTTGCTGGGGGCGTTGGCGATTTTCCTGCCGCGGACGAAAAAGGCCTGAGACGGCCCGTTGCATGACTCGAACACATCAGCGGCAGCGCTGCGATCTATATGGAGTATCTGTTCTGGTCACGTATCGGGGCTCAGGTGTCAAAAAACGCCCACAAAAAAGCCGCGAATCAACGCGGCTTTTTCAGGTCCCGATAACGCTTAGACGTTGAAGCGGAAGTGCATCACGTCGCCATCCTTGACGATGTATTCCTTGCCTTCCAGACGCCACTTACCCGCTTCCTTGGTCCCGGCTTCGCCCTTGTACTGAATGAAGTCGTCGTAGGCGATGACCTCGGCGCGGATGAAACCTTTCTCGAAATCGGTGTGGATCACGCCGGCGGCCTGCGGTGCGGTGGCGCCGACGCGTACGGTCCAGGCACGGACTTCTTCGACACCAGCGGTGAAGTAGGTCTGCAGGTGCAGCATTTCGTAGCCGGCGCGGATCACGCGGTTCAGGCCAGGCTCTTCCAGGCCCAGGGCTTCGAGGAACATGTCCTTCTCTTCACCGTCGTCCAGCTCGGCGATTTCCGCTTCGATCTTGTTGCAGACGGGAACAACCATGGCGCCTTCTTCTTCGGCAATGGCCTTGACCACGTCCAGGTGCGGGTTGTTCTCGAAACCGTCTTCAGCGACGTTGGCGATGTACATGACCGGTTTGGTGGTCAGCAGGTGGAAGCCCTTGATCACCAGCTTTTCGTCGGCGCTCATCTTTTTCATCAGGCTGCGCGCAGGCTTGCCTTCGGTGAAATGGGCGATCAATTGCTCCAGCAGGGCCTTCTGAGCGACTGCATCCTTGTCGCCCCCCTTGGCGTTGCGGGCGACTTTCTGCAGTTGTTTTTCACAGCTGTCGAGGTCGGCAAAGATCAGTTCCAGATCGATGATCTCGATGTCGCGTTTCGGGTCGACGCTGTTGGAAACGTGGATCACGTTCTCGTCTTCGAAGCAGCGCACCACGTGGGCGATGGCATCGGTTTCACGGATGTTGGCCAGGAATTTGTTACCCAGGCCTTCACCTTTCGAGGCGCCAGCCACGAGGCCTGCGATGTCGACGAATTCCATGGTCGTCGGCAGGATGCGCTTGGGGTTGACGATCGCCGCCAATGCCGCCAGGCGTGGGTCAGGCATTGGGACGATACCGGTGTTCGGCTCGATGGTGCAGAAGGGGAAGTTCTCGGCCGCGATCCCGGATTTGGTCAGGGCGTTGAAAAGGGTGGACTTGCCGACGTTAGGCAGGCCGACGATGCCGCAATTGAATCCCATGGTATTTCCCCTCGGTAAGAGTCAGGCCTTCTGGCTGTGCAGGTTTTTCATCGCGCGGTTCCATTCACCGGCGAGGATATCCGGCAGCACGCCGAGGGCAAAGTCGATGCTGGCATCGAGTTTTTCCTGTTCGGCGCGAGGCGCACGACCCAGGACAAAATTTGAAACCATACTGGCAACGCCCGGGTGGCCTATGCCGAGCCGCAGGCGGTGAAAGGTATTCTGATTACCCAGCTGCGCGATGATGTCGCGCAGCCCGTTATGACCGCCATGGCCGCCGCCCTGCTTGAGCTTGGCAACGCCCGGAGGCAGATCGAGTTCGTCGTGGGCCACCAGGATTTCTTCAGGCTTGATGCGAAAGAAACCGGCCAATGCCGCCACGGCCTGGCCGCTGCGGTTCATGTAGGTGGTGGGGATCAATAGACGAACATCCTGACCCTGATGCGAAAAGCGCCCGGTCAGGCCGAAATATTTGCGATCGGCGGCCAGGCTGACGCCTTGTGCGTGCGCGATGCGCTCAACAAAAAGGGCCCCTGCGTTATGCCGGGTCTGTTCGTATTCAGCGCCTGGATTTCCCAAGCCAACGATCAGTTTGATGGCAGTCACGATAGGGGCCCTTCCTGGAGTGGTGGATAACATGTCGCGATCAGACGGCGCGGCGACAACGAACTAAAATTGCGGATCTACCGTTAAGTAAACTTCGCGTTCTTGCCCGCTGTCTCGCTACGTTCCAGTCCGCGATGTTTCCGGTCACTCCGGCAACAGAGTGAAATTACTCTGCAGCGCCTTCTTCAGTAGCTTCTGGAGCAACACGTGGAGCGTGGACGTTGGCAACAGCCTTGTCATCGCCGTGCGCCAGGGCAACAAACTCAACGCCTTTAGGAGCCTTGAGGTCAGACAGGTGAATGATCGTGCCGATTTCGGCGTCAGCCAGGTCGACTTCGATGAATTCAGGCAGGTCTTTCGGCAGGCAGGACACTTCCAGCTCGGAAGTCACGTGCGAGATCTCGCCGCCTTTCTTGACCGGGGCAGCTTCGTTGACGAAGTGCACTGGAACAACAGCAGTCAGCTTCTGACCGGCAATAACGCGGACGAAGTCAGCGTGCATCACGTGGCCTTTGGCCGGGTGACGTTGCAGGGCCTTGATCACGACGTTTTGCTTGGTGCCGCCAACGTTCAGCTCGATGATGTGGCTGTAGGCCGCTTCGTTTTCGAGCAGTTTGGCAACTTCTTTGGCCAGCATGCTGATGGACTCAGGGGCTTTGTCGCCACCGTAGACTACAGCTGGAACCAGGCTTGCGAGACGACGCAGGCGGCGGCTCGCACCTTTCCCCAGGTCGGAACGCACTTCAGCATTCAGAGTAAAATCGTTCATGTTGTATCTCCAAAATAGCCATTTCCGAATGACGTCTGCGACCGACGCCAAAGCGGTATGGGCAAAAAAGCCCCGCCCCAACATGAGTGCTGGGGCGGGGCGCTTTTCGTCAACGAGATATCCTGGAAAGGGCAGGGCCCTTAACGGAACATCGCACTGATCGATTCTTCGTTGCTGATGCGGCGAACCGCCTCGGCAACTACCGGTGCGATATCCAGTTGGCGGATACGCGCACAGGCTTGTGCTGCAGCGGACAGCGGGATGGTGTTGGTCACCACCAGCTCGTCCAGCACGGAATTTTCAATATTTTCGATCGCTCGACCCGACAGCACAGGGTGTGTGCAGTAGGCAAAGACCTTGGCAGCGCCATGCTCTTTCAGGGCCTTGGCCGCGTGGCACAGGGTGCCGGCGGTATCGACCATGTCATCGACCAGAATACAGGTGCGCCCTTCGACATCGCCGATGATGTGCATCACTTCCGAGTGATTGGCCTTCTCGCGGCGTTTGTCGATGATACCCAGATCCACGCCCAGGGATTTGGCAACGGCCCGTGCACGCACGACGCCGCCGATATCCGGGGACACGATCATCAGGTTTTCGAAGCGCTGATCTTCAATGTCATCCACCAGTACCGGGGAGCCGTAGATGTTATCCACGGGAATATCGAAGAAGCCCTGGATCTGGTCAGCATGCAGATCAACCGTGAGGACACGATCGATGCCGACTACGGTCAGCATATCAGCCACGACTTTCGCGCTGATAGCCACACGTGCGGAACGCGGACGGCGATCCTGGCGGGCATAACCAAAGTAAGGAATAACAGCAGTAATACGAGTAGCCGAGGAGCGGCGGAAGGCATCAGCCATCACGACGAGTTCCATCAGGTTATCGTTGGTCGGAGCGCAAGTCGGCTGAATAATGAAGACGTCTTTACCGCGAACGTTTTCATTGATCTCGGCAGTGATTTCGCCGTCGGAAAATTTACCGACAGAAATGTCACCGAGAGGGATATGCAGCTGACGTACTACACGCCGAGCCAGATCGGGGTTGGCGTTCCCCGTAAAGACCATCATCTTGGACACGCGCAGTACCTGAAGGCTGAGGGTATACCTGGATGAGTATAGGAAAATGGCAGGGGCGGCTGGATTCGAACCAACGCATGGCAGGATCAAAACCTGCTGCCTTACCGCTTGGCGACGCCCCTGTATCTGTTGCTGCGAGTGCCCAGCACTCGTTTCCTTTTAGAGCAGACTTTGCAGCTTGCGATGCAACATCGAAACGTTGCTTCCTTTTGCTACAAACCCTGTAAGGGTCTCTGTCAGAAGGGCCGAGACTTTATCAGCTTCAGCTTTGCTTGGGAAGCCCCCAAACACACAACTTCCAGTTCCGGTGAGTTTTGCTTCGGTAAATTTACCTAACAAATTCAATGCGTTACGAACATCTGGATAACGCCTTGCTACCACCGGTAAGCAGTCATTTCGACTGTTTCCCTTGGGAACGGGGCGCACTTTAATGGGAGGAGTGTTACGTGTCAACAGCGGATCTGAAAAAATTTCTGCTGTACTTACAGATACTTGCGGCACCAGCACCAAGTACCAAGGTTCTTCGGGTTCGACCGGGGTGAGTTTTTCCCCGACGCCCTCGGCAAAAGCCGCGTGGCCATGGACGAAAACCGGCACGTCGGCCCCCAGCGTCAGGCCCAGGGCTGCCAGGCGATCCATGTCCCAGCCAAGCTGCCACAAGTGGTTTAACCCCAGCAGCGTGGTGGCCGCGTTCGAGCTGCCGCCACCGATGCCCCCGCCCATGGGCAGGACTTTTTCAATCCAGATATCGATGCCCAATGAACAACCGGATTGCTCTTGGAGTTTTTTTGCCGCCCTGACGATCAGGTTGCTGTCATGGGGAACGCCATCGAATTCGGTGTGCAAGTGGATCACGCCGTCATCACGCACGGCATAGGTGATCTCGTCGCCGTAGTCCAGGAACTGGAAAATCGTCTGCAACTCGTGATAGCCGTCCGGGCGGCGGCCGAGAATGTGCAGCATGAGGTTGAGCTTCGCCGGGGACGGCAGCGTCAGGCGTGTCTCACTCATGTCACTGCCCCAGCTTGCGCGGCTGCCATTGCTTGATGACCAGCGTGACGTCGAGGTTGCTGCCGTGCAGCTTGATGCGCTCGGGCAACCAATAGCCGTTCTGCTGGGTATAGCTGAGGTATTCGATCTGCCAATCGTCCTGTTCCAGGTTGGACAGGCGGCTGTCGGCGTCGAGGGTCAGGCGACTTTTGCTGTCCGGCGCCGGGAGCCCGCGAACCCACCAGGTCAGGTGCGAAACCGGCAGTTTCCAGCCCAGCTGTTCCTCCAGTAGCGCTTCCGGGCTGGGCGCCTCATAGCGGCCCTGGTTGGCGACTTCCAGCGAAACCTGGCCGGGCCGGCCGGTCAAGCGTGCCGCGCCACGACCCAGCGGGCCGGAGAGGCGAATGTCGTAGTAATCCTGGCGCTGCAGCCAGAACAAAGTACCGCTGCCCGAGTCTTTTGGCGCGCGGATGCCGATCTTGCCGTCGATCTGCCAGCCGTCGAGGCCGCTGAGTTGTTCTTTGTGTTCGCGCCACAGGGCTGGGTTGCCATGACCCTGGACGGATTCCCGAGCGCCGAAGCCCGCGCAACCGGCGAGCAGGGCGATGAAGCTGAAAACAATGAAATGGCGCAAGAACATAATCTTAAAGAGTCTCTGATCCGGTCAGGCGTTTGATGGTGCTGCGCAAGATCTGGCTGTCGGGCTGTTCCTTGAGGAATCTGCTCCAGACCTGCCGGGCTTCGCGTTGTTTGCCGTTGGCCCACAGGACTTCGCCCAGGTGAGCGGCGACTTCCTGGTCGGGGAAGCGTTCCAGGGCCTGGCGCAACAGGCGCTCGGCTTCGTCGAGATTGCCCAGGCGGTAATTCACCCAGCCCAGGCTGTCGAGCACAGCCGGGTCCTCCGGATTGATCTGGTGGGCCTGTTCGATCAATACCTTGGCTTCGTCGTAGCGGGTGGTGCGATCCGACAACGTGTAGCCGAGCGCGTTGAGGGCCATGGCGTTGTCGGGGTCCCGCTGGATGATCAGGCGCAGATCCTTTTCCATCTGGGCCAGGTCATTGCGTTTTTCCGCCAGCATGGCGCGGGTGTACAGCAGGTTCAGATCGTCCGGGTATTGCTTCAAGGCCTGCTGCAGCACGCTCCAGGCTTTGTCGCCCTGGTTGTTGGCCGCCAGGGTCTCGGCCTCGATCAGGTAAAGCTGGATGCCATAGTCTGGCTGCGTGTCGCGCTGGACGGCCAGGCGACTCTGGGCCTCGGCCGTCTTGCCATTGCCTATCAGGATGTCGGCCTGGCGCAATTGTGCAGGCAAATAGTCGTTGCCTGGGCCGACCAGCGCATACTCGATCAGTGCGCTCTCCGGATCGTTGCGTTCTTCGGCGATGCGACCCAGGTTCAAATGGGCCGAATCGACATGGCTTTCCCGGGCGATCAGGTCTTCCAGATAGCCCTTGGCTTCTTCCCAGGCCTTGGCTTCCAGGCAGACCAGCGCCAGGGAATAGCGCAGGTCGTCATCTTCGGGGTACTGCTGCACCAGGCTGGAAAACTCGACCTTGGCATCGTCCATGCGGTTGTTTTCCACCAGCATGCGCGCGTAGGTGAGGCGCAGGCGCTTGTCATCCGGGTATTTCTTGATGCTCTTTTCCAGCAGCGGGAGGGCTTCGTCGCCACGGTTCAGGCCTTGCAGAAGGCGCGCGCGCAGCAGGATAGGGGCCACTTCGCCTGCTTCCGGCGGATTGTCTTCCAACAGGGTGAGGGCGCCCTGGGTGTCGCCGTCCTGTTGCAGCAGCAGCGCTTTGCCGAAAATCAGCTGGCCGTTGTTCGGATGGCGCTGCAGCAAGCGATCGAAACTCTTCATGAGGCCGTTGCGGGTCTCCTGGTCGGTATCGGCCGCAGACAACGCAAGGAAGTCGAAATGGGTGTCACCCTTGCCCAGCAAGACTTTTTCCATATACATCATGGAATCGTCATAACGCCCGGCACGCGCCAGTTGCACGGCGGCGGCGCGTTGCGCTTCGAGATCGTCCGGGGCGTTCTTGGCCCAGATCAGCGCGGTATCCAGCGCCGGCTGGTCGGCGCCCAGGTATTCGGCAATGCGAAAGGCCCGCTCGGAGATGCCCGGATCCTGGGTGTTGATCGCCTGGGTGACGTAGTTGTCCAGCGCAATATCGAATCGATTGCGTTGGCCTGCCAGCTCGGCGCTCAACAGGCTGAAGATGGTTTCTTCGCTGAACGAGCCGTAGACCTTTGGCTTTTCGGGGGCCGGGGTGCTGCCTTCGACCGGTGGCGTACCCTCCGTCGATACGGGGGCCATGGACTGGCAGCCGCTGAGGAAGGCAAAAGCGAGGAGCAACGCAAAAGATCTATTCATATAGGAAGAGGACGACTTACCTGCGGTCGGATCATCATGACACAAGCCATCGGTCAAACATAACCGAGTCTCGGCGGATGCTTTATAGGCACAGGTAATTGTGACAATAGCCGGTGGTGGTTGTTCTGAATCTGGCGAAGTAGGACAATTGCCGGCTTCACGTCACCATCAGCGACCTTGAATGGCCTTCCTTGCACTTGGTATCAACCACAAGACTGCTTCAGTAGACGTCCGCGAGCGCGTGGCCTTTACGCCTGAGCAACTGGTGGAGGCCCTGCAGCAACTCTGCCGACTCACCGACAGTCGCGAAGCTGCGATCCTTTCCACCTGCAATCGCAGCGAGCTTTATATAGAGCAGGATCACGTTTCGGCCGAGTCAGTGTTGCGCTGGCTGGCTGAATACCATGATTTGAGCCTCGAAGAGCTGCGTGCCAGTGCTTATGTGCACGAAGACGATGCGGCCGTTCGTCACATGATGCGTGTCGCCTCCGGGCTCGATTCGTTGGTGCTGGGCGAGCCGCAGATTCTCGGCCAGATGAAGTCGGCCTACGCCGTGGCCCGCGAGGCCGGAACCGTCGGTCCGCTGCTGGGGCGACTGTTCCAGGCCACCTTCAACGCCGCCAAGCAAGTACGCACCGACACCGCTATCGGCGAAAACCCGGTGTCTGTGGCGTTTGCCGCCGTCAGCCTGGCGAAACAGATTTTCAGTGACTTGCAACGCAGCCAGGCGCTGCTGATTGGCGCCGGCGAGACCATCACCCTGGTCGCCCGCCATCTGCACGAGCTGGGCGTGAAGCGCATCGTTGTCGCCAACCGTACCTTGGAGCGCGCCAGTACCTTGGCCGAGCAGTTCGGTGCACACGCCGTGCTGCTGTCGGATATTCCGGCTGAGCTGGTGCACAGCGACATCGTCATCAGTTCCACCGCCAGCCAATTGCCGATCCTGGGCAAGGGCGCGGTGGAAAGCGCCTTGAAGCTGCGCAAGCACAAGCCGATCTTCATGGTCGACATTGCGGTTCCCCGTGACATCGAGCCCGAAGTTGGCGAACTGGACGACGTTTATCTCTACAGCGTCGACGATTTGCATGAAGTCGTCGCCGAAAACCTGAAGAGCCGGCAAGGCGCGGCGCAGGCGGCGGAGGAAATGATCACCGTCGGCGCCGACGATTTCATGGTGCGCCTGCGCGAACTGGCGGCGGTGGACGTGCTCAAGGCGTATCGTCAGCAAGGCGAACGCCTGCGCGACGAAGAATTGCAAAAAGCCCAGCGCCTGCTCGCCAATGGCGGCAGCGCCGAAGAAGTGCTGGTGCAGCTGGCGCGCGGCCTGACCAACAAATTGCTCCACGCCCCCAGTGTCCAGCTCAAGAAGCTGACCGCCGAAGGCCGCCTCGATGCGCTGGCCATGGCCCAGGAACTTTTCGCTCTCGGTGAAGCTTCACCGGATAGCTTTTCGGATAAAAAAACGCAATGAAAGCGTCACTGCTCAATAAGCTGGACATTCTCCAGGACCGTTTCGAGGAACTGACCGCCTTGCTGGGCGATGGCGAAGTCATTTCCGACCAGAACAAGTTCCGCACCTACTCCAAGGAGTACGCGGAGGTCGAGCCGATTGTCGCGACCTATAAACAGTTGCTGAAGGTGCAAGGCGACCTTGAGGGCGCCCAGGCGCTGCTCAAGGACAGCGATCCGGACATGCGTGAAATGGCGGTCGAGGAAGTGCGCGAAGCCAAGGATCGGTTGGTCGAGCTGGAAAGCGAACTGCAACGCATGCTGCTGCCCAAGGATCCGAACGACGGGCGCAACGTGTTTCTCGAGATCCGCGCCGGTACCGGCGGCGACGAGGCGGCGATTTTTTCCGGCGACCTGTTTCGCATGTACTCGCGCTACGCCGAACGCCGCGGCTGGCGGGTGGAAATCCTCTCGGAAAACGAAGGCGAACACGGCGGCTATAAAGAAGTCATCGCCCGGGTCGAAGGCGACAACGTCTATGGCAAGCTGAAGTTCGAGTCCGGCGCCCACCGCGTGCAACGTGTGCCGGCCACCGAATCCCAGGGCCGTATCCATACGTCGGCCTGCACCGTGGCGGTATTGCCCGAGCCGGACGAGCAGGAAGCCATCGAAATCAACCCGGCGGACCTGCGGGTCGATACCTACCGTTCTTCCGGAGCGGGCGGCCAGCACGTCAACAAGACCGATTCGGCGATCCGCATCACCCACTTGCCCTCGGGCATCGTGGTGGAGTGCCAGGAAGAACGTTCCCAGCACAAGAACCGCGCACGCGCCATGGCCTGGTTGTCGGCCAAGCTCAACGATCAGCAGACCAGCGCCGCCGCCAACGCCATCGCCAGCGAGCGCAAACTGCTGGTGGGCTCGGGCGACCGCTCCGAGCGGATCCGCACTTACAACTTTGCCCAGGGCCGGGTCACTGACCATCGCGTCAACCTGACCTTGTACTCCCTCGACGAAATTCTTGCCGGTGGTGTCGACGCCGTCATCGAGCCTCTGCTCGCTGAATACCAGGCCGACCAACTGGCCGCGATTGGCGAGTAAGCACAGGTGAATAAATGACCATCATCGCCAGTTTGCTACGCGCCGCCGAATTACCGGACTCGCCCACGTCACGCCTGGACGCCGAGTTGCTGCTGGCCGCTGCGCTGGGCAAGTCCCGCAGCTTCCTGCACACCTGGCCCGAGCGGATCGTGCCGAGCGAGGCGGCGCTGCTGTTTTCCGAATACTTGCGCCGCCGTCGTTCCGGCGAGCCGGTGGCCTACATCCTCGGACAACAGGGCTTCTGGAAGCTCGATCTGGAAGTGGCGCCCCATACGCTGATCCCGCGTCCCGACACTGAACTGCTGGTGGAAACCGCGTTGGCCTTGTTGCCCGCGACACCGGCCCGGGTCCTGGACCTGGGCACCGGCAGCGGCGCGATTGCCCTGGCACTGGCCAGCGAGCGTCCGACCTGGAAGGTCACGGCGGTCGATCGCATGCTGGAAGCCGTGGCCCTGGCCGAACGCAATCGCCAGCGCCTGGGCTTGCGTAATGTCACGGTGCTGAGCAGTCACTGGTTCAGTGCACTGGACGGCGAACGGTTCGAACTGATCATCAGCAATCCGCCGTACATCGCCGCCAGCGATCCGCACCTGGCCGAAGGCGACGTGCGTTTCGAGCCGGCCAGTGCGCTGGTGGCGGGACCGGACGGCCTTGACGACTTGCGCGCAATCATTGCCCAGGCCCCCCAGCACCTAGAAGCGGATGGCTGGTTGATGCTCGAGCACGGTTATGATCAAGCCGACGCGGTGCGTGGGCTGCTGCAGGATCAGGGATTTGTCGAAGTCCATAGCCGCAAGGACCTGGGCAATCACGAGCGCATCAGCCTGGGACGCCTGCCGTGCTGAATGATCAAGAGCTGCTGCGCTACAGTCGACAGATCCTGTTGCAGCACGTCGACATCGATGGACAACTGCGTCTCAAGCAGGGCCGCGTATTGATCATCGGCCTGGGTGGCCTGGGCGCCCCGGTGGCGTTGTACCTGGCCGCCGCAGGCGTCGGCGAGTTGCACCTGGCGGACTTCGACACGGTCGACCTGACCAATCTCCAGCGGCAGATCATCCATGACACCGATAGCGTCGGCATGACCAAGGTCGATTCGGCGGTTCGACGCCTGACTGCGATCAATCCTGAGGTTCGACTGGTTCCGCATCCGGCGGCAATGGATGAAGATTCCCTGAAAAGTGCAGTGTCGGCAGTGGATGTGGTGCTGGACTGTTCCGACAATTTTTCCACCCGCGAAGCGGTGAACGCAGCCTGTGTCGCCGCAGGCAAACCCCTGGTGAGCGGCGCGGCGATCCGCCTGGAGGGTCAGCTGTCGGTATTCGACCCGCGTCGTCCCGAAAGTCCTTGTTATCACTGCCTCTATGGGCATGGCAGCGAAGCCGAACTGACCTGCAGCGAAGCCGGGGTGCTTGGCCCGCTGGTGGGGCTGGTGGGCAGTCTGCAGGCGCTCGAAGCCTTGAAACTGTTGGCGGGGTTCGGCGAGCCGCTGGTGGGGCGCTTGCTGCTGATCGATGCGCTGGGCACGCGCTTCCGCGAATTGCGAGTCAAACGCGATCCGGGTTGCAGCGTCTGCGGTAGCCGACATGAGTGAAGCACCGGTCGGTGTGTTCGATTCGGGCGTCGGCGGACTGTCGGTGCTGGGAGAAATCCGTCGGCTGCTGCCCAATGAGTCCCTGCTGTACGTTGCCGACTGCGGGCATATTCCCTACGGGGAAAAAAGCCCGGAATTTATCCGGCAGCGATGCGCGATCATTGCCGATTTTCTTCGGCGTGAGGGGGCCAAGGCGCTTGTAGTGGCGTGCAACACCGCAACCGTCGCCGGGGTCGCTGACTTGCGGCGCGATTATCCCGATTGGCCCATCGTCGGTATGGAGCCGGCGGTCAAGCCGGCTGCCGCCGCCACGCGAAGCGGCATCGTCGGTGTGCTGGCGACGACAGGCACCCTGCAGAGCGCCAAATTCGCCGCGCTACTGGACCGGTTCGCCTCGGACGTGCGCGTGATCACGCAGCCCTGCCCGGGGCTGGTGGAGTTGATCGAGGCGGGCGACTTGCACAATCCGGCCTTGCACCAACTGCTGCTAGGCTACGTCACGCCGCTGTTGGCGGCCGGCTGCGACACATTGATCCTCGGCTGTACGCACTATCCCTTCCTCAAGCCGCTGCTCAGGCAGATGGTTCCGGAGTCTGTCATTCTGATCGACACTGGCGCCGCAGTGGCTCGTCAACTTCAGCGGCTACTGGCTGAACGAGCGCTTTCGGCAGACGGGCCTGCCAGCGAAACCCAGTTCTGGACCAGCGCTGATCCGATACATTTAAGAAAAATCCTACCGGTGCTATGGAATTCGTCTGACATTGTGCGAAGCTTCGGTCTGTAAAAAAATCGTGAAAATTGTGTAAATCCTGCTGAACTTCTGATTTGGCGCGGATTTCTATAGCTGTGTCTGTTTGTAAGAAAAAACTAACTAAGTCTGTCGGAAAAGGATGTTTCTAATGAAGCGCTTATTCTGCTTTGCCGCGTTTGCGGCTGCATTGCTGGGGCACACTTATACCGCGCAGGCGGCGGGTGTGGAGTTCGGGGTTGGCCAGACCGGCGACTCGACCATGACTTATCGACTGGGCATGCAATTCGACTGGGATAAAAGCTGGCTGCAGAGCGACGTTGGTCGCCTGACTGGTTACTGGAGCGGGGCCTACACCTATTGGGAGGGTGATGAGACCTCCAGCAATCACAGTTTGTCGTTCTCGCCTGTCCTTGTGTATGAGTTCGCTGGCCAGAACGTCAAACCCTACATCGAGGCGGGTGTAGGTGTTGCGTTGTTTGAAAACACCGAAGTGGAATCCAACAAACTCGGCACGGCGTTCCAGTTCGAAGACCGAATCGGTTTCGGCCTGCGCTTCAAGGGTGGACATGAAGTTGGCATCCGCGCCACTCACTACTCCAACGCCGGCATCAAGTCGACCAATGACGGTGTGGAAAGCTACGCGCTGCACTACACAATGCCGCTGTAACACTCGAAATAATGGGAGCGAGCAGTCGCTCCCATTATGGATGCCTAGCGATACGCCGTCGCAATCCCCAAGCGTTCTTCGATGCATTCCGGCGCGCCCATTTCGAACTCCCGGCAGATCAGCGGGCGCTTTTCGTAGATCGTGCACATCATGCTGTCGCGATCCAGCGCCGCGCACCAGCCGTCGTCAAGCCTCAACATGACTTCCCCGCCCCAGTCGTCGGTATCGATAAAGCGCTCCGGAACGCCAGTATCGGTGATCAGCAGCACTTCAAGCTGGCAGCAGCAGGCCGCGCATGTCGAACACGTAACGACCGGCGCGGGAAGCTCAACAAGGGGAATGGTTTTCATGGTGCGCAGTGTAAGGCAACCGGACGGCTCAAGGTTGGCCCTTGATCGGGTACCCGTCTCTCGCCCTGTCTGAAACCGTGTCTGTCTGGCCTGCCTCCGTCGATGTAGGCAACGGCCAGAGATTCGTCATGGCGGCGGCGGGGAACGCCAGTTCCTGAGGATGGTCGCTCAGTCGGGTCAATATGTGGTTCGCTGCTGTTTCGACTGACCAATGAACCGGGGCGACGAAACAATCATCGAGGTTTGGCGACGGGATGTCGAAGGCGGGGTGCACCAACGTCACATCGATACCGTCACCCGCCAAGTCGACGCGAGCCGACTCGAACAGATAGCGCATCCCGTTGCCACCGGCCTCGATGCGCGATGGAGGCAAATGAGTGAGGGGGCTGGTAATGCCCACCAGATGAGGCGTCGTTCCGGCGCGCAGCAACGGCAAGGCCGCGTCGATACACAAGCTGGCCACCAACAGGTTGCTGCGCACGATGTGTTCGATGACCGTGTGGTCCACCAACTGTTCAGGAACATATTCAGCGGTACCGGCATTGATGATGACGGTGTCCAACGCGCCCCACTGCTGGGTAATCTGCTGACAGGTTTCCCGGACAGTCTGGCTGTCGGTCAGATTGCCGGGCACCGCCAGTACCTGTCCTGGGTAACGCTCGGAAAGGGCCTGGCAGGATTGGAGCGCACTGATGGCCAACCGTGCGCCGCTTTTAAGCAACGCCTCGGCCAGCGATTCGCCCAAGCCGTTACCTGCACCGGTCAGCCAATACCTTCGCCCCATTTTCTTCCCCATCCCATTGCGCGCGAGCGCTCTAACACGCCGCCTGCATGATAAAGACCCCGATATTAATTGGACTATATCGGGCCATTTTGGATTTGCATTCAGCCTTCAGCAATTTCATGTTCGGTAACCGCCCATTCGTTCGGTTTCACTCCTTGACGTGCCGGAAGTCGCTTGAAGACTTCCAATGCTCGCGCCCGAGATTGAGGCAGGTTGACGATCGGCGCCGGGTAATCCGTTACCCCAAACAATTCTCGCTGGGCGTTGGGATTGTGGACCCGTCGTGTATCCAGATCGTTCAATTGCGGTAACCAGCGTTTGATAAATAATCCTTCTCGATCGAATTTTTCCGATTGGTTCAACGGGTTGAAGATGCGAAACCAAGGCGCCGAGTCCGTCCCGGTGGAGGCGCTCCACTGCCATCCGCCATTGTTGGCGGCCAGGTCGCCATCGATCAGGTGTCGCATGAAAAAACGCTCGCCCTCGCGCCAGTCGATCAGCAAGTTCTTGGTCAGGAACATGGCAACGACCATTCGCAAACGGTTATGCATCCAACCGGTTTCGAGCAGTTGGCGCATGGCCGCATCAATGATTGGCAGGCCGGTGCGCGCCTGTTGCCAGGCCGCCAGTTCATCGGGGGCGTTGCGCCAGGCTAGCGCTTCGGTCTCCGGGCGGAAGGCGCGATGCCGTGAGACGCGTGGATATCCCACCAATATGTGTTTATAGAATTCGCGCCAGAGCAATTCGTTGATCCATGTCACCGCCCCGGCGCTACCGCTCTCGAACTCGCCCTGATTGGCTTGCAGCGCGGCGTGCAGGCATTGGCGCGGGGAAATGACTCCAGCCACCAGATAGGCCGAAAGCTGGCTCGTACCTGGCCTGGCCGGGAAATCCCGCTCACTCTGGTAATAGTCCAGATGCTGTTCGGCAAAAGTGTCCAGGCGCCGGCGGGCTTCATCTTCACCCGCGGGCCAAAGCACGCGCAGCGCTTCGCTGGGCGGGGCGAACCCTTCGACCTGGGTCGGCACCGGGTCACTGGCGATCGGGACGGGCGCCTGCGTCGTGGGTGCGGGGACGAGACCAGGCACAGAAAAGTGCAGGCGGCTGTAACAGACCTTGCGAAACTGGCTGAACACCTGGAAGTAGCCGCCAGACTTGGTCAGAACGCTGCCGGGCTTGAACAGCAATTGGTCGAGATGGCTATGAAACTCAACGCCTTGATCATTCAACACCCGAGCCACTTCGGCATCGCGTCGGGTTTCGTTCAGGCCGTACTCTTCGTTGACATGCACGGCGCTGATGTTCAGCTCGCGACACAGCGTGGCCAGTACCTGCGGCGCCTGGTGCCAATGCGACGCATGACGGATCAGCAGCGGTATGTTCAACAGGCCCAGGGCCGTGTTCAACGATGCGAGGTTGCGCAGCCAGAAATCGATTTTGCACGGCGCGTCATCGTGGGCATGCCATTGCCCGGGGCTGGGCAAATACACCGCGACACATGGGCCGCGCGCCGCAGCCGCTGCCAGGGCGGTATTGTCGTGCAGGCGCAAATCGCTGCGCAGCCAGATCAGTTGCATGGGATTGCTCATTGGAGAAGTGCTCTGCGGCTCAGTTCGCGGTGAGCGGAGAGTGGGTCTTCGGCCCAGCTGACGTTCATCATCGAGACGCCTGTGGATAATTTGGCGTGATGGATCGATACCGCCGGGCCAGTAATGACGATTGGGCAGTCGATGGCGCTCAGCAGCTTAGGCAGTTGGGAAAGGTTCATGGCGTTGCTGGAATACAACAGCACGGCGCGAGCCTTCATACGCTCGGCGGCCAAGGCCAACTCGCCCGCAGGCAGGGGACCATCGAATATTTCCACCGGACAATCGGCATTGCTGGCGAGCCAGGCGATGAGCCACAAGTGAGGCTCCTGCGATTGCGAGTGATTGACCAGCAGCAACGGCGGCCCATGCAGCTGGCGGTTGTTGTGATAGATCCGGCTGCCGAATTTGCTGCGCAGCCAGGAATAAAAGAATACCTGCTCCATTTGCGCGCCAAACTGGCCCTGCCAACGCATCTGCAATTCGGCCAGCAAAGGCAACAGCAGCTGCTCGCATACGGTCCACGGCGGGTACAGCGCCATGGCCTGGTTGACCAGGTCATCGATCTGGCGCTCGGCCAGTTGGCTTACCGCCAACACAAGCGCATGGCGCTGGCGCTGCCAATCGTCTTCCAAAGGTTCGCCGGGTGGCTGCGGTGTGTCGAGCAACGGCTTGATCTTACTCACCGCCACGCCACGATTGATCCAGGTGAGGATGCTCTGGATGCGTTGCACGTGCTCGGGGCTGAACAACCGGTGGCCCTTGGGCGTGCGGTGCGGCACGACCAAGCCGTAACGGCGCTCCCACGCTCGCAGCGTGACGGCGTTGACGCCGGTTTGCCGGGCCACTTCGCGTATGGGAAGCCAGCCCTGCGCCAGTGCCTTGGCAAAGTCGGCGCCGAGGTCTTCGCTGGCGCTGGAGTCGGGTTTGCTGTTCATCAAATGGCGTTTCGCAAGCTGAGGTTTTCCGGGTGGGGTTGAAGGTAGACCTGCTGCGCGAGATAGGCATCGGGGTGCCGGCGCAAGTGATGCTTGAGCAAAGTCAGCGGTACCACCAATGGCACGATGCCGAGGCGATACTGACCAATGAGCTCTTGGACTTCCTGCTTGTCCTGCGCGTTGATAACGCGCTTGAGGTAGCCGCTCAGGTGCTGGAGGACATTGGCATGGGTGCGACGGGTGGCGCATTTCTTCAGGGCCGCCATCAGCGCGCTGAAATAACGTGGGCCCAACTCGTTGGGGTCGGTCTTGCCCATGTTGCCCAACAGGTTGCCAAGGGCCCTGTACATAACCGGATTGTGCGCCATCAGCAAGTATTTATAGCGCGAGTGGAATTCAATCAGGTCGCGTCGGGTGAGGCCGCGTTGGCGAAGCGGTTGCCAGGCGGCATAGGCGAACACCCGCGTCAGGAAGTTTTCCCGCAGGACCGGATCGTTGAGGCGGCCGTCTTCCTCCACCGGCAGGTCCGGATGGCGCTCGCAAAAGGCCTGGGCATAAATACCGCGCCCGCCACCGTCCTGGGGAGCGCCGTTGTGGCCATAGACCTTGACCCGTTCCAGCCCGCAAGAAGGGGATTTCTGCATGAAGATATAACCGCAGACATCGTCCAGCTCGCCGGCCATTTGCTGCCCGTACTCGGCCAACGGCCGGGTCACGTCGAGGTCGCGATTAACTGTTCCCAACGCGTTGGGGTGTTCAGGGTCGCCCACCAGCCGGATCGGCTCGCGAGGAATGCCCAGGCCAATGGCAACTTCGGGGCAAACCGGGACGAAATCGAAGTATTCGATGAGCGTGCGGCTGCACAACGGCGATTGCTTGTGCCCGCCATTGAAGCGAACTTCAGCGCCCATCAGGCAAGCGCTGACGGCGATTCTGGGTTTGGCGATCGTTTCGTTGGGCATGGGCTACCTCTGATGAGTAAATCTTGTACATATTTTAATTTATGTACAATATTTTCATCATAGGTCCGAATGCGTGCATGTCAACCGGGAATTACGTAGTGAGGCGCAGTGGATACGTTCGCAGAGGGGCTGCTGTCTGACTCGACAGCAGCGAACAGCGCAGGTGATGCGATTTACTGAAGGCTGGCGTGCAAACGACGGGCGGCCTCCTGGCCACTGAGCCAGGCCCCTTCGACCCGGCCGGACAAGCACCAGTCGCCGCATACGTACAAGCCCAGGTCGGCATCGGCCAGCGCTCCCCATTCATGGCTGCCGGCAGGGCGAGCGTACAGCCATCGATGAGCCACGCTGAAGCTCGGCGCGGGCATCGCGCTGTGCAGCAGTTCGGCGAAGGCGCCGTGCAGGTGTTCGATGACGGCTTCCTTGGGCATGTCGATGTGCTGGCGACTCCAGTCGCTGGTGGCGTGCAGCACCCAGGTATCGAGCTGGGTGTCGCGCCCCGGCTTGCTGCGGTTGCGCGCCAGCCAGTCGAGGGGACTGTCCTGTACGAAGCAGCCTTCCATAGGCGTATCCAACGGTGTTTCGAAGGCCAGCGCCACGGCCCAGGTGGGGTCCATCTTTACCCCGGCGGCGACGCCGGCCAATTTCGGCACGGCCGCGAGCAATGCCGTAGCCTGGGGCGCAGGCGTGGCAATCACGACTTGGCCGAAGGGACCGTGGGTAAATCCTTCCGCGTCCTGTAAATGCCAATGTTCCTGGCCGCGAAAGACTTCCGTGATGCGGCAGGAAAACTGCACCTGCAGGTCGCCAAGCAGGGCGCGGGTAATCGCACTCATGCGCGGGGTTCCCACCCAGCGGGTCTGCTCGTCGGGCGAGGGGCTCATCTGCCCGTCCTGGAAATGATAGAGCTGCGGGTTCCATTCAGCCGCCCAGCCGTTGGCTTGCCAGCGCTGCACTTCCGTGACGAAGCGCCGGTCGCGGGCGGTGAAGTATTGCGCGCCCATGTCCAGGGCGCCGGCGTCGCTGCGTTTGCTCGACATGCGTCCGCCGCTGCCGTGGCTTTTATCGAAGAGTTGGATGACGTGCCCAGCCTCCGTCAGGGCCTGGGCGGCTGATAAACCGGCGATGCCGGTGCCGATGATTGCGATAGGTACAGTCATGAGGGCCTCGTTTACCTTTCTGTACAGACTACGCCGTCGTTTAATCCTGTACAATTTTGGTTTTTGGTATAAGTTTTACCGTTCGCGTTTTGGCAGGTTGTCCTATTGTTTAGACACAGACCCTGTCCGATATGAAAAATGCCTATTTATAAAAATAGACTAATGGGCCGGGTAAAACGCGATGCGAGGAACACCTCATGCACATATTGCTGACCGGCGGTACTGGTTTGATCGGACGTCAGCTCTGCCGGCACTGGCTGGAGCAGGGGCACCGCTTGACAGTATGGAGTCGTCGACCCGAACAAGTGGCAGGAATCTGCGGAGCGCAGGTGCAAGGCATTGCCAAGCTCGACGAGATTGGCGAGCCGGTCGATGCAGTGGTCAACCTGGCAGGCGCGCCCATCGGCGACCGGCCTTGGACGCACAAGCGCAAGATGTTGCTGTGGAGCAGCCGCGTCACGCTGACTGAGGTGCTGCTCGCTTGGCTGGAGCGTTGCGAGCAAAAGCCGCAGGTGCTGATCTCCGGTTCCGCCGTGGGCTGGTACGGCGACGGTGGCGAGCGAGAATTGACGGAGGAGTCGGGGCCGGTCAGCGAGGATTTCGCCAGTCAGTTGTGCATCGCCTGGGAAGAGACCGCGCAGCGAGCCGAGGCCATGGGCATACGCGTGGTGCTGATTCGCACGGGTCTGGTCCTGTCCGCCGAGGGCGGCTTTTTGTCGCGGCTGTTGCTGCCGTTCAAACTGGCGCTGGGCGGGCGTATCGGCAATGGGCGGCAGTGGATGCCGTGGGTTCATATCGACGATCAAATCGCCTTGATTGATTTTCTTCTGCACCGCAGTGACGCCAGCGGTCCTTATAATGCGTGCGCGCCGAACCCGGTGCGCAACCGAGATTTTGCCAAGGCCCTGGGGCACGTATTGCATCGCCCGGCCGTGGTGCCGATGCCGGAGCTGGCGCTGAAAATTGCGCTGGGTGAGTTGTCATTGCTGTTGCTGGGCGGCCAGCGCGCCACGCCGGCCCGATTGCAGGCGGCGGGGTTTTCATTCCGGTTCACTGATTTGCCTGCGGCCCTGGAAGATTTGTCGGGTCGCCTTTGAAATAGGACGTTGCATGACCGATCACGCGTTGCTTCTGGTGAATCTGGGTTCGCCTGCCTCTACCTCGGTGGCCGATGTGCGCCGCTATCTCAACCAATTCCTGATGGACCCGTACGTCATCGACCTGCCATGGCCGGTGCGGCGGTTGCTGGTGTCGCTGATCCTGATCAAGCGCCCAGAGCAGTCGGCCCACGCTTACGCGTCGATCTGGTGGGAAGAGGGCTCGCCGCTGGTGGTGCTCAGCCGCCGCTTGCAACAGGCCATGACCGCCCAATGGACGCAGGGGCCAGTAGAACTGGCGATGCGTTACGGCGAGCCATCCATTGAATCAACCTTGGTGCGCCTGGCGAGCCAGGGCCACAAGCGCATCACGCTGGCGCCGTTGTACCCACAATTTGCCGACAGCACCGTCACGACGGTCATCGAAGAAGCCAAGCGGGTCGTGGGTGAGAAGAAGCTCGATGTCGAGTTTTCGATTCTCCAGCCTTTTTATGATCAGCCGGAATACCTCGATGCGCTGGTTGCCAGCGCCAAGCCGTACCTGATGCAGGATTACGATCACTTGTTGCTGAGTTTCCACGGCCTGCCGGAACGGCACCTGACCAAACTCGACCCCACGGGTTTTCATTGCTTCAAGGACGCCGATTGCTGCAAGAATGCGCCGCCGGAAGTCATGGCGACGTGTTACCGCGCCCAGTGCATTCGCACCGCCGAGCTGTTCGCCCAGCGCATGGGATTGGCCGATGGCAAATGGTCGGTGTCGTTCCAGTCGCGACTGGGTCGCGCCAAGTGGATCGAACCCTATACCGAAGCGCGCCTGGACGAGCTGGCCAAGAGCGGCATGAAGAAAATCCTGGTGATGTGCCCGGCGTTCGTCGCTGACTGCATCGAGACCCTGGAAGAAATTGGCGACCGCGGCCGTGAGCAGTTCCGAGAAGCGGGAGGAGAGGAGTTGGTGCTGGTGCCGTGTCTCAATGACGATCCGCAGTGGGCGCGGGCGTTGAGTACCTTGTGCGAGCGAGCGCCGATCGCGCTGTAGCCGATCGTTCCCATGCTCCGCGCCAAAGAGCCGAACGCGGAGCGTCCGTAGAAGCATTCCCACGCGGAGCGTGGGAACGATCAATAGATTTACAGCAGCGGCTCATCCGCCTTCTTCTGCTTCCAACCATCATTGCCCGGCAAGATCAGGTTCAGCGCAATCGCCACCACGGCGCACAACGCGATGCCTTTCAGGCCGAAGTCGTCCGGGCCTGTGCCGGTGCCCACCAGCACGCCGCCAATGCCGAACACCAGCGTCACCGAAACGATCACCAGGTTGCGGGCTTCGCCCAGGTCGATCTTATGGCGGATCAGGGTGTTCATGCCCACCGCCGCGATCGAGCCGAACAGCAGGCACAAGATGCCGCCCATGACCGGCACCGGGATGCTTTGCAGCAGCGCACCGAACTTGCCGATGAACGCCAGGCTGATGGCGAAAATCGACGCCCAGGTCATGATCTTCGGGTTGTAGTTCTTGGTCAGCATCACCGCGCCAGTGACTTCGGCATAGGTGGTGTTGGGCGGGCCGCCGAACAGGCCGGCGGCGGTGGTGGCGATGCCGTCGCCAAACAGCGTGCGATGCAGGCCGGGCTTCTTCAAGTAATCGCGACCGGTCACGCTGCCCACGGCAATTACCCCGCCGATGTGCTCGATGGCCGGCGCGAGGGCTACCGGCACGATGAACAGGATTGCTTGCCAGTTGAACTCCGGCGCGGTAAAGGCCGGCACGGCGAACCAGGGCGCGGCGGCGATTTTCGCGGTGTCGACCACGCCGAAATAAAACGCCATGGCAAAGCCCACCAGTACGCCGGAGATGATCGGCACCAGGCGGAAAATACCTTTGCCGAACACTGCCACGATCAGGGTGGTGAGCAACGCCGGCATCGAGATCAGCATCGCGGTTTGATAATGAATCAGCTCGGAGCCGTCGCCGGCCTTGCCCATCGCCATGTTGGCGGCGATCGGCGCCATTGCCAGGCCGATGGAAATGATCACCGGGCCGATGACCACCGGCGGCAGCAGCCGATCAATGAACCCGGTGCCCTTGATCTTCACCGCCAGGCCCAGGAACGTATAGACGAAACCCGCCGCCATGACGCCGCCCATGGTCGCCGCCAGGCCAAATTGGCCCTTGGCGAGGATGATCGGCGTGATAAAGGCAAAACTCGACGCCAGGAACACCGGCACCTGGCGCCCGGTGACGATCTGGAACAGGATCGTCCCCAGGCCCGCCGTGAACAGCGCCACGTTCGGGTCCAGGCCGGTGATCAGCGGCATCAGCACCAGCGCGCCAAAGGCGACGAAGAGCATCTGCGCGCCGGACAGCACTTGGCGCCAGAGCGGATCGTTGAATTCGTCCTGCATGCTCAAGCGTCCTTCTGCTTGGTGCCGAAGATCTTGTCGCCGGCATCGCCCAGGCCCGGGATGATGTAGCCGTGCTCGTTGAGTTTCTCGTCGATGGACGCGGTGTAGATGGTCACGTCGGGGTGCGCATCCTCGACGGCCTTGATGCCTTCGGGCGCGGCGACCAGCACCATGGCGCGGATGTCCCGGCAGCCGGCCTTCTTCAACAGGTCGATGGTGGCAACCATCGAGCTGCCCGTGGCAAGCATCGGGTCGATGATCATCGCCAGGCGCTCATCGATTTCCGGCACCAGTTTCTCCAGGTAGGTGTGGGCCTGCAGGGTCTGCTCGTTGCGAGCCACGCCGACAGCGCTGACCTTGGCGCCCGGGATCAGGCTGAGCACGCCTTCGAGCATGCCGATGCCGGCGCGCAGGATCGGCACCACGGTGATTTTTTTCCCGGCTATTTTTTCCACTTGTACCGTGCCGGCCCAACCGGCGATCTCGTAGGATTCCAGCGGCAGGTCCTTCGTGGCTTCGTAAGTGAGCAGGGCACCGACTTCCTGGGCGAGCTCGCGGAAGTTCTTCGTGCTGATGTCAGCGCGGCGCATCAGGCCGAGTTTATGTCTGATCAGCGGGTGGCGGATCTCGAGGATGGGCATGGGGAAGGCTCCGGCGGCGGGCAAAAAAACCGGCCTAGATTAATCTATCCGAGGGTGTTGTCCTATAGACAATACAGAACGTTAGTCCACAAATGCTTGATCTGGCCGGGCGGGATGCGTACCTTTGCCGGCTTTTCCGCATTGCCACCCTTGGAGAGCACCATGTCCGCTGATCTCGAGCATATCCGTCAAGTCATGCGAGAGGCTGACTGCCTGTACACCGAAGCTGAAGTCGAAGCGGCCATCGCCCGTGTCGGTGCGCAAATCAACGATCAGTTGGCCGACAGCAATCCGGTGGTGTTCTGTGTCATGAACGGCGGGCTGATTTTCTCCGGCAAGCTGCTGACCTACCTGAATTTCCCGCTGGAAGCCTCCTACCTGCACGCCACCCGTTATCGCAACGAAACCAGCGGCGGCGACCTTTTCTGGAAAGCCAAGCCGGAAGTCTCGTTCATCGACCGCGACGTGCTGATCATCGACGACATCCTCGACGAAGGGCATACCTTGGGCGCGATCATCGATTTCTGCAAACACGCCGGCGCTCGCGCGGTGCACACTGCAGTGCTGATCGATAAGGACCACGACCGCAAGGCCCGTCCCGACCTGAAAGCCGATTTTGTTGGCTTGCCGTGCATCGATCGCTACATCTTCGGCTACGGCATGGACTACAAAGGCTACTGGCGCAACGCCAACGGTATTTTCGCCGTCAAAGGGATGTAATCGAATGACTCGGCCGGCCTTTCTGGATCAAGCCTTGTTCGATGAACTGGCCGAGAAAGCCGCGGCCAGTCCTCGCGGGCGACAGCACCATAACTTCCATGAGATGGATGAGCCGTGCCATCGCATGGCGGTTGGCTTGCAACCGTCGACCTACATCCCGCCGCATCGCCATTTGAGCGCCGACAAGGCGGAAACCCTGCTGGTGCTCAGGGGCCGGCTCGGAGTGTTGATTTTTGACGAAGCCGGGACGCTGATCGACAAGCGAATCCTCCAGGCCGGCGGCGATTGCCTCGGTGTCGACCTGCCGGCAGGCGTGTATCACGGCCTGGTGGTGCTCGAAGCGGACAGCTTGATGTTTGAATGCAAGGCCGGCCCTTACCGGCCCGTCGGCGACGGCGAACTGGCCCACTGGGCGCCGCGCGAAGGCGAAGCGGGCGTGGCGCAGTACCAAGCCTGGATGCGCGCCCAGTTCGACTAGGCGGCGAGCCATTTCTCGCTCTTGACCCGCGCCTGCTCCAGATTCTGTACATACACCAATTGACGCTGCTCGCGATGAACCCCCGCGCGGCGCAGCTTCAGGCGCACCCGTGGCGCTGTCCCCACCAGGATCAGACCAATGCCCTGCTTGCGATAATCGCGCAGGATATTTTCCAGCGCGACCAGGGCAGTCATGTCCAGCATCGGCACGGCGCTCATGTCCACGATCACCACCCGAACGCCGTGGTCGAACCGGCGCAATACGTCCAAGGCCTTTTCCGCCGCGCCAAAAAACAGCGGCCCGCGAATGGCGTAGCAACGAACGTGTTCGGGCAGGTTCAGCAGGGCATGGTGGGCATGGCGTGGCAACTCGGCACTGTCGGTCAGCTCGCTCATGCGCTTGATGAACAGGCCGGCGGCCAGCAACAGGCCGACGGCGACGGCCAGCACCATGTCGAACAGCACGGTCAGGCTCAGGCAGGTCAGTAGGACCAGCACGTCGCTGCGCGGAGCGATGCGCAGCGTATGCAGCACGTGCCCGGCCTCGCTCATGTTCCACGCGACCATCACCAGCAGCGCCGCCAAGGCAGCCATGGGCAAATAACTGAACAGCGGCGCCAGCAGCACAATCGCCACCAGCACCACCAGGCTGTGAATGATCGCGGCCAGCGGTGACGACGCGCCGCTGCGCACGTTGGTGGCGCTGCGGGCAATGGCGGCGGTGGCGGTAATGCCGCCGAACAGCGGGGCGACGAGATTGCCCAGGCCCTGGCCTATCAGCTCGGCGTTGGGATCGTGTTTGCTCCCGGTCATGCCGTCCGCCACCACCGCGCACAACAGCGATTCGATGGCGCCGAGCATGGCGATGGCGAAGGCGGGCGCCAGCAATTGGCGGAGCAAGTCATAGGACAGGATCAACGGCCGGCCTTGGCCATCCGGCAGATTCCAGGGCCAGTCGAAGCTCGGCAGGAATGGCGGGATGCCGGGGTAGGCGACGCCATCGACGATATAACTGAAGCGTTCGCCCAACGTCGCGATCGGCCATCCCGCGCGTTCCATCGCCAGGCCCAACAATGTGCCCACCAGCAACGCCACCAAATGCCCGGGAACCCGTGGCACCCAGCGCGGCCAGGCAATCAGCACCGCCAGGCACACGGCGCCGATGACCCCATCGCCGAGACGGGCACTGGGCAGCGCCACGATCAATTCGCCTAATTGCTCGATGTAGTGTTTGGCGTGGCCCGCGGTGCTCAGGCCCAGTAAATCCTTCAGTTGCAGGGTCGCGATGACCACGCCGATGCCTGCGGTGAAACCGAGGATCACTGGATAAGGAATGTATTGGATCAATCGTCCCGCGCGCATCAGGCCCAGGGCGATCAGGATCACGCCGGCAAGCATGGTGCACAACAGCAGGCCGCCCAGCCCGTATTGTTGAGTGATAGGCAGCAGGATGACGACGAATGCCGCCGTTGGCCCGCTCACGTTGAAGCGCGAGCCGCCAGTGAGGGCGATCAGCGGCGCTGCCACCAGCACCGTGTACAGGCCATGTTGCGGCGGTACGCCAACGGCTATCGCCAGAGCCATGGCCAAGGGAATGGCGATGATACCGACGGTCAGCCCGGCCACCAGATCGCCGCGCAGGCGTTCCAGCGTGTAGCCGGCACGCCAGGTTTGGCGCCAGGCGGAGAATAACGGTGGGGCGGAGAAAGACATGAATACTCCTCGCAAGGGGGCTGGCATTGGCCCCGTACTGATCGTTCCCACGCTCCGCGTGGGAATGCCGCCCAGGACGCTCCGCGTCCCATGTGACGCAGAGCGTCACTGGATGCATTCCCACGCAGGAGCGTGGGAACGATCATGCAACGGCATCTGTTCGGCGTCGGGACTGATGGCACATCGAGTATGCCGCGCCCGCTGCCCGGATGTATTGATCCGGGTCGCTTATTTTTACCGTCCGTGCGCATGCTAGAGTGCCCGCCCAAGACTTCGGAGCTTGTCATGCGTGTATCGATCCGCCGCTGCGCCACTTTGCTGTTGATATCCAGCTTGCCGTCCATGGCCATTGCCGCGCCGATGCACAGCCAGTTCCTGCCTCCCGATGATCTGGTGGCGCGCCAGGAACAGCCTGAACAGCAGCAGTTGCTGCAAGTCACCGAGTACTCGGTGGTGCTGGGCAACCAGCGGCCGTCCAACCAGCAGCCGATCCCGGTCACGTCGCCGTTGATGGTGCGCCTCAAGGGCAAGCCTTTGAACAAGGGGGCCACCATCAGCCAGGTGATCCTCAATTTCGACGGTGAAAGCAAAAGCCTGAAGAAGCCGGTCTACGACGAGGCGAGCAAGACCCTGACGCTGTCTTATCCACAGGCCCAGTACCGGGTGGTGATCGATCTTTTGCGCAACGACACGGTGTACGTACAGTTTCTCAGCTACGCCAACGGCCATATCTGGGCGGACCTGCACACCAGCGCCGCACGCCCGCGTTGAGCCCCGAGGCCTGGCGGGGGTAAACTGCCCGCCCCGTGAACTGTGCGAGCTGGAGCCGGCAATGCGTAAAGACAAGAAACAACTGATTGGTGACGAGATTGGCGACGAGCAGGTCAAGCAGTTCCTCAATTTCGAACCGGTCGATGCCACTTCGCCGTCGTTGCACAAACTGATCAAGGCCTACCGTGGGCTGCGTGCTCACGACTTCGAGCGCTTCCTGACGTTCTTTGTCGAGGCCGGCCATGACCTCAACGGCAAGGATGAGCACGGCAACGATTTCGTTGCGCTGATCCAGGACCAGCGTAACGCCGAGGAGTACATCGAATTGGTTGAGAAGGCGCGTGGCTGATTGATCAGCGGCCTGCTTTGCAGGCCAGCGGGAGCAAGCTCCCTCGCCACGAAGCTTCCAAAAAAACGCCCCGCTCTCATGAAAGAGCGGGGCGTTTTTTTATCCAGTCGAATCAAGCGTAGCTTTGGGTCTCGCTGCTTTCTTCAACCAGTTCCAGCGCAACGTTGTTCTGCGCGCTGACCTTGCGATACAGCGCCGCATCGGTTTCCAGCACTTTTTCCCGGGCCGGGAAGATCTCCGCGAGCTTGGCGGCCCACTCTCCCTTGGCTTTGTCCGGGAAGCAGCGCTCGATCAGGTCAAGCATGATCGAAACGGTGACCGACGCGCCTGGCGAGGCGCCGAGCAGGGCGGCGAGGGTGCCGTCCTTGGCTGCGACCAGTTCGGTACCGAACTGCAAAACGCCGCCTTTCTTCGGATCTTTCTTGATGATCTGCACCCGTTGGCCGGCCACTTCCAGGCGCCAGTCTTCGGCTTTCGCCTCGGGGTAGAAGCGACGCAGGGATTCCAGGCGCTGCTCCATGGACTGCATCACTTCGCTGATCAGGTACTTGGTCAGGTCCATGTTGTCCCGGGCCACGGCCAGCATCGGGCCGATGTTGCCGGCGCGTACCGACAGCGGCAGGTCCATGATCGAGCCGTGCTTGAGGAACTTGGTGGTGAAACCGGCGTACGGCCCGAACAGCAGGGATTTCTTGCCGTCGACCACGCGGGTGTCCAGGTGCGGCACCGACATCGGTGGCGAGCCTACCGCGGCCTGGCTGTAGACCTTGGCCTGGTGGTGCTTGACCACTTCCGGATTGTCGCAACGCAGCCACTGGCCGCTGACCGGGAAGCCGCCGAACCCCTTGCTTTCTTCAATGCCTGAAGCTTGCAGCAGCGGCAACGCCGCGCCGCCGGCACCGAGGAACACGAATTTGGCATCCACTTCACGGGTGTTGCCGCTGTTGACGTCCTTGATGCTGACGGTCCAACCGTTGCCGTTGCGCTTGAGGCCGGTGACGCGCTTGCAGTACTTGATCTGGGTGTCCGGTGCGCTGCCCAGGTGCTGGAGCAACTGATTGGTCAGGGCGCCGAAATTGACGTCGGTACCGTTCATGACACGGGTGGCGGCGATGACTTCGTCAGCCGGGCGGCCGGGCATCATCAGCGGCATCCATTCGGCCATCTGCTCGCGGTCTTCGGTGTATTCCATGTCGGCGAAAGCGTGATGCTGGCGCATCAGTTCGAAGCGCTTCTTCAGGAATTCCACGCCTTTCTCGCCCTGCACGAAGCTTAGGTGCGGCACCGGGGCAATGAAGGATTTTGAGGAGCCGAACGTGCCTTTCCTGGTCAAGTACGTCCAGAACTGCTTCGACACTTCAAACTGAGTGTTGATGTGCACGGCTTTCTTGATGTCGACACTGCCATCGGCGGCCTGGGGCGTGTAATTCAGCTCACACAGCCCGGCGTGGCCGGTACCGGCGTTGTTCCAGGGATTGGAACTCTCCGCGGCACCCGAGTCCATCAGCTCGACGACTTCCAGCGAAATCGCGGGGTCGAGCTCCTTGAGCAGCACGGCCAGGGTGGCACTCATGATGCCGGCCCCTACCAGAACTACATCGACTGCTTCGTTATGCGCCATTTAACGCGTCTCCAAAATCTGCAGCACCAAATTGTCGGCATAGCGGCCAGGAAGCGGGGCAGGTCAGTTGCGCCCCAGGTATCCATGGCCAGGATCGCCATGTCCGAATCTTCGCAATTCTTCGCAACACTGCGGATGCATGCAGCCTGGCCTCAAGAGTCCCATGAACTCATTTAAGCGCCGGGCAGGCAATTCGACTTATGGCCGAGACATCCGTTCGTGCAACCAAATCCGTAGCGGACAGGCTTCAGGCGCCGGTTCTTGAGCGATATCCGGTCCTGTGTCGTTGGGCTGTTCCAGACGCCAATGGTGCTTGTTCAGACGCAAAACTCTTCATTTGCTCGCCACACTCTTGTGAAGTTGTGAAAACCCGTTTTTTCACGCTCTTTTGAAGACGTGAACCTCAAAAAAGGGCTGTCCCAGCCTGGCACCGTGCCCGGTTTGGATGCCCTCATGAAGTACATGACAGGCAAAACGGGCAGACAGCTCAGTGACCGAGCGTAATGACAGCTCTGCAGATTCGCGAAAAGTGGTGATTTGCCAGGGAAACAGCAAGCGCGCCAGCTTCACTCGATCTGTGTGGGCGGCTCTCTGTGGGCGGTGCGGGGTGCCAATACAAGCGCATCAGCGGCGTTGCGGGGCCCGATCAGGAGACGTCCTTATAATCGGGGGGAGATTGTAGCGAAGAAACGCGCGGAAATGGTCGTGTTTTATGACTTTTATTAGCCTCGCGGTCAGACGGCCAACAGTTGCCGGCTGCGCGAACGAGCGCGAGGGGCTTGTACCAAGGCGCTGGCGGGCAATGGTTGATGCAGCCAGTTGAGACGGATCTCTTCGATTTCCACCCAGCCATCGCCCATGGGCTGCAAGCTGCATTGCTTGAATGCCTGGCAACGACCGGTGCGGTCCAGCAGGGCAAAGCAGCGGTGATGTGGGCGTGGGGTGAACAGGGAGATGAGATAGCGCATGGTCGGATACCGTGTCGAAGGAGCTTGGGGACAGCCTGACAGCCGGCCATGACACACCGGTGTAAGGACCATGACAACGGGGTGACAGGAACCGTCCGGCACGGCCCATGTCAGACTTTGCAGTATTCATGCTGCGACGCTAGTTCGCCGCGATGGCGCACCGCTATACTGCCGGCCTGTCTGTGCCCGATTCTGGAGAGAAAAGCATGTTGCAACGCCTGTTGTTCGGTTTGATCGCCGTGACCAGTCTGACCCTTGTCGGCTGTGCCCACAGCCCGCAACAACTTAACCCGGAACCCAAGCTCAACGCGCAACTGGCGCCGGTGGGTCGGGGCCAACCGGTGGTGGTGCGAGTGGTGGACGGTCGTCCGTCGCCAACCCTTGGCACGCGCGGTGGCCTGTACCCTGAGACCAGCGTGATCACGGTGCAAGGCGCGCAGATCCTGCCCAAGTTGCAGGCCCAGGCCGAGGCAGCCGTGCGTTTGCTGGGCTTCACGCCCACTGCGAACGCAATGAACGCGCCGCAACTGACCGTGACCCTGGCCGAGCTGAAATACCAGTCGCCCAAGGAAGGCATGTACGTGACCGAAGCGACGATTGGCGCGACCTTCCGCTCGGACGTGCAGAACGCCAGCCGCCGCTACAGCGGTCGCTACGGTGCTTCGCTGGACCAACGCTTCGGCATGGCGCCGAACCAGGACACCAACACCAAGTTGGTCAGCGATGTATTGAGCGACGCCCTGACTCGTCTGTTCAAGGACCCGACCATTGGTCAGGTGCTGGCTGAGTAAGGCTGCGTCCCGAACGAAAAAGCCCGCACAAGCGGGCTTTTTTGTCGGCGCGATCTTCATGCGGCCTGGGAATAGAGCTCCAGCACGCTGATCCCGGTCAGCAGGTCTGTCTCCGGTAGGTCCGCATGCTGATGACCGCCGAGGGCGCAATACACCAGCCAATGACGGTCTTGCACGTTGAAGGACAAACTGCCGACAAGGTTCTGTTGTTCATCGCTCGGGCTGATGAGATAGAGGCGGTCCTGGTTTTCGGCGTGCAGCATGACGGATTCCGTGTGGGTTTGGAGGGCGACAGGGTGGCCTATCCATATGACGAAACCGTGACGGATGAAATTAGATAGATGAGCCCGACCCACAAAACAACCATCCCCGTAGGGGATCGTTATTGGTCGGAAAAAACGGCGCAGGGCGGCGGGCTTTCGGTAGAATCCGCGCCCTGTTCGTAGGTCCCCGGGCGCCAGGCGTCCGTTTTCCCTTGAGGTTTGTGATGTCGTTGCAACTGTTCTCGTTGTTCGCTGCCCACCCCGCCAAACTGATCAACCTGCTCGCGCTGCTGTTTGCCTGCCCGGGTGGCTGGGTGCTGCACGCGACGCGTCGCCGCGAACAGCGGGCGCGGGCCTGTCTCGAAGCGCGTAGCAGCCAAAGCAATGAACGATTCGAAGCGCTGCTGGACCTGGCCACCCAGCGCATGAACCGGTTTTTCTACCGGTTCGGTTTTGCCTGCCTGGGGTTGGCACTGCTGATGTCGTGGATCAGCACTCAGCTCTGACTCCCTAAAGCGCCAACCCCGCCTTGACCCGATACTGATTGCGCACCGGCGTCGCGTATTGCAGCACCAGGAACGGTCGGTGTTCCTCCGGGCAAGCGTCCAATCGACGCTGCCATTCTTCTTCAGCCTTGGCCAGTTCCTCGGCGCCGAATACCTCGGCCGCCGTCGGCACCTGCAATTGCGGGTCGGCATCGGCCCATTGGGCGTAGGCCAGGTAGTGCACCGGGAACAGGCGATAGCCGCCGAGAATCTGCCGGTCCATCTCCAGGGCCAACTGCTTGGTGTCCTCGAACAACTCGCTGATCGGCGGGGCGAAATTCACGTGGACCCGGCCCTTGTAGCCGGTGATGCCCTTGGCGATGCTGACGTCGTCCTCGCCCGGCGCCTTGGTGT
This sequence comes from Pseudomonas marvdashtae, assembly GCF_014268655.2. Classification (NCBI taxonomy): domain Bacteria; kingdom Pseudomonadati; phylum Pseudomonadota; class Gammaproteobacteria; order Pseudomonadales; family Pseudomonadaceae; genus Pseudomonas; species Pseudomonas marvdashtae. The sequence goes on from NZ_JABWQX020000002.1 coordinate 390,993, forward strand.
ACGTGCCGGTCGTGGCGCGGATGTACAGTTCGCGGGCCTTGGCCTGGTCGCACGGGTCATACTCGTAGCTGATCGACACCGGAGTGAGGTTCAGCGAGCGGATGACTTCGCCGAACGGCTCGTCCTTGCGGCTCATGTGGAACATCTTGAGGATCGCCGATTCGGTGCGATCATCCCCGTCCTTGGCGCGGCCCTCGGCCTGGGCGATCCAGATCGACGCGCAATCGTTGCGAATCGAGTGGTTGATGTACGCCGACAGCAACTGGTACGCCGCCATTTTTTCCCGGCGCCCGGTAATGGAGCGGTGCACGATGAAGCTCTTGTTCAGGCGCATCAGGTCGCTGACAAACGGCTTCTGCAGCAGGTTGTCGCCGATGGCAATGCGCGGGGTTGGCAGGCCGGCGTGGTACACGGCGTAATTGACGAAGGCCGGGTCCATCACGATGTCGCGGTGGTTGGCGATGAACAGGTACGCGTTGCCGGACTTGAATTGCTCCACCCCGGTGTACGTCACGCCATCGGTGGCGCGTTCGATAGTGTGGTCGACGTAGAACTCCACTTTGTCCTGCAAGGTGGCGACCGATGTCACACCGGCGAACTCTCGACGCAATTTCTGCGCTATAAGAGGTTTGAGCATCCAGCCAAAAGCGCCGGCCAGGCGCGGGAAGCGGAAGTGGGTGAGGATATCTAGAAACGCCTTGTCGCTGAGCAGCCGCGCCAGCACCGCTGGTACTTCGCTGTCGTCGTAAGGTCGGATGGCATCGAATTCGCCCATCATGCTCTCTTGTTGGAAACGGCTAGGGTAAGTAAAGGTTCGATCGAAAACGCGACAGGGCACGGTCTGAAAGTAAGCCAGACAAAAATAGCCCTGCAAACAGACCGGCGATTATACGCACAAGTCACTTGGGAGACCGCGATGCTGGAAGCTGCTCTTTATGAATGCCCGTATTGTGGGGAAGAGGTAGAGACTTCAGTGGATCTTTCCGGCGGCGACCAGACCTACATCGAAGACTGCCAGGTCTGTTGCCGACCGATTACCTTCGTCCTGCAGGTCCACGAAGACGAATGGCACCTCGAGGTCTTCAGCGAAAACGAGTGATGGGGCGGCCATGCAGCGAATCTACGAGTTGGAAAACCTGATGGAAGGCGAATTGCTCCAGGGCATGCTCGCCAGCGAAGGCATCACGGCGCACCTGGTCGGCCGCGACCTGGTGGGTGGCGCGGGTGAGTTGCCGATGTACGGCCTGCTGGGGCTGGCGGTTGAGGACGATCAGGCGCAATACGCCCGGGAATTGATCACCGCCTACAATGCCGCGCTGCCGGTGCCTGGCGATGAACCCGACAGTTACCCCGGTACGCTGGTCTGTTAGGCTGGCCGCCGTTTGATACGAGAGCCGTGTTGCCCCATGTGTGGACGTTATGCCCTGTTTCGTTGGAACCCCGCCTTTGCGGCCTTGCCCGGCTTCCCCGCCGACCAGAAGGCCCAATGGAACATCTCGCCCAATGACTCGGTGCTGATGCTGCGCGCCGGCGCCGACGGCCAGCGCGAATTGGCCCGGGCGCGTTGGGGGCTGACGCCGCCGTGGCTGACCGATCTGTCCCGCACGCCGGCTCACGCCCGGGCCGAAACCGTGGCCGAGCAGCCCATGTTCCGCGAAGCCTTGCGTTTGCGGCGTTGCCTGCTGCCGGCCAACGGGTTTTATGAATGGCGCGGCGGCACCCGCAAGCGCCCGTACTGGCTGACCCCGGGCGAGGGTTCGTCGCTGTTTTTCGCGGCGATCTGGGAAGCCTATCCGGTGCAGGAGCAAGTGTGGCTGAGCACCGCTGTCATCACTCAACCGGCGGCCGGTCAACGCCGGCCACTGATTCTCGATGAAGAGGGCCAGCGCCAGTGGCTCGACCCCGAGACACCGCTGCATGTCTTGCAAGGACTGCTGGCGAGCGAGCCGGGGCAATTGCGCGAGCGGGTGCTGGCGAACATGGTCAACGACCCGAAACTCAATGGGCCGGAGTGCCTGACCCCGGCTTGAATCCGCGACTGTGCATCAGACCTTGAACTGATTGATCAACCGCCGCTGCTGCTCCGCCAGCTTGGTCAGCCCGGCGCTGGCCGCGCTGGATTCGTCGGCGCCGCTAGCCACCTCGTTCGCCACCTGCCCGATGTTGATCACGTTACGGTTGATGTCATCGGCCACGGCGCTTTGCTCCTCGGCGGCGCTGGCGATCTGGGTGTTCATGTCGTTGATCACCGACACGGCCTGGGTAATCGTCTCCAAGGCCTGGGCTGCTTTCGCCGCGTGCTGCACGCTTTCGTCGGTACGGTGCTGGCTGTCCTCCATCACGCGCACCACGTCCCGTGTGCCTTGCTGCAATTGCTGGATCATCGACTGAATCTCTTCAGTGGCCTGCTGCGTCTTTTGTGCCAGGTTGCGCACTTCATCGGCGACCACCGCAAAACCACGGCCCTGTTCACCGGCCCGGGCGGCTTCGATGGCCGCGTTGAGCGCCAACAGGTTGGTCTGCTCGGCGATCCCGCGAATGGCGGTGAGGATTGCGTTGATGTTCTCGCTGTCCTTGGCCAGGGTTTGCACCACGCCCACCGCCTTGCCGATTTCCACGGCCAGCGCGCCGATGGACGTCGAGGTATCCCGCACGATCTGCATGCCCTGGCTGGCAGCCTGGTCGGCGTGACTGGCGGCTTGGGCGGCCTGGGTTGCGTTGCGCGCTACATCCTGCGCCGTGGCGGTCATTTCTTGCACGGCGGTGGCGACCTGGTCGATCTCCGACATTTGCTTGTGCACACCTTGGTTGGTGCGGATCGCGATGTCGGCCGTGTGCTCCGATGAGTCGCTGACGCTCTGCACCGATGTCACCACTTGGGTGATCATGCCCTGCAACTTGCTCAGGAACGTGTTGAAGCCCTTGGCGATGGCGCCCAGTTCATCGGCGCGGTCGCTGGTCAGGCGGCGGGTCAGGTCGCCTTCGCCCTGGGCGATGTCATCGAGCATTGCCACCATTTGCTTGAGCGGTCGGGCGATGCCATGGCCCACCAGCCAAATCACCAGCAGGCCGAGCGCGGCAATGGCCAGGCCGACCATCGCCATGCCGAAAATATCGGTCTCGCGCTGATCGTCCAGGTCCTTCTGCAAGGCTTGCAGGTCGGCCATGACCGCGTTCAGCGGCAGTTGCATCATCAATGTCCAGCGCGCTTCGGCCTGGCCGATGCCGAAGGGCATGTACACCTCGATGTGGCCGTGCTCTTCGTCGATGTCGTAACGCACTTCGCCAATGCCGAGCTTGGTCAGGTTGTCCAGCTCGCTGGCGTCCAGCAGGTCGCTGGCTTTCTCGCCGAGCTTGCTCGGGTCTTTGGTGAAGGCCACCAATCGGTTGTTGTTCGAGAGCAGGGCCATTTCCCCGGCGCCGCCGTATAGCTTGGCGTCCGCGGCGACGAGCATGTCCTGGATGAAGTTCACCGACAGGTCGGCGCCGACGATGCCTTGGAACTTGCCCTCGACCAGGATCGGTTCGATGAACGAGGCGAGCATGGTCATCGTATTGCCGACGCGGTAGGGCGCCGGGTCGATCACGCAGGCTTTCTTGCTGTCCTGGGAGCACAGGTAGTACTCACTGGCGCGAATACCCGTGGACAGCAGTTTCTGGTCGGTCACGTCGGCGAGCTTTTCCAGGCCCAGGGTGCCGTCCTGATTACGAAACCACCACGGCAGGAAGCGCCCGTTGGTTTCCATGCCCAGCACTTGGCTGTTCACATAGTTGGCGTCGTCGTGGTCGATGGCGTTCGGTTCCCAGGCGATGTAGGCACCGAGGATTTTCGGGTTGCGCACCACGGTTTCCCGCAGCAGGCTGATCATCTGTTCACGAGGGAGCTTCAACTGCGGGCTGCCATCCGTGCCGCTCATGCCCATCAAGGCGTTGGTAGTTGCCAGGCCCCGGGCGAGCAACAGTGGCGCTTCGAGCTCCCGTTGGATCAAGCTGGCCTGGGTATGGGCGAGGGCGCTGAGGCGTTGCTCGATGAGTTGTTCAAACTGCGCCTTGGTCCGCTGTTGCACCATCTCCTGAGTACGGGCGCCGGCGAACAATGCATACAGCACCAGGGCGCCGACCACGCTGAGCACAATGGCTCCGGCCAGGGCGGCGACGGAAAATTGGATCGATTTGAATTTCATAAAGGCTCCGGACGCGGAAATGACGTCTGGAATTTTTATCGGCGTTTTCCGGGCCCGACATGAGGCGCTGTTCGTCGGATGACTGTTTTGGCATCGTCGGTGTCGCAAATGGCCGGGTTGGGATCTGACCGAAAAATCGGTAATCCGCTTCTGTGTATCTGGCGCCGATACAAATCAACGCCTAGGATACGCCCACGATTCCATGGAGCTTCTTTTGTATGAACAAGACTTTGATCGTGAGTGCCTTGAGCGCGGGTCTGCTGCTCGCCGGTTGCCAGTCGGTCAACACCACCAGCGGCGGAGCCGTGGGCGTGGAGCGCAAGCAGTACATGTTCAGCATGCTGTCGACCGCTGAGGTCAACCAGATGTATGCGCAGTCCTATCAGAAAAGCATGGGCGAAGCGAAAGCCCAGGGCGTGTTGGACAAGACCAGCAGCGATGCCAAGCGCGTCCAGGCCATCTCCAGCCGGTTGATCGCCCAGGCACCGGTGTTCCGTCCGGATTCGGCGCAATGGAACTGGGAAGTGAACCTGATCAAGAGCGACGAGCTCAACGCCAGCTGCGGCCCTGGCGGGAAAATCATTTTCTACACCGGCTTGATCGAAAAGCTGAAGCTCAACGACGATGAAATCGCCGCGATCATCGGCCATGAAATCGCCCACGCCTTGCGCGAGCACGGCCGTGAAGCGATGTCCAAGGCCTATGGCATCGAAATGGCCAAGCAGGGTGCCGGTGCCATATTCGGCCTGGGCCAGGACAGCCTGGCGCTGGCCGATACCGTGGCCAACTACGGCATGACCTTGCCCAACAGTCGTGGCAACGAGAACGAAGCCGACCTGATCGGCCTCGAACTCGCCGCCCGGGCCGGCTACGACCCGAACGCTGCAATCACCTTGTGGAATAAAATGGCCAAGGCTTCGGAGGGGGCGCCACCAGAGTTCATGAGCACCCACCCGGCGTCGAGCAGCCGGATCGCTTCGTTGCAGGCGGCGATTCCGAAGGTTATGCCGCTTTATCAGCAGGCTAAAAAGTAAGCGTCGTCATGCAGTAAAGCTGTGGCGAGGGGGCTTGTTCCCTCGCCACAACAGCCTCAAACCCATCCACTGCTCTGCATCGCCTTGTACACCGCCACGATCGCCAGGATGAAGAACGCCGAGGCGGCCAGGCGGCGGATGAGGGTCAACGGCAGTTTCTCGGCGGCGAAGTTGCCGGCCAGTACCACCGGCACGTTGGCAATCAACATGCCCACGGTGGTGCCAATGATCACCAGCCACAGTTCAGGGTATTGCGCAGCGAGCATGACCGTGGCGATCTGGGTCTTATCGCCGATTTCCGCCAGGAAGAAGGCGATCAGCGTGGTCAGGAAAGGTCCGAACTTGCGGGCGGTATTGGCTTCGTCGTCGTCCAGCTTGTCCGGCACCAGGGTCCACAGCGCCGTTGCCGCGAAGCTGGCCGCCAGTATCCAGTGCAACACCGCGTCCGAGAAGAACCCGCCGACCCAGGCGCCCACCGCGCCGGCCGCCGCATGGTTGGCCAGGGTCGCGGCGACGATGCCGGCGATGATCGGCCAGGGTTTACGAAAGCGAGCGGCGAGGATCAGCGCGAGCAGTTGCGTCTTGTCGCCGATTTCGGCCAGCGCAACGATAGCGGTCGGTACGAGGAAAGAGTCCAGCATCAGGGGATTCCTAAGAGGGGCGGGTCGACACGGCTATGACACGTACAGCCTCCCCGCCCCGGGTAAGGTGTGCGTGTCATAGGTCTTGTCAAACCCAGCGACCCTCTATGGGGGCGCTTGGGCCGCATACGCCATGGTCTGCTGACCAAGTATGTTGACGTATGCCGGGCGAGCATGGCGCTCGCGGGAGACTACTCCCCTAGGACGGTGCGGATTCTGCCTAGGCAAATCCGTTTGGGCAAGCGCTGTTTTTCTAAAACGCTTCAGCCGCGCTTGGCTCGGTAAATGCGAAAACCCTGGCCTTCGGCCTTGATCGCACAGATACCCAGATGCTCTTCGATCAATGGCTGATATTTGAGGAAACTGTTCGCCACCAAGCGCAGCTCGCCGCCGTTTTTCAGATGTTTGGCTGCTTTTCGCAGCAAGTTTTCTGTAGCGTGGTAATCGGTGTGGACGCCGACATGGAACGGCGGATTGCTCAGGATCGCGCTCAAGCCCATCGGCGCGGCATCGATGCCATCGCCGGTCAAAACCTCGGCTTCCAAGCCGTTGGCGGCCAGCGTCAGGCGACTGCTGGCGGCCGCGAAAGCGTCGACGTCAAGCAGCGTCACCGTGTTGTGCGGGTAACGGCGCTTGACTGCTGCTCCCAGCACCCCGGCGCCGCAGCCGAAATCCAGCAAATGGCCGCTGGGTAGTTTGTCCAGGTGTTCCAGCAGCAGCGCACTGCCGCGATCCAAGCGACCGTGACTGAACACGCCTGGCAGGCTGATCACCGTCAGCGGGCCCTCGGCGAGCGGCAATTGGTAACTTTGGGCCAGGCTTTCCAGGGGCTTGGCTTGGGGCGCATTGGCGACCGTGACCTGCCAGAGTTGGCAATGGCGCGCACTGTCGAGCTTGCGTGGCTTGCCGAAAGGGTTGAGCTGCTTGGACGCGCCTTCTATGCCGCTGCGCTTTTCGCCCACCAGGTACACTTCGCGACCGGCCAAGCGTGACGCCACGGCATTGAGAACGTAGTCGGTGAGGTCCTTGGCCTTGGGCAGGAACACCACGGCGGTGTCGAATTCGCGCTCCGGAACGTTCACGCCAAACTGGCTGCGTTCCGGGAACCGCGCGTCCAGCGCCGCCTGGTCGCCGGCGTGCCAGCACCAGCCATGAGCCTCGGGCAAGCGGCCGAGCAGATCATCGGCGGGCAGGCCGGCCAGCAGGACCGAACCCTGGAATAACTCGGCCTGACGAAGCAGTACTTCACTGCGCGGATCCATGGGCTGCTCCTTGAAAAAAAGTGCGGCAGTTTATCAACTGACGACACGTCGCGCTGTACCGCTGAAGAACCCTTGCGCGTTTTCCGTCAGTTGGCCGACGATTCGCTGGCGTGCCTCGCGGCTGCCCCAGGCGTTGTGGGGCGTGACGATCAACCGGGGGATGTCGCCGGCCAACAGCGGATTGCCCTGGGTCGGCGGCTCGACGCTCAGCACGTCGGTGGCAGCGCCGCCCAAGTGACCGCTGCGCAAGGCGTCGGCGAGGGCCTGTTCGTCTACCAGTCCGCCGCGTGCGGTGTTGACCAGGAACGCGCCGGGCTTGAGCAATGCCAGTTCGCGCGCGCCGATGAAATGGCGGGTGTGCTCGGTGAGCGGGCAGTGCAGGGTCAGGGCGTCAACTTGCGGCAGCAGCTCGTCCAGCGGCACGCGGTCGGGGCGGGCAGGGCGACCTGGAATCTGCCCCGGCAGCACGCGCATGCCAAAGGCTTCGGCCAGCCGCGCGACGGCACCGCCCAGTTCGCCATGACCCAGCAAGCCGAGGGTCTTGCCCTCCAGTTCGACAATTGGGAAATCCAGCAGGCAGAACTGCGGAGCCTGTTGCCAACGACCTTCGCCAACGGCTTTTTGGTAGTCGGCCAACCGCGTCGCCAGGTTCAGCAACAGCATGATCGTGTGCTGTGCCACCGACGGCGTGCCGTAGCCCTGGCAGTTACACACGGTGATGCCATGCTGGCGGGCGGCGGCCAGATCGACGTTGTTGGTGCCGGTGGCGCTGATCAGGATCAGTTTGAGTTCCGGGCTGGCGGCCATGGCGGCGGCATCGATCACCACTTTGTTAGTGATTGCCACCGTGGCGCCCTTGAGCCGCTCTGTCACTTGATCCTGGGTGGTCCGGGCGAACAGTTGCAGCTCACTGAAACATTGGCGCAACGGGCTCAAGTCGAGGTCACCGAGGTCCAGGGAAGGATGGTCGAGAAAAACGGCGCGAGCGGTATTCGTCATCAGCTGTACCTGTTATCTAAAAGACCGAAAGCGTAATGTGGCGAGCCTATCAGATGCGTTGCGGCCGTGGTGCCGTAGACCCGTGGGATTTCATTTAACACAAGACTGTCGCAAGGAGCCCCATCATGTACCTCGCCGAATTCCTCACCGTCGCCCTGATCCACCTCTTGGCCGTCGCCAGTCCCGGCCCGGACTTTGCCGTGGTGGTACGGGAAAGCGTGACCCACGGTCGCCGCGCCGGGACGTGGACGGCGCTGGGCGTGGGTACGGCGATTTTCCTGCACGTGGGCTATTCGCTGCTGGGCATCGGCCTGATCGTGTCCCAATCGATCGTACTGTTCAACGCACTGAAGTGGGCCGCCGCCGCGTACCTGTTGTACATCGGCTTCAAGGCCTTGCGAGCGCAACCGGCCAAGGCCACCGAGGAAAACCTGCACAAGGCAGTGGGCGAACGTACCGCGCGCGGCGCGTTCACGGCTGGCTTCATCACCAACGGCTTGAACCCCAAGGCGACGTTGTTCTTCCTGTCCCTGTTCACCGTGGTGATCAATCCCCATACGCCGCTGGCGGTCCAGGCCGGCTACGGCGTTTACCTGGCCGTCGCCACGGCGGCCTGGTTCTGCATGGTGGCGATGCTGTTTAGCCAGGCGCGGGTGCGCGCCGGTTTCGCCCGCATGGGCCATTGGTTCGACCGGACCATGGGCGCGGTGCTGATTGCCATTGGCGTGAAGCTGGCGTTTACCGAGGCGCATTGATCGAGGTCCCCGCGCGCCACCACGTGGCGCGCGGGTAACGCTCAACGATTACGGGCGTAGTCCAGGAAAACGTCGAGGTTGTCGCTGCACAGCAGAGGCGACACCGCCTTCACTTCCTCCACCGGCCATTCCCACCAGGCCGATGCCAGCAACGCCTGGCGAACCGGCTCGTCGAAGCGCCAGCGAATGAACCGGCACGGGTTACCGCCCACCAGGGCGTAAGGCTCGACATCCCGTGTTACCACCGCGCCGGCCGCCACCACGGCGCCGTGGCCAATCGTTACCCCGGACAGAATCATCGCGCCGGCGCAGATCCAGCAATCGCTGCCGATCACCACATCCCCCTTGGTCGGATTGCAGCCGGCAATGTCCTTGGCCTCATCGATCATCTTCGGGAAGGGATAAGTGCTGACCCAATCCATGCGATGACCGCCCCCCAGCAGGATCTGGACGTCCTGGGCAATCGAGGTGTAGGCGCCGACCTTGAGAACGGTGTCGTCGCCAAAGTCGGTGACCTCGGGAATGCCGTAGGTGCCCACGCCTATTTCGTATCGAGGATAGCGCAGGCGGATCTTCTCCGGTGCCCTTTCCAGTTTTTCCAGGCGCTTGAGGTGCTTGCGAACCTTGCGCTCCTTGAGCTTCTGCAAAAATTTCATGGGCGAGGCCTCGCGAATGGGCGGCGCAAGACCAATCGCTTTAAGCGCTTGAAGCTGGTCTTGTTCAAATGGCGCCACGGAATCGATCGCAGCAGCCGCCAAGCTTCTTTCTTGTCCTGGACCACGGCGTATTTGAGCGCCTTGTGGATCAGCACAGTGCGACCGCATTCGTAGGCGGGATGGTCGCGATAGGGCTCGATGGCCAGAAGATCCGCCTCAAGCATGAGCCGGTATTTCCTGGAGAGGTTATTGGAGTGACGCCGGTAAAGCGTCACGCAGACCGGCAGTTCATGCAGCTCGAAACCTTGGTAGGCGATACGCAGGGTGATCTGGAAATCCTGCACCCGCACGCGAGGGTCATAGAAGTCCGCGCGTCGCAGCGCACTCATGCGATACAGCGCCGTGGGCGCGCCGATCACGGTGGCCTTGCGCAGGATGCCGTCGAACCTGTGCACCTTGATCTGCGAACGCTGCTGTTCCTTGACGACCTTGCCTTCCTCGTCAATGTAGGTAATCAGCGCGCCGACGCAGCCTATTTCCGGATGCTGCTCCAGGTACTCGGCACGCACCCTGACCGAATGCGGCAGCATCACATCGTCCAGGTCTGGGGTCGACACGTAGACGCCCTTGGCATGGGCAAGCCCATGGTTGAGTGCGGCGCTGACACCCTGGTTCGCCTGGGTATACAACTGGAAGTCGTACGTTTGTTGCAGCTCTCGTAGCAGGGACGGGCTGTTATCGGTGGAGCCGTCGTCGACGACGATCACTTCGAAGTTCGGATAATCCTGGGAAAAGAAGCTGCGGATGGCTTCCTCCAGGTATTTTCCACCGTTGTAACAAGGAGCCACGATCGATACCAGGGGTTGTGGCCGCTGGGCGTCGGGCTGGGGAGGCGATTCAGTGTTCATTGTTTCCCGCTGATGACTGGTGATGTACGTCGGGCAATGGGAATGACCGGCCATCGAAGTTAAGCACCAAATTTCCATGCCGGAGCGTCCTGCTCGACAGTTTTGTATCCAGGTTGGCACCGGCGCCTTCGCCGCGTCCCGCCTGACAGGTTTGGACAGGAAATAACCCGCGCAGGGTGGCGTGACGCCAGTATCCACGGGCGAATCAAATCATTCCTTTGGCTGATTTGATCGTCATATAACCACTCTAGAGTGCTTACCTACCAGCCAAGACCGTGCAGTCAGAAAAGGGACTCCTATGTTGCAGACTCGCGTTATTCCGCCAGCCGAGGGCGCTTATCAATACCCGTTGCTGATCAAGCGGCTGCTGATGTCCGGGGCGCGCTATGAGAAAACCCGCGAGATCATCTATCGCGACCAGATGCGCTACAGCTACCCGACGCTGATCGAGCGTGTCGCGCGCCTGGCCAATGTGCTGACCGAGGCAGGGGTGAAGGCCGGTGACACGGTGGCGGTGATGGACTGGGACAGCCATCGTTACCTGGAATGCATGTTCGCGATCCCGATGATCGGCGCGGTGATCCACACCATCAACGTGCGCCTGTCGCCGGAGCAGATCCTCTACACGATGAACCACGCCGAGGACCGCTTCGTGCTGGTCAACAGCGAGTTCGTCGGGTTGTACCAGGCAATCGCCGGGCACCTGACCACGGTGCGGAAGACGCTGCTGTTGACCGACCTGCCGGAAAAAACCGCCGACCTGCCGAACCTCGTGGGCGAATACGAGCAACTGCTGGCCAGCGCCAGCCCGGTCCACGATTTCCAGGACTTCGACGAGAACTCCGTCGCCACCACGTTCTATACCACCGGCACCACGGGCAACCCCAAGGGCGTGTACTTCACCCATCGGCAACTGGTGCTGCACACCATGGGCGTGTCGACCATCATGGGGTCCATCGACAGCGTGCGGCTGCTGGGCACCAACGACGTGTACATGCCGATCACGCCGATGTTCCACGTCCACGCCTGGGGCTTGCCGTATGTTGCGACCATGCTCGGGCTCAAGCAGGTCTACCCGGGGCGCTACGACCCAGAGTTCCTGATCGAGCTGTGGCGCAAGGAAAAGGTCACCTTCTCCCATTGCGTGCCGACCATCCTGCAAATGGTCCTCAACGCCAAGGGCGCCCAGGACACCGATTTTGGCGGCTGGAAAATCGTCATCGGCGGCAGCGCGCTCAACCGCAGCTTGTACGAGGCAGCGAAGGCCAAGGGCATCCAGCTCACTGCCGCCTACGGCATGTCGGAAACCGGCCCGCTGGTGTCGTGCGCTCATCTCAACGACGAGCTGATGGACGGCAGCGAAGACGAGCGCATCACTTACCGGATCAAGGCCGGCGTGCCGGGGCCGTTGGTGGAAGCGGCGATCGTCGACGGTGAAGGGCGTTTCCTGCCGGCGGACGGCGAGACCCAGGGCGAACTGGTGCTGCGTGCGCCGTGGCTCACCGAGGGTTATTTCAACGAGCCACAGAAAGGCGCCGAACTCTGGAAGGGCGGCTGGCTGCACACCGGCGACGTCGCCACGCTCGACGGCATGGGCTTCATCGATATTCGCGACCGCATCAAGGACGTGATCAAGACCGGCGGCGAGTGGATCTCGTCCCTGGACCTGGAAGACCTCATCAGCCGGCATGCGGCGGTACGCGAAGTAGCAGTGGTCGGCATCCCCGATCCGCAGTGGGGCGAGCGGCCGTTTGCCTTGCTGGTCATCCGCGAAGGGCATCAGATCGGGGCTCGCGAGCTCAAGGAACACCTCAAGCCGTTTGTCGAACTGGGGCACCTGAGCAAGTGGGCGATTCCGAGCCAGATCGCCCTTGTTACGGAAATTCCCAAGACCAGCGTCGGCAAGCTCGACAAGAAGCGCATCCGGGTCGACATCACCGAATGGCAGAGCAACAACAGCACCTTCCTCTCGACGCTTTAAGCGTTCGCGCCGTGCCCGAAAAGGGCACGGCAGCCCCACCAAGCAAGCGCTTGTCTTGTCAAAACCGAAAATTCAGCCATCCTTGCCGTGCCGACAACCGTCGGCCTGGCGAAGGACTGTTCCAGAGTGGTCGAAGGCTGCAAATCACACTTTAGAGGGATCAAGCCGTACTACCTGCTGGCTATAGTCCGCTCAAGGATTTTCGGAATGGGACGCGCGTGCCAGCACGGCGAAGGGTTTCCGGAAACGCCCACTGCCATAACAATAAAACACATGGAGTTGCGTCGATGACCTCAGCAAACATTTTCTGGCGCCGGGCAAAACTGCCTCTGGCCGTCAGTCTTGCCTCCTCGCTCGCCGGCCCGGCATTCGGCGTCAGCTTCAACATCGGTGAAATCGAAGGCCAGTTCGATTCGTCCCTGTCGGTGGGCGCGAGTTGGTCCACGGAAAAGGCCAACAAGAACCTCATCGGCGTCAACAACGGTGGTCACGGCCTGTCCCAGACCTCCGATGACGGCCACCTGAACTTCAAGCGTGGGGAAACGTTTTCGAAGATCTTCAAGGGCATCCACGATCTGGAACTGAAGTACGGCGACACCGGTGTGTTTGTGCGCGGCAAATACTGGTATGACTTTGAGCTGAAGGACGAAAGCCGTCCGTTCAAGGACATCAGCGACAGCAACCGCAAGGAAGGCGCCAAGTCTTCCGGCGGGCAGATCCTCGATGCGTTCATTTATCACAACTACGCCATTGCCGATCAACCGGGTTCGGTCCGCCTGGGCAAGCAGGTGGTCAGCTGGGGTGAAAGTACCTTTATCCAGAACGGCATCAACGCCATCAACCCGGTTGACGTGTCCGCCTTCCGTCGTCCAGGCGCCGAGGTCAAGGAAGGCCTGATCCCGGTCAATATGTTCTACGTGTCCCAGAGCCTGACCGACAACTTGTCGGCTGAAGCTTTCTACCAGTTGGAGTGGGATCAGACCGTTACTGATAACTGCGGGACTTTCTTCTCGCAGCCGGATGTTATTTCCGATGGTTGTGACAGTAACCTGCGAGTGCTGAGGAGCGCTTCAGCGATTCCAGCGGCTGCCATGCCTACGTTGGGTGCGTTCGGTGTGGACGTAGATGGTGAAGGCACTTTGGTTCGTCGTGGCCCCGACCGTGATGCTCGGGACAGCGGCCAGTTTGGTGTGTCCTTCAAGTACATGTATGAGCCGCTGGATACTGAGTTTGGCGCTTATTTCATGAACTACCACAGCCGTGCGCCAATTTTCAGCGGTCATGGTGCACCAGCCAGCGCTTATACCAGCGGACCAGGGTTGGTAGGGTCGCTGATGGCCGCTGGCGTTCCGTTTGCTCAAGCGGTTGCCATGGCTCAAGCCATGGTACCGATGGTGGTCGCAGGTAATTCAAACTACTACGTCGAGTATCCTGAAGATATCCGCCTGTATGGCCTGAGTTTCTCGACCACATTGCCCACAGGTACCGCATGGAGCGGCGAAATCAGCTACCGCCCGAATGCACCGGTCCAGCTCAATACCACCGATATCCTGTTTTCCGGATTAACGCCTTTGAACCCTGATGTTTCCGTACTGCCAGGACAGGCAGACACGGACCAGCCAGGCTATCGCCGCAAGGAAGTGACACAACTGCAAACCACCTTTACCCACTTCTTCGACCAGGTTATGGGCGCCGAGCGCCTGACATTGGTGGGCGAGGTCGGCTTCACTCACGTCGGTGGTCTGGAAAGCACTTCCAAGGCGCGTTATGGGCGTGATCCGAGCTATGGCCCTGGGCCATTGCCGAACGGCCAATGCGAGATATTGAACGGTTCGACCCTGGCGGGCGGAGCGCAGAACAACGCTAGTCGCTATTGCGAAAATGACGGCTTCACCACGGCAAACTCTTGGGGTTATCGCGGTCGCGCGATCTGGGACTACAACGACGTGTTCGCCGGTGTAAACCTGCGGCCGAACGTGGCTTGGTCCCATGACGTGAAGGGTTACTCGCCAGGTCCTGGCGCCAACTTCGAAGAAGGTCGCAAGGCTGTGAGCCTGGGTGTTGATGCCGAGTACCAGAACACCTATACCGCCAGCCTGGCGTACACCAATTTCTTCGACGGCAAGTACACCACCGTGGACGACCGGGATTTCGTGGCGCTCAGCGTCGGCGTGAACTTCTAAGCACCGTATTTCAGGACGAACACTATGAAAATAACAAAAAATCTGTTGCAAGTCGGTGCGCTGGGGTTATCCCTGCTGGCGACCAGTGTCATGGCCGCCGTGCCTGCCGCCGAGGCCGACAAGCTGGGCAAGAGCCTGACGCCAATGGGCGCCGAGATGGCTGGCAATGCCGATGGGTCGATTTCCGCCTGGAAACCCATGGCCAAGAACGCTGGCAGCGTCGACGGCAAGGGCTTCCTCGCCGACCCGTACGCCAGTGAGAAACCTGTGTTCACCATCACGTCGCAGAACGTCGACCAGTACAAGGCCAAGCTCGCCCCAGGCCAGTACGCGATGTTCAAGCGCTACCCGGAAACCTTCAAGATGCCGGTCTACCCGACCCATCGCGGCGCCACCGTGCCGGATGAAGTCTTGGCCTCCATCAAGAAAAATGCCGTGAACACCAAGCTGGTGGGCGCTGGCAACGGCCTGGAGAATTTCGAGACGGCCGTGCCGTTCCCGATTCCCCAGAGCGGGCTGGAAGTGATCTGGAACCACATCACCCGCTATCGCGGCGGCAGCGTGACCCGCCTGGTGACCCAGGCCACGCCGCAGCCCAACGGTTCGTACAACCTGGTGTACTTCCAGGACCAGTTCGTGTTCCGCGACAAGATCAAGGGCTTCGATCCGGCCAACCCGGGCAACGTGCTGTTCTACTTCAAGCAACAAGTGACCGCACCGGCGCGCCTGGCCGGTACCGTGCTGCTGGTGCACGAGACCCTCGACCAGGTGAAGGAGCCGCGCAAGGCCTGGATCTACAACGCCGGCCAGCGTCGCGTGCGCCAGGCGCCGCAAGTCGCCTACGACGGCCCGGGTACCGCCGCCGATGGCCTGCGTACATCCGACAACCTGGACATGTACAACGGCGCGCCGGACCGTTACGACTGGAAGCTCGAAGGCAAGAAAGAACTCTACATTGCCGCCAACAGCCACAAGATCGATTCGCCGCAGCTCAAGTACGCCGACATTCTCAAGGCCGGCCACATCAACCAGGACCTGGCGCGCTATGAACTGCGTCGCGTCTGGCACGTGACCGCGACCCTGAAGGAAGGCCAGCGTCACATCTACGCCAAGCGCGACTTCTACATCGACGAAGACACCTGGCAAGCCGCGGTCATCGATCACTACGACGGTCGTGGCCAACTGTGGCGCGTCGCCGAGGCCCATGCCGAGAACTACTACGACAAGCAAGTGCCGTGGTACGCCCTGGAAACCCTCTACGACTTGCAGTCCGGACGCTACCTGGCCCTGGGCATGAAGAACGAAGAGAAATCGGCCTACGACTTCGGCTTCACCGCGTCCACCAGCGACTTCACCCCGGCGGCACTGCGTCAGGAAGGCGTTCGCTAAACCGCTTTCCCCGAGGCCGCATCCTCAAGAAAACGCCCCGACTGGTTCGGGGCGTTTTTTTTTTGGGCAACCCCAACAGAAATTGGCCACTTGTAGCCTTTTTGTAGTCATTTGTAGCACTCCCTTCAATACCTCTCCGTTTACGGCTAGTCTGCGGACATCTGCAACGCCGCCATCCGCATTTCAAACAAGAGCCGGCCATGACTGATTTGTCTTCACCCCCGGATTCTTCCCGTGCAGCCATCGCGGTACAGGAAGGGCGTTTTTACCGCCCACCTCTGCCCGACGGGCATGTCGTGCGGCCGCGGTTGTGCGAGCGTCTGAGCGCTGGGCTGGGGGGGCGGTTGCTGCTGGTGAGCGCGCCGGCGGGGTTCGGTAAAAGTTCGCTGGCGGTGGAGTTCTGCCAGGGGTTGCCGGCCCATTGGCGAAGCCTGTGGTTGGGGCTCAGTGCCAGGGACAACGATCCGGGGCGTTTCCTGGAGCGGCTGCTCGAAGGGCTCCAGGCGTTTTACCCCCAGTTGGGTGGCCGCGCTTTGGGCTTGCTGAAAATGCGTCAGCGCCACCAACCCTTCGCGTTCGAAGAATGGCTCGACGGCCTGCTGGATGAGCTGTCCGCGCATTTATCAGCAAGCGCGCCCTTGCTGCTGGTGCTCGACGATTACCACTTGGCGCAGAGCCCGGTGCTGGATCGCTGCCTGCAATTTTTCCTCAATCACCTGCCCGAGGGGTTGCTGGTGCTGGTCACCAGCCGTCAGCGACCGGACTGGCACCTGGCACGCCTGCGGCTGTCGCGGCAGTTACTCGAACTCAACGAGCAGGACCTGCGCCTGACCCACGACGAAGCGCTGACCTTGCTCCAGCATCACAGCAGCGCGTTGCGTGGCGAAGCCTTGGAAAGCCTGATCCAGCGCAGCGAAGGCTGGGTCGCCGGGCTGCGCTTCTGGTTGCTGGCCGCTTCCGAAGCCGGCAGCGAAGGGCGACTGCCCCAAGCGTTGCACGGCGGTGAAGGGCTGATCCGCGATTATCTGCTGGAAGAAGTCATCGACTGCCTGCCCGCCGAGGTGCAGGCGTTTCTCTACGACATTGCCCCCCAGGATCGCTTTTGCAGCGAACTGTGCGATGCGGTGCGCGACGCCCATGACAGTCACGAAATCCTCAAATTCCTCGCCGCCCACCAAGTATTCCTGGTGCCGCTGGACGAACATGGGCATTGGTATCGCTTCCATCATCTGTTTTCCGACCTGCTGCGCAGTCGCCCGAGCGCGCCGGCCATGGTGCCGGCCGGGACCCTGCATTTGCGTGCCTGCCGCTGGTTCAACGCCCAGGGCCTGATCGACGAAGCCGTGGAGCAGGCCCTGCGCGCCGGGCATCTGGACGTGGCGGCGAACCTGGTACAAAACCTCTCGGAGGAACAACTGCTGGCCGAGCAGAACGTCGGCATGTTACTGCGCTGGAAAATGGACTTGCCCGACAGCCTGCTCATCAGCACCCCACGGCTGATCGTGCTGTACAGCTGGGCGCTGGGGCTGGCCTGCCAACTGGATGCCGCCGAAGAATTGGCCGCCCATTTGAGCCGCTTCCTGCCGGCGCCGTCAGCCACCGCGCATAAATCCATGCTCGCCCAATGGCTGGCGCTGAGCGGCATTGTTGCCCGCGGTCGTGGTGATCGTGAGGCCACGCTGCGTTATTGCACCGAGGCGCTGGAAAGCCTGCCGCAAAAACGCTACGGCCAGCGCCTGATGTGCTTGTCCACCCTGTCGAACCTGGCGATTGCCGACGGGGACCTTTGGCGCGCCCGGGCGTTGAACCGCGAGTCCCTGGAGTTGGCGCAGCGGGTTGGCAACCCACTTTTCGAGGCCCTGGCCCATTACGATCGCGCCCGGGTCTTGCAGGCGCGAGGGGAGATCCTGCGGGCACTCGAAGAGGTCAAGCAAGGGCTGCAACGCTTGCACCCACTGTCACCCCAACGGCTATACGCGGTGCGGGCACGGTTGGTTTTGTATGAGGGGTTTTTGCTGACGCTGCGCATGCAGAACCAGGCCGGGTTGGCGCGGTTGCAGGCGGGGCTGACCGAAGCCCGGGCCTGCCGCGATATCAGCGTGTTGATCGGCCACTGTGTGATCGCCCGTGTCGAAGGCCAGGGCGGCGAGTTCGCCCGGGCCTTTGCCGAACTGGCCGAAGCCGAGCGCTTGATGCATATCTGGGACGTTCCGCCGGTTTATTACCTGGCGATGATTACGTTGGTCAAATGCGAGCTCTGGCTGGCCCAGGGCCGCACCGAACTGGCCGAAGCCTGGCTGGTGCGGCTGGGGCAGACCTACACGGGCGAAGGCGCCGCCGCCCCGCCGGAATTCCATCCACAACTGCCGCTGCATGTCGAACTGCAACAGGCGTTGCTCGAGTCGATCCGCGGCCAACCGATGCAGGCCGAAGGACGGCTCAATGCGTTGCTCGAACATTCGCAGCAGACCGGGCGGCAGATGCTCAGCGTGATGGTGCTCAACCAGAAAGTCGCCTTGCTGTTGAGCGCGGGGCGCGAGCCGGAAGCTCGCGTGGCCTTGGCCCAGGCGTTCGATGCCGCTGTTGGCGGCGCGCTGCAGCCCTTCGAGTGGCTGCTGCAAAAACATCACGAATGGTTGCGCGAGCAACTGCTCCAGGCGCCGCCCAGTGGCCTGCGCGAGCACTTGCTCGAGCGCTTGCCGACGGCGGCGCTGCAACCGACTGAGTCCTGCGCGCACGTCGAAGCTCTCAGCAGCCGGGAGCGGGCAGTGCTGCAACTGATTGCCCAAGGATGTTCGAATCAGGAAATCAGTGAGCAATTGTTCATTTCGCTGCACACCGTGAAAACCCACGCCAGCCATATCAACAGTAAACTGGGCGTGGAACGCCGTACCCAGGCCGTGGCGCGAGCGAAGGCGTTGGGGTTGCTGGGCTGAGCAAGATTTTTTGCTCAGTGAGCAAACTAGCCATTGAGTGTGAACCCGGGAAATAGTCGAATGTTGCCCCTCTACAAAACCATCCCATCTCCTGTCGGCGAACTGATCCTCGTGGCCCGAGGCACGAAGCTGGCCGCTATCCTGTGGGAAAACGAACGGCTCAACCGAGTGCGCCTCGGGCCATTGGAGCAAGACAACGCTCACCCGACCCTCAAGGAAACCGAGCGCCAGCTGCTTGAATACTTCACGGGTCAGCGGCGTGGTTTTGA
The DNA here is from genome assembly GCF_014268655.2 of Pseudomonas marvdashtae. Lineage (NCBI taxonomy): Bacteria > Pseudomonadati > Pseudomonadota > Gammaproteobacteria > Pseudomonadales > Pseudomonadaceae > Pseudomonas > Pseudomonas marvdashtae. The sequence continues at coordinate 410,190 of NZ_JABWQX020000002.1, forward strand.
ATTGGATCTGGATTTCGCCGGTACCGATTTCCAGGTGCGGGTCTGGCAGGCATTGCTGACCATTCCGTTCGGCGAAACCCGCAGTTATCGCGACATCGCCATCCAGATCGGCCAACCGACCGCAACCCGCGCGGTCGGCGCTGCCAATGGACGCAACCCGATCTCGATCATCGCTCCCTGCCACCGCGTCATCGGCACCTCCGGCAGCCTCACCGGTTTCGCCGGCGGCCTCGCGGCGAAGCAGTTCCTGCTGAGCCTCGAAGGCCAGCAGAGCCTGCAACTGGCGTTCTGAACCCCGTGCCCGGTTCCGAGTGGTCGCTCAGGTTGGGGGTAACTTGGGCGCCAGCATGCGGGTTGGCGGCTTGCCGTTGGCGTTGTGCTGGACGATGTCCGTCGGCTGTCCCTGTTCGTTGAAAAATACCTGGCCGATCCCCGCCGAATTCCACAACCGCTCCCCAGCCTCGGCGTGCTCGGGGGTGTGAGGCACGATGCGCATGCTGCGACGCTTGGTGAACCAGTTCAGCGGCGAGCGTGGGGAATAGAGCCAACGGTTCAAGCGATCGAACCATTCCAGCAGCGCCGGCGGGAATTCATTCTTGATGCCGCTGCTGGTGATTTGCCAGATGCGCGGGCCGCCCTTGCGATGTGGGATAAGTACCTCGTAGACGAAGGAGTAGTGGACGTCGCCGGACAGCACCACGTAGCTGCCAGGCGTGCGCGAGTGGCGGAAAATATTCAGAATCACCTGGGCCGCGCCACGGTGGGCCATCCAGTTTTCCGCATCCACCAGCAGCGGGAATCCGCACCAGCTGAACACCCGCTGTACCGACTCGATCAGCTTGACGCCAAAGATTGGTGCCGGCGACACGATGATCGCCGAGGGATGATCCAGTAATTCCTGTTGCAGTTCGCTCAGGGCTTCCCAGTCCAGCAGGCCTGACGGTTGCTTGAGGTTGTTCTCGCTGCGCCAGCGCCGGGTGCGAGTGTCGAGCACGACCAGCGCCGGAGAGCTTGGCAACACGTAATGCCAGCGTTGGAAACTGAGCAGCGTGTCGATCAACCGGTCCTGGGGCTCGCTGTCGAGGTAGCGGTCGTTGGCGGTGCCGCACAAGGCCACGGTTTGTTCGACCACCTCGCCAAACGCGTCCGGGTTGTTGCCCCAGCCCTGGCAGAGCATGTAGGCGATCAGCGCGTTACCGATGATGCGCTTGGAGAACGGATGGCCGTAGGCCGTTTCCTCCCATTGCGCGGAGAGATTCCAGTCATCGGTGATGTCGTGGTCGTCGAAAATCATCAGGCAGGACAAATGCGCAAACACCCTGGCGACGCCGTCCAGCCCGGTTTTGAAGGCCTCGATGCGTTGCTGTTCCAAGTCGTAGCGCTGGCGCCGTTCGACGGTCAGTTCCGGCGGTTGCGGATCGATCAGTGTCCACGGCACCGGCGACCAGACCAGCAGGTACATCGCCATGACTTCGGCGAAGGTCACCAGGTGGTTGTCGGCGCTGCTGCTGGTGAAAATCGGCTTGCGTGCGCCGCCGAAAAATCGCTCGCGCAGGGTTTCGTTGCTCTCGAGCGCCGGTAGCAGATCCGCGCGATGGTAATAGCTGGCCGGATGTTGGTAGAGCTTGGCGCTGTCTTCCACCACCGCCCCTTCAAGGCATTCCTCGAACAACCCCAGGCGCTCGATCAAGGCATGAATCGCCCGCAACATCGGCCCGGCGACGTCGTCGGCGTACACTTGGTCGCCGCTCATCATCAGCAACGCTGGGCGTTGTTCGGGAGACTGGGCCAACAAGCGATCGACACACAGCAATCCGTCATTGGCCGGGTAATGGGGTTTGCGGCAGGAGCCGTGGACCAGTTGCTCGATGCGCGAGTGCAGTACGAAACTCGGACGTTGCGCGCCGTCATACAACAGATGCGGCGCCCATTCGGCGATAGGAGCACTGTCGACCAGCAGGTCGTATTCGATCGCCACATCCAAGGGCAGGGCGGCGTCGAGTCGCACGTCGATCAGGTGCACGAACGCCTGGCGCCCCACCGGCACGATTGTGCAATGCGTGGCATCCAGCGCGATGTCGCCCAGCTCATCCAGGCGCAAGGTCAATGTCAACGGTCGCGACCCCACCAGCCACATCACCAGCCGCGTGGCTTCCAGTCGCCGCAACAGCGGACCGACGAGGACGGGGGGCAGGGAGTTGGTTGTGTCGGAAGGGGACGGCAACATGCGTGGGAAAAGCTCTGCTTCAGAATGAGGCAGGGATCATAACGCAATGTGCTGAGTTGCTGGAGAAGCCAGGTCCAGGCCTGATGATGTGGCGAGGGAGCAAGCTCCCTCGCCATGGTTCAGCTCGGGATAATCAACTCATCCCCAACCAGTTCGGCAGCGCCAGCGAAATCCATGGCACATAGGTAATCAGCACCAGGAACGCCAGCAGGATCATCAACCACGGCATGGCCGCGCGAATGGTGGCGGGCAAGGACATGCCGGTCACCGCCGAGGTGACGAACAGGTTCAGCCCCACCGGCGGCGTGATCAGCCCGATCTCCAGGTTCACCACCATGATGATGCCCAGGTGGATCGGGTCGATGCCCAGCTTCATGGCGATCGGGAACAGGATCGGCGCCAGGATCAGGATGATCGCCGACGGTTCCATGAACGCACCGGCAATCAGCAGCACGATGTTCACCACCAGCAGGAAGGTCACCGGCGTCAGCCCGGCATCGATCACCCAGGCGGTGATTTGCTGTGGCAACTGCTCGGTGGTCAACACGTGAGCGAAGAGCATGGCGTTGGCGATGATGAACATCAGCATGATGCTCAGCTTGGCCGACTCCAGTAGCACCTTCGGCGTTTCGCGGAACGTCAGGTCCTTGTAGACGAACAATGCGATAAACGCCGAGTACACCGCTGCCACCGCGGCCGCTTCGGTCGGTGTGAACATCCCGGAATAGATCCCGCCGAGAATGATGACCATCAACAACAGGCCCCACAGCGCCTTGCGCGCAGTGGCTAACCATTCACGGAACGTGGCCCTTGGTAGGGCAGGCAGGTTCTTTTTCACCGCGACAATATAAATCGCCACCATCAAGGACAGTCCCAGCAGCACGCCAGGAATCACACCGGCCATAAACAGCTTGCCGACGGACGTTTCGGTTGCGGCGGCGTAGACCACCATTACAATCGAGGGCGGAATCAGGATCCCCAATGTGCCCGCGTTGCAGACGATGCCTGCACCAAACGCCTGTGGATAACCCGAGCGCACCATGCCGGCAATCGCGATGGAGCCGACCGCCGCCACCGTCGCCGGGCTTGAGCCGGACAACGCCGCGAACAGCATGCACGCCAACACCGCCGCAATCGCCAGGCCGCCCCGGATGTGTCCGACGCAGGCGTTGGCAAAATCGATCAACCGTCGCGCCACGCCACCGGTGGTCATGAACGCACCGGCCAGCAGGAAGAACGGAATCGCCAGCAGGGTGTAGTGTTCGGAAGTTTCGAACAGCTTGATCGCCAACGAGCGAACCGAGTCGGGGCTGAAGAAAATGATCGTCAGCGATCCGGCCAAACCCAGGGAAATGGCGATGGGTACGCCGATGAACATCAGCACGAACAGCGCGATGAACAGGAAGGCAATGGTCATGGCTTGTCTTCCTCGATCTCGGTCAGTTTGATCGCTTCGGCCGCTTCATCGGCCAGGCCGAGGCCTGTCTGACGATTCATCAGGATGCGTACGAGAATTTCCGCAAAGCGGATGAACACCAGGGCGAAACCCACTGGCACGATCAGCCCGACATGCCATTGCATGATGCCGAAATGGCCGAGATCTTCGGCGCCGATCTCGGCAATCATCAAGGTGTTGATCCATTCGTAACTCGCCACCGCCAGCAACCCGGCATAGGCGAGGCAGCACAGGCAGGCGATCACGCCGATCAAACGCTGCACCGGTTTGCTGGCGAGCTTGACCAGCGCATCGACACCAATGTGCCCGGCGGTGCGCACGCCATACGACAGGCCAAAGAAAATCAGCCAGCCAAACAGCGCCTTCGTCAGCGAGCTGCTCCAGGTCATGGCCTGGGCCATGCCCATGATGCCGTCGCCGATGGCGAACATCGGTTCGCTGGCGGCCGGCCAGTTGTCACCGAGGCTATAAAAAACGCTATAGAGATTGTTGAGGACCACGTAGACGAAAGTGACCAGCGTCATGGCGGCCAGGAGGAAGGCAATGAACCCTTCCTCGAAGTGTTCCCAGGTGCGCCGAAGGGCGTTCATGGATGACATCTCCTGCTAGAGGACGATAGGCCGGCGCCACCAGGGACGGCAACACCGGCCAACCCATTACTGAGCCGTGTTGGAGGCTTCGGCGGCTTTGATCAGGTCGGCGCCGATGTCCCCTTCGAACTTCTTCCAGACCGGCTTCATCTTGTCGCGCCATTCGTTGCGTTGTTCAGGCGTGAGGGTAATGATTTCGGTGGTCTTGGCATCGAGGATGCGCTGCTTGTCGTTCTGGTTCAGTTGCGCCGCTTCTTTGTTCACGTGAGCGGTGACTTCCACCAGGATCTTGTCCAGTTCGCTGCGCACGTCTGGCTGCAGGCCGTTCCAGAACTTGGTGTTGGTGATCAGCATGTAGTCGAGCACACCGTGGTTGGACTCGGTGATGAACTTCTGCACTTCATGCATCTTCTGACTGTAGATGTTCGAGTACGGGTTTTCCGCACCGTTGACCACGCCGGTCTGCAGGCCTTGATAAACCTCGGCGAAACTCATCTTGCGCGGGTTGGCGTTGACGGCCTTGAACTGTTCTTCCAGCACCGCCGATGCCTGTACGCGGAACTTCAGGCCGCGGGCATCCTTGGGTTCACGCAGCGCTTTGTTGGCCGACAGCTGCTTCATGCCGTTGTGCCAATAGGCCAGGCCGGTGATGTTCTTGCTCTCCATGGACTTGAGCAGCTTCTGGCCTTCCGGGCTCAGCTGGAAACGGTCCACGGCGGAGATATCGTCAAACAGGAAAGGCAGGTCGAACAACTGCACGCTCTTGGTGTATTGCTCGAACTTGGCCAGGGACGGCGCGATCATCTGCACGTCACCCAACAGCAGGGCTTCCATTTCCTTGCCGTCGCCAAACAGCGAGGAGTTCGGGTACACCTCGACCTTCACTTTGCCCGGCAGCCGTTCTTCCACCAACTTCTTGAACAGCAATGCACCTTGGCCTTTAGGGGTTTGCTCGGCCACTACGTGCGAGAACTTTATGATCACCGGGTCAGCCGCCATGGCGGTGCTCAACGCGCTGAGGGCCAGCGCGCAGACGAGTGCTTTCCACATAGGTTTAAACATTGGGGTTTCCTTTTATTTTTAGTTTTTCTCGTGCGGGCTCATTCAAAACACAACGCACGGTGGGACAGTTGCAAGTCTAGGCAGAAAAATAGCTTGCCGGACGATTGTTACATTAAACGCGCCGCGTTACTGCGCCTGATTGGACGCCTCGGCAGCCTTCACCAGGTCCGGCCCGATAGCTTTTTCAAACTTCGCCCATACCGGCTTCATCTTGTCGCGCCAAGCGTTGCGTTCCTCTGGCGTGAGGGTAATGATTTCAGTGGTCTTGGCTGCAAGCACGCGTTGCTTGTCCTGTTCGTTCAGACGATCGGCCTGGTTGTTCACGTCGGCGGTGACTTCAATCACGATCTTGTCCAATTCGCTGCGGACATCCGGCGGCAGGCCGTTCCAGAAATCGGACGTGGTGATCAGCATGTAGTCGAGCACGCCGTGATTGGTCTCGGTGACGTACTTCTGCACTTCATGCAGCTTTTGGTTGTAGAAGTTCGAATAAGGGTTTTCCGTCGCGTTGATCACGCCGGTCACCAATCCCTGATACACCACTGAAAAAATCATCTGTTGCGCTTTGGCATCGACGGCCTTGAACTGTTCTTCCAGCACGGCGGAAGTCTGCACCCGGAACGTCAGGCCACGGGCGTCTTCGGGCTTGCGCAATGGTCGGTTGGCCGACAATTGCTTCATGCCGTTGTGCCAATAGGCCAGGCCCTTGATGTTATTGCGCTCCATGGCGCGCAACAGCTTCTGGCCTTCAGGACTGGTTTGGAAACGGTCGACTGCGGCAATGTCTTGAAACAAAAACGGTAAGTCGAACAACTGCACGGTTTTTGTGTATTGCTCGAACTTGGCCAGCGAACGGGCAATGATCTGCACGTCCCCCAGCAGCAACGCTTCCATTTCCTTGTCATCGCCAAACAACGTGGAGTTGGGGTAGACCTCGACCTTCACCTTTCCCGGCAAACGCTCCTCAACGAGTTTCTTGAACAGCAACGCACCCTGGCCCTTGGGTGTCTGCTCGCCTACCACATGGGAAAACCTGATGACGATAGGGTCAGCCGCCGTGGCCGTGCCCAGCGTGATGAAAGCCAGCGTGCACGCGAGCGCTTTGCAAAGAAGTTTGAGCATGGCGGATCCCTTCGAGTCATGTTTATCGTACGGGCCCATCCCGGCCCCGGCGAACTGCAAACACTGGCAAGTCTAGGAGAAAAACGGCGGACCGCCGGAGTGTTACGAATCCAGCGCCGGACCCTTCAGCTCGATCTGATTGCCGTCCGGATCGAAGCAGTAGATCGACCAGCCTTCGCCCTCCGCGCCGTAGCGCATTTGCGCTTTCTCGACCTTCAGTCCGGCTGCTTGCAGATGTGCGAGCAGGGCGGGTTCGTCAAACGGTTCGATGCGCAGGCAGACGTGGTCGACGTTATGCCCCTGCTTGCCAGGCGCCGCACCGCCGTGACGGCCAAGCGGCCCGTCCACATCCACCAGATCGATCATCGACGCACCAGCGCCGAGGTGCATCAAGCCCAGATCGTCCCGACGTTTTTTGAGTTCGCAGCCGAGTACTGATGTGTAGAAGGCGATGCTGCGCTCGATGTCTTTTACACGCAGGACGACATGGTCGATGCGTTGAAGGGTGAAGTGCGTCATGGAGGCCTCCGCATGGGTGCTGCGCCAATAGATCCTGACACTGTAGTGGACAATTGCGCAGCGGTGCAGTCGTGTTGTTTTCTATCTGCGTGGTATGACGACATTTCAAGTCGTCATCTTTCGCAAAAGGCCGCCGCGTTGAGGTGTGGTCAATTTTTACTGATTACAGGGGTTGACAGCCCCGATGAAACGTTCAAATAATCCGCCACGTTGTATGACGACATACAAATCAAAATAACAACACGGTGGCCCCTCCCTATGAGAATCACAGGCGTTCACGTCGAAATCTTTTCCACCCCGTCGCGCCGCGCCCAGGACAGTGCGGGCCACGCCCATCCGGGTGACGAGGTCATGATCAAGATGGCCCTGCTGCGAATCAGCTGCGACGATGGCTCGGAAGGTTATGCTTTTGGTACGCCTGAATTGATTCGTCCACACATCATCGAATCGTTCGTTCGCAAGGTGCTGATCGGCCGCAACCCGATGGACCGGGAAAGCATCTGGCAGGACCTGGCGCACTGGCAGCGTGGCAGCGCCGGACAGTTCACCGACCGGGCGCTGGCGCTGGTGGAGCAAGCCTTGTGGGATCTGGCCGGACGCAAGCTGAAGCTGCCGGTGCACAAGCTCATTGGCGGCTACCGCGACAAAGTCCTGGCCTACGGCTCGACCATGTGCGGCGACGATTTGCCGGGCGGTTTGTCCACCCCGGATGAGTACGGCCAGTTCGCGGAAAAGCTCGTCAAGCGTGGCTACAAGGCCATCAAGCTGCACACGTGGATGCCACCAATTTCCTTCGCGCCCAATCCGCGGATGGACATCCAGGCCTGCGCGGCAGTGCGCGAGGCGGTGGGTCCGGACATCGCGCTGATGCTCGATGGTTATCACTGGTACAGCCGCATGGACGCGCTGACCATCGGCAAGGCGCTGGAGCAGCTGAATTTCGCCTGGTTCGAAGAGCCGATGATGGAAGACTCGGCTGAGTCCTATGCCTGGCTCGCCGCCAACCTGGACATTCCGGTGCTGGGCCCGGAGAGCATCGCCGGTAAATTCCACAGCCGCGCCAGTTGGGTGACGCAGAAATCCTGTGACATCCTGCGCGCGGGCGTGGCGGGTGTCGGCGGCATCGGGCCGTGCCTGAAAGTGGCGCACCTGGCCGAGTCGTTCGGCATGGACTGCGAAGTCCACGGTAACGGTGCGGCGAACCTGGCGGTGGTCGGGGCGATCAGCAATTGCCGTTGGTATGAGCGCGGCTTGCTGCACCCGTTCCTCGACTATGAAGAAGTGCCCGCGCACCTCAACAGCATCGTCGACCCCATGGACGCCGACGGTTATGTGCACCTGTCCGACCGGCCGGGGTTGGGCGAGGACATCAATTTTGCATATATCGAGGCCAACACTTTGTCCCGACATTGATCCTGTTCCACGCCTGAGGCCGATGGCTGCCCGGGCGACAAGTCTTTATAAATATAAGAAAGGACTGAACCATGAATCTCTGGCCCAAGCGCCTGACCAGGCTGCTGTGTGTCACCGTGGCCCTGTGCGCAGTGCAGGTGCCCGTCAGCCTGGCGCAAGGCGAAACGCCCCCCGACCAATTGGTGGTGGGCATGAGCATGATCAATCTGCTGTCCCTGGACCCCGCCGCGGCGACGGGGCTGGAGGTCGCCGAAGTCAACGCGAACGTCTATGACATGCTCCTGGAGCAGGACGCGGCGCAGCCGGACACGCTGGTTCCGGCCCTGGCGAAAACCTGGGAAGTCAGCCCCGACCGCATGCGCCTGACTTTCCAATTGCGCGATGACGTCCGTTTTCACTCCGGTGCACCGCTGACCGCGCAGGACGTCGCCTGGTCGTTGCAGCGCGTCGTCACCCTCAACCGCGCCCTGGCTTCCACCTGGAAAGCCTACGGTTTTACCGCCGACAACGTGGTCAAACTGATGCGCGCCGAAGGGCCGCACACCTTTGTCATGGAGCTGCCGCGGGTCACCGACCCGATGCTGGTGCTGAACACCCTGGCAACTTCGCCCAGCGCCTTCATCGTTGATCGTTCGGTAGCCTTGCAACATCAGGTCGGCGACGACCAGGGCGCTGCCTGGCTGGCGACCCATACGGCCGGATCTGGTGCGTTCAAGCTCGACATCTGGCGCGCCAACGACGTCATCCTGATGAGTCGTAATGACGACTATTGGCGCGGCGCGCCGAAGTTGCGCCGAGTGATCATGCGCAACATGACCGAATCCCAGGCCCTGCGCCTGATGGTCGAGCGCGGTGATTTGGACGTCGCCCGCGGCATGGCCGCGACCGACATCAAGGCGCTGGGCAAGGTCGATGAAGTACGCATCCAGAGCATTGCCCGCGGCACGCTGTACTACGTGGCGATGAGCATGCAACAGCCGCTGTTCCAGGACATCCGCGTGCGCCAGGCCATCCGCCTGCTGATCGATTACCAGGGCATCAACGACGTGGTGATGCCGCACTACGGCGTGATCAATCAGCGGCCGATGCAACTGGGCTTGCCGGCGCGCCTGGACGATCCAGGTTATCGCCTGGATGTGGCCAAGGCCAAGCGCCTGCTGGCGGAGGCCGGACATGCCGAGGGCTTCAAGGTGAGCATTCGCTCGCTGACCGATCCGCCCTTCATCAACATTGCCACCAGCTTGCAAGCGACGCTGGCCCAGGCAGGCATCCAGGCGACGATCATCACCGGCACCGGCAACCAGATCTACGGGGCGATGCGCGATCGCCAGTTCGACATCCTCGTCGGGCGCGGCGGTGGCGGGGCGGAGCGCCATCCGCATTCGAGCCTGCGGGCCTTGGTGTACAACCCGGACAACCGCAGCGAAGCCAAGTTGAGCAATTTCCAGGGCTGGCGCACCTCGTTCTTCAACCCGCAGCTCAACCAGTTGATCGAACAGGCCGAGCGCGAGCGCGACCCCGAGCGCCAGCGGCAGATGTACGCCCAGGTCCAGACCCTCTACGACCAACAGGCCGGGGCAATCATGCCGGTCTCGCAGATGGTGGACGAAGTGGTGATCCACGCCGATGTGCGCAACTACATCGGCCACACCGCCGCCACCACGCGCCTTCGCGACGTTTATAAGCAGCGCTGAAATCGACGGCCACTCGGCCAAGGCAGGAATGAACATGTCGACTGCATCTTTTTCAATCTGGAGCACCCGGGCCGCTTCGGCAACCCGGCGCAGCGGCTCGGTGGCGGTGACGCTGCTGGGGTTGCTGCTGCTGACTTTCTTTATCGGGCGGGTGATGCCCCTGGACCCGGTGCTGGCCATCGTCGGCCCGGACGCCGACGCCTCGGCCTACGCCCAGGTGTACAAAGAGCTGGGCCTGGACAAACCGTTGTGGACCCAGTTCGCGATCTACCTCGGCGACTTGCTGCACGGTGATTTCGGCATGGCCTTGCTGACCGGTAACCCGGTCATTACGGACATCGCCCGAGTGTTTCCGGCGACGTTGGAACTGGCGACCCTGGCGATTTTGTTCGGCGTGTTGGCAGGCTTGCCGTTGGGTGTCTACGCGGCGACGCATCAGGGACGGGCCGGTGACCATGTGGCGCGGCTGATCACCTTGTTCGGTTACTCCACGCCGATTTTCTGGATCGGCATGATGGCCTTCCTGGTGTTCTACGCCTGGCTGGGTTGGGCCGGTGGCGTCGGGCGGATCGGCCTGGCCTATGACGGGCTGATCCCGAGACACACCGGCTTGCTGTTGATCGACACCGCCTGGTCCGGCGATTGGGAAGCCTTTCGCAGCGCCTTGCGCCACATCCTGTTGCCGGCGGTGATTCTCAGCTTCAACTCGGTCGCCTACATCAGTCGCATGACCCGCAGCTTCATGCTCGAACAACTGTCCCAGGAGTACATCATCACCGCCCGGGTCAAGGGTTTGTCCCAGCGCAAGATTGTCTGGGGCCATGCCTTCGGCAACATCCGCGTGCAACTGCTGACGATCGTCGCGCTGGCCTACGGCGGGCTGCTGGAAGGCGCGGTGCTGATTGAAACCGTGTTCGCCTGGCCGGGCTTCGGCCAGTACCTGACGAGTAGTTTGTTGCTCGGTGACATGAACGCGGTGATGGCCTGTGTGCTGCTGATCGGCCTCATTTTCGTGACGCTGAACCTGATCAGCGATGCGCTGTACAAGATCTTCGACCCGAGGACTCGCTAATGAATCTGCCCCTTGCTTCCAGCGCAGCCGGCAGTGCCGCGCTGCCCGCTTCGAGTACGGCAGCACTGGTCGCCAGCAGCCTGCGCCTGCTGCGATTTTTGCTGCGCAACCCGATGACGTTTGCCGGCCTGGTCGTCGTCGCGACCTTGATGTTGGTCGCGATCTTTGCGCCGTGGATCGCCGGTCACGACCCACTGCTGCAAAACCTCGCCGGCGCCTTGCAAGCACCCAGCAGCGTGCATTGGTTCGGCACCGATGAGTACGGTCGCGATGTGTTCGCCCGATTGGTGTATGGCTCGCGCATCACGCTGTACATCGTCTTGCTGGTGACGGTGATTGTCGGCCCCATCGGCCTGTTGGTCGGGACCATTTCCGGCTACTTCGGCGGCTGGGTCGACAGCCTGTTCATGCGCATCACCGACATCTTCATTTCGTTCCCCAGCCTGGTGTTGGCGCTGGCCTTCATTGCCGCCCTCGGTCCGGGATTGGAGCACGCAGTAATCGCCATCGCACTCACCGCATGGCCGCCGATTGCCCGGCTCGCCCGCGCCGAAACCCTGCCGCTGCGCAACGCCGACTTCGTCGTCGCGGTGCAGCTCCAGGGCGCATCGAGCACTCGGATCATCCTGCGCCACATCATCCCGATGTGCCTGTCGTCGGTGATCATCCGCCTGACCATGAACATGGCGAGCATCATCCTCACTGCCGCCGCCCTGGGTTTTCTCGGCCTCGGCGCCCAGGCACCGCTGCCAGAATGGGGCGCGATGATCTCCACCGGGCGACGCTACATGCTCGAAAGCTGGTGGCTGGTGGCGGCACCGGGTGCGGCGATCATGCTGGTGAGCCTGGCCTTCAACCTGTTGGGCGACGGCTTGCGCGACGTCCTCGACCCCCGCAGCCAATCCTGAGGAACAGCCCATGACTGAGATAAAACTTGCGGTACAGGACTTGTGCGTGGAGTTTCGCAACGCCGGCAAAACTTCCCTGGCGGTGCGTGATGTGTCGTTCAACCTGGGGCGGGAAAAACTCGCCATTGTCGGCGAATCCGGCTCGGGAAAATCCACCGTCGGCCGCAGCCTGTTACGCCTGCATCCGCCGACTGCGAAGGTCACTGCCAAGACCCTGCGCTTCGCCGATATCGATTTGCTGAAGGCGAGCGAAAAGCAGATTCAGGCGATTCGCGGCGCGCGCATGTCGATGATCATGCAAGACCCCAAGTACTCGCTGAACCCAGTGGTGCGCGTGGGCGAACAGATCGCCGAAGCGTATCTGGCCCATCACAAGGTGCCCCATCGCGAAGCCCGCGAACGAGCGCTGGACATGCTCGCCAAGGTGCACATTCGCGATCCCCGGCGGGTCTATGACCTGTACCCCCACGAAGTCTCGGGCGGCATGGGCCAGCGGATCATGATAGCCATGATGGTGATCACCGATCCCCAGGTGATCATCGCCGACGAACCTACTTCGGCGCTGGATGTATCGGTGCGCCGACAGGTGCTCAACGTGTTGGAAGAATTGGTCAGCGAGCGTGACCTGGGGCTGATTTTCATCAGTCACGATCTGAATCTTGTGCGGCATTTCTGCGACCGCGTGCTGGTGATGTACGCCGGCCGCGTGGTCGAGTCGATTGCCGCTGCCGATCTGGATAGCGCCACCCATCCCTACACCCAAGGCCTGTTGGCCGCATTGCCGAGCCTGGACCATCCGCGCGCCACGCTGCCGGTGTTGCAGCGCGACCCACACTGGTTGAACGCTTGAGGAGCCTGTCATGAGCATGATCGAAATCGCTGGGCTGAACCTCAGTTTTGGCACCGGCGCGGCACTGAACGCGGTACTGCACGACGTCGATTTGAACGTCGGCGAAGGCGAGGCATTCGGCTTGGTCGGGGAGTCCGGCTCGGGCAAGACCACCGTGCTGCGTTGCCTGGCCGGGCAGTACCAGCATTGGACGGGACGGCTGCAAGTCGCGGGTCAGGCGGTGACGCGCAAGCTGCCGCTGGACCACTACCGCACCGTGCAGATGGTTTTCCAGGATCCATATGCCTCGCTGCATCCGCGCTACACCATCGATGCCGCGTTGCAGGAGCCGCTGCGCATCCATGGCATGGATGGGCGTGCGCAGAAGGTCAGCGAGATCCTGCGCAAGGTCGGCTTGAACGACAGCTTTCGCTTCCGTTATCCGCACCAGTTGTCCGGTGGCCAGCGCCAACGGGTGGCGGTTGCCCGCGCGCTGATCCTGCGCCCACGCGTGCTGCTGTTGGACGAGCCGACCTCGGCGCTGGACGTCTCGGTGCAGGCAGAAATCCTCAACCTGCTGGCCGACTTGCGCCGCCAGGAAGGATTGACCTACCTGATGGTCACTCATGACCTGGCCGTCGTTGCGCATTTGTGTGATCGGCTGGCGGTGATGCAGCAGGGCAGGGTGGTGGAGACACTCGACAGTCATCTGCTGGCGAACGGTGGCGCCGCCCACGAATACACACGCCTGTTGGTGCAAGCCAGCCGCGACATACAACGAATACCTATCGCCGTCTGAAGTAATTAACCCGCTGTACCCGTTTTTAAACCGCAGAACCCGTTGAATCGCACGTTTCACCGCGCGCACGCGCTCGCCTGCGATTTGGCGTTTCACCCAACTAGTTATTTCAACCAACAAGAATAAAAAAACATGAAAAAGACCCTCGTAGTTTTGTCGATCGCTTCCCTGTTCACTTCGGTTGTCGCTCAGGCAGATACCGGTTACATCAACGTTCGCCATCAATACGCTGAAAAGACCCGCATGCACGCCGACCGCGCCAAGTTCGGCATTAGGCTGGATAACGGCGTGGGCCTGGAAGGCGAACTCAAATACAAGACCGCCGGTGACCGGCAGGACGTCGCCTTCGACAATACCGTCGGCAGCGGTCATGAATTTACCGTCAACTACCAGCACAAGATCAATGATCGCTGGATGTTGACGCCCTCGTTGGCGCTGGACAGCGATGAGGAATCCACCACCTACAAATTGGGATTGCGCCTGGGCTACCGCGTGAGCAAGGAGCTGAGCATCGCCGGTCGCTACCGTTTGGATTCAGCCAAGCTGGACCGCGACAAGATCGACCGTGACGTGCCGCACAATGGGCAGGACGATCAAACGGTCAACCGTTACGATGTCTATATCAACTATGGTCCCCGAGGACCGTGGGCCTATGAATATCAATTGACTTACTTCGATGCCGACTACATTCGCTATAACGGCGGCACCGATGATTATGAACAGAACGCCGTGGTCAAATACCAGTGGGATAAACGCTGGGCGCCGTTCTTTGAAGTGGGCGATATTAAAGTCAACTCGGTCGACAGTGATCGCCAGTTGCGGCTGCGGGTGGGTGTCAAGTACAGCTTCTTCTAAGTGTTATTCGTTGTAAAAAGCCTGTCGTCGTTGCGTTTCACACAGGCGCATGCGGCTGTTGCTCAAGTGCAAGTACATGGCCGCCCGCGCCGCATCGACGTTACCACTGGCGATGGCGTCGAAGATTTGCTGGTGTTCGGCGTTGATGCCTTGAAGATAGGCGCTGCGATCACTTTGCCCTGAGTAGGCGGAGTTCATCCGGGTGCGCGGAATCAGCTTCGTGCCCAGGTGCTTCATGATGTCGATCAGGTAGTAATTGCCGGCCGCCTTGGCGATTTTCAGATGGAACTGGAAGTCGGCGTTGATGGTGGTGCCGGATTTTTCCGGGCCTTGCAGCAACGCCTCCAGCGCCTGGGCCAGTTCGGCCAGGGCTTCGGGCGTGGCGCGTTCGGCGGCCATGCCAGCGGCCTGGACTTCCAGGCTCAGGCGAAACTCCAGCAGGTTGAGCACATCCGACAACGTGGCAATCGTCGCCGGCCCGAGGGTAAAACCTTCGGGCGCCGGCATGTCCAGCACAAACGTGCCAACGCCATGGCGCGTCTCCACCAATCCCGCCGCCTGCAAGCGCGACAGCGCCTCGCGCACCACCGAACGACTGACGCCTTCGGCTTCCATGATGTGCACTTCGGTGGGGAGCTTTTCGCCGCACTTGAGGATGCCGTCGCGCATGCGCTGGGCAAAACGGTCGACCAGGGTTTCGGCGAGGCGGCGCGGTTTGTTCAGTGGAGATAACGCTTGGTCCGTCATCGGCGTGCTCTTGGGTGATCAGCGGGCATTATAGTGAGTTTTAGCGCAAGGTCGCGGCTATAATGCCGCGATCGTCTGGCTTGATGGATAGGTGCAATGGAGCGTGTCACAACCGATCGACGCCTGAGCATGACTCAGCAACTGGTGGTCGACCTGACGCAGCAGATACTCGCCGGCGAACTGCCCGCGGGCAGCAAGTTGCCGACCGAACAGGTGATCATCAAGGAGCGCGGCGTCAGTCGGACCGTGGTGCGTGAAGCCATGTCCCGGCTCCAGGCCGAAGGCTTGGTCGAAACCCGTCATGGCATCGGCACCTTCGTCGTCGACACCGCCCGCCCAGGCGATTTCCAAGGCAGCAAACACGTCAAGGGCGGTGCCTACGACGCGCTGGCGGTCATCGAACTGCGCCTGAGCCTGGAAGTAGAAGCGGCCGCCATCGCCGCGCAACGCGCCACGCCGGAGCAGTTGCAGGCAATGCGTGAAGCGCTCGACGCCGCGAACGCTATTGACGCAATGGATGAGGAAAGCGCCAGGATGGATTTCGAATTCCACCTGCTAATCGCCCAATGCACCGGCAACAGTTTTTTTATCGACGCAATGACACACGTGGGCAATACGCTGATCGCGGTAGTGCAACAGGCCGGGCCGGCTGTGACGTTGGAAAATCGAGCGCTGGTGGTGCGTGAGCGGGAGCAGATCTACGCGGCATTGGCGCGACAGGATGGCGAAGCAGCGCGGGCGTCGATGCGGTTGCATCTGATCAATATGCTGCAGCGGGTTCGCGGTGTGGTCGAGGTGACGGGGGATTAACTTCCACCACAGGTCACTGTGAGCGAGCTTGCTCGCGATGATGCCGTCGCATTCAAAATTACCGGGCCAGACAGCCCGCTGATGTTCAAGCGAGACTGAAGGCTTCTTGAATGGTCTTGATCAAACGGTCTCCGTCCACTCCTTTATAGGCTTTAGGATTTGAGGCGAGCTCAGCAGGCACCTGGTTAAGAAACGACTTCAAATCGAGCGCCAATCGTTCCGGTAACTGAGCCATTCCCTCAGTAAGACTGACAGCCAGTACGATCACATCCCTGAAATGTTTTTTGATATCGCGACTGTCCACGGCGATACCCTGCTCAAGCTGCGCCTTCTTGTTGAGCCAGGCATGGGCTTTGAGGGGAACGAGCCGATCGGCACCGATGTGGCTGATCTCGCGGGTATGATCGACGCCGGCCAGGAGAAATTTGTAGTACTCATCATCCAGGATAATCGCAGACAGGCTGGCGGCTTGTTCTTCCACTGGAATCTTGGTCATTCGGGCTGCTTCTTCGTGTTCCAGGCCGTCCGGGACACGGGAAAACAGCTCGATCTGAACGGGAAAGGATTTGTCCTCAGGATTCTGGAAACGATAGAAAACCGGAGAGTCCCCTTCGCTGCCGCCATTCTGGCGAATGGTGTAGCCACCGTCCCTGATGAATCTCCAGAACTGCCCGACGAACTTACGATCAAGGGCTTCGATGATCAGTACGATATCCAGATCCTTGGTCGGTCGAAATGCCTCACCCAGTTCCTCCATGGCAATCGAGGCGGCCACCCCGCCGATCAGAACGTAACTGCCCTGGAAGTCCTTGAAGTACTCTCGAAACCGGTCGACACCCACTACCATTTCACGTTCTCCATCATTTCATCCAGACACATTTGTATGCGTTCATCATGGTCATCCTTGAGGCTCAGGTAGAGGGAAAAAGGATCTACTGTTCCATCGGCGATGTTGCTGCACGGTGGTTCATAACTCCAAAGCTGGATACAACACTCGGCATGGTTTTGCGGCACTTCACGATAGGGCGCGGTGGCCTCGAGTTTCGACTGGGCCGTTTTTGAGGTTGAGCCCCAAGCGCCGAACGTTTTCCCGTATGCCGCATTCATTGCAGGTTGCGCGCGTGTTCGAATCCGATCGAACTGCGCTGCAGTCAATGCGAAGTGAGTAACTTTCGGACTGGCGAGAAGGCTCATCTGCGCCAGCGCTGTTTCTCCTGCCAGCAACATTGGCGTGTCAAACGCCTCCGGGATTGCGTTGAGCCACAGTGTTTTTTTGACCGGCGTGCGCATGGCATCTTTCGCCTTTTCCCAGGTTTCCTTGGGCGATAAATGAAAAAGGATCGCGGCTTCGCCCAGTTCCTTTCCAGGCTTAACAATGTCCAAGTCGGTCAGTTCCTTGATCGCTCGGGTGACGGTCATTTTTGCGTAGGAGAGAGACTGCTCGAAGGCCGCGCGAGTGGCCAGTAGCGGGTGATGCCATCCTTTGATCAGATATTGAATCAGCATGGCTTGGGTGGCGGGACTCAGGACCTGAGGTTTTTCCAGGCGCTGGCGATAGTATTCGCGCAAATCCATGCCAAAGGCCGGTAAAAAAAGTTGATTACCTGGCACGATGAACTGGACGCCTTTTTCCACCAGCCTCTTGCGGTCATAACTGGGAAGCGTGTCGGTGACAAAAATCATCAGCTCGCCGGTCTCAGGCAACTTGTCGTGTGCCTGAAGGTTGTGGATGGCCTGGATGTGCTTGGCGACATCCGCAACGCTGGCTTCGCGCTTTGGGCGTTCCTTCAGGATGAGACACTGGGCATTGAAGATATTCGTGATGAAAAATTCGTATCGGTCACGTAGCGCGTAAGGAAGGGCCTTGACATGTTCCCAAGGTTTTAAGCGCAGCTTCAGGCCAAGCACGTTTTCTACATAGATTTTCAGATCAATCAGATCAGGTCTTTGCGCGAGTTCATGGTCTTGGCGGATAACAGTCATAGTCGTTCTTCCGTATCACGATTTCAACACGGTATCAGAGATATTGGTACTGTGCAAAAATCTTGATATTTCCTCGCGCCCGCAGCGCCTCGGTCGTATTCGGCGTTTGCCTCGGGCGTAAAGTTGAAGCCCTTGCCACATATGGCATAACCGCTGTTCATGTTGGTGCGCAGGTAGACCTGCTCCTTTCGCTTGCAGCGGCGCCCAAATGACGCCGCTGCAAGCGAGCGGAGTCAAACCGCCGCCGGGTTCTGTTTCTCCGGGTCAATGCCATAAAGTGCAATCGCCTCGGCGACCTTTTCCCTCGGTATTTCCCCGTCATCGGCCAGCGCTTTCAAAGCGGCCAGCGCGATGAAATGGCGATCCACTTCGAAAAATCTGCGCAGCGATTCGCGAGTGTCCGATTGGCCGAAACCGTCGGTGCCGAGGGCTACGAAGCGTCGTTTTGGCACGAACGGACGGATCTGGTCGGCGAATATTTTCATGTAGTCGGTCGCGACCACTACCGGGCCCTGTTTGTCCTGCAGGCAACTTTCCACGTAACCGATACGCGGCGCATGTTCCGGATGCAATAGATTCCAGCGTTCGGCATCCTGCCCGTCCCGACGCAGTTCGGTCAGGCTGGTGACGCTCCAGACCTCGCTGCTGACGCCGAAATCCTGCTCCAGCAACAGCGCTGCCGCTACCACTTCCTGCAGGATCGATCCGCAGCCCATCAGCTGCACGTGCTTGCCCTCGATGGGCTGTTCAGGCGCCGAGAGTCGGTACATGCCTTTGAGAATGCCTTGCTCGGCGCCCTCGGGCATCGGCGGATGGGCGTAGTTTTCGTTCAGCAGCGTGATGTAGTAATAAATGTCCTCGTCCTCGGCGTACATCCGCCGCATGCCATCCTGGATGATCACCGCCAATTCGTAGGCGTAGGTCGGGTCGTAGGACACGCAGCAGGGAATGGTCGAGGACAGCACATGGCTGTGACCGTCGTCATGTTGCAAGCCTTCACCCATCAGCGTGGTCCGGCCGGACGTGGCGCCGAGCAGGAAACCCCGGGCGCGAGCGTCGCCTGCCGCCCAGGCGAGATCGCCGACGCGCTGGAAGCCGAACATTGAGTAGAAGATGTAGAACGGCACCGTCATCACGCCATGGGTGCTGTAGGAAGTGCTCGCCGCGATCCAGGAAGAAATCCCGCCGGACTCGTTCAACCCTTCCTGCATGATCTGGCCGTCCCGGGCTTCCTTGTAATAGCTCAGTTGGCCGGCATCCTGAGGCGTGTACAACTGGCCGACGTGGGAGTGGATACCGATCTGGCGGAACAGGCTTTCCATGCCGAAAGTGCGTGATTCGTCAGGGACGATGGGCACGATCAGCTTGCCGATGTTCGGGTCCTTGAGCAGCGTGCCGAGGATGCGCACGAAGGCCATGGTGGTCGAAATCGCCCGCTCGCCGGTGCCTTTGAGCTGGGTATCCAGCGTCGCCAAGGGCGGGATCTGCAAAGGCTCCACCGCACTGAATCGGGCAGGCACGTACCCGCCCAGTTGCGTGCGTCGGGCTTGCAGGTAAAGCGCCTCGACGCTGTCGGCCGTCGGCTTGAGGTAGGGCATGTCGCCCAATTGATCGTCGCTGAGGTCCAGGCCGAAGCGATCGCGGAACGCCTTGACCGCGTCGTCGCCCATCTTCTTGAGCTGGTGATTGATGTTCTGGCCTTCACCGGCTTCACCCATGCCGAAGCCCTTCACAGTCTTGGCCAGAATAACCGTCGGCCCGCCGGTGTGACGCATGGCGGCGGCATAGGCGTTGTAGACCTTTTCGGGATCGTGGCCGCCGCGCGACAGCTTCCAGATATCGTCATCGCTCAAGTCGCTGACCAGCTCCAGCAGCTCGGGGTATTTGCCGAAGAAATGCTCCCGTACATAGGCGCCATTCTGGGATTTGTAGTTCTGATAGTCGCCATCGACGCACTCCATCATCCGCTGGCGCAGCAGGCCGGTCTTGTCCTTCTCCAGCAGGGCATCCCAACCGCTACCCCAGATCACCTTGATGACGTTCCAGCCGGCCGCGCGGTACAGGCTTTCGAATTCCTGGATCACCTTGCTGTTGCCGCGCACCGGCCCGTCCAGGCGCTGCAGGTTGCAGTTGACGACAAAAATGATGTTGTCGAGCTTCTCCCGACCGGCAAGGGAAATTGCCGCAAGGGATTCCGGTTGGTCCATTTCGCCGTCGCCGAGAAACGCCCAGACTTTACGTCCCTGATGTTCCTTCAGTCCGCGATCCTCCAGGTAGCGCATGAACCGTGCCTGGTACGCGGCGGTGATCGGTCCGAGGCCCATGGATACCGTCGGGAATTGCCAGAAGTCCGGCATGAGCCTTGGGTGCGGGTAGGACGAGATGCCGTCGCGATCGGTCTCGCGGCGGAAGTTGTCCAGTTGTTCTTCGCTCAGACGACCTTCCAGATAGGCGCGTCCATAGATGCCCGGCGAGGAATGGCCCTGGATATACACCATGTCGCCACCGAACTGCTCGGTGCGTCCACGGAAGAAGTGTTCGAAGCCGACGTCATACAGGACCGCCGCCGAGGCGTAGGAGGCGATGTGCCCGCCCACGTTCGAATGCTTGCCGGCGCGCAGCACCATGGCCAGCGCGTTCCAGCGAATATAGGCGTTGATCCGGCGCTCTACGGCCAGGTCGCCGGGGTACGGCTGCTGACGGTCGACCGGGATGGTATTGACGTAGGGCGTGGTGACTCGCCCATAAAAATCGCCATGGCGGTTGGCGTCGAAATCCAGCATCTGGTCAATCAGGTAGTGGGCGCGAGACCGTCCTTCGACGCTCGCCACCGATTCAATGGATTCGAGCCATTCGCGAGTTTCTTGTGGATCCTCGTCGAGAAACATGGATTGTTGTGCCATCGTTGTCGTCTCCTGGACAGTGCAGCAGCACCGAGTCGTTTGGTGCCTGACTAAGGGGCGTGGGTCGACGCCAACCTTCAAGAATGTTTGTAGTTGCAATTGCAACTACGTGCGAGAACTTAGCCTGTCGCGCGCTACAATTGCAACTAAATCGATCTCATGAAAAAGGTGATGCATGTCTTCCAGCGAGCCGGATACCTGGTTCAGATTCGTCAGGGCGCACCGCTGCCTGATCCGCGAAATCGAGCGTCGGCTAGCCGCCGCCGGGTTGCCGGCCTACGCTTGGTACGACGCGTTGTGGGGCTTGGAAAGCGGCCCCGACGGAACCCGGCGCATGAACGAATTGGCAGATGTCATGGCTATCGAGCGCTACAATCTCACTCGCCTGGTGGACCGCTTGGAGGCTGAGGGCCTGGTCACCCGCAGCCGCGCCAGCGATGACGGCAGAGGTGCGTATGCCGCCATCACCGAGAGCGGAAAAGTGCTGCGCAAAAAGATGTGGCAAATCTACGAAGGGACGGTGGATGAATTGTTCCTGTCGCAGTTCGACGACGAACAGCAGCGGGTTTTCAGCGAGGCGCTGGAGCGTGCGGCCAGCGCAGCGCGCAATAGTGGGCGGGCGAAGTGAGGCGTTGCTCACTGCAGCAGGTACCGCTCCATGGCTTGCTCGACGCGTGCCTGGTTGATCACGCCTTCCTGAGCCAGCGCCTGCAGGGCCAGTACCACGATCCAGTGCTTGTCCACCCGGCCCATGGTGGTCCCGGTCGAGTCGGCACCGATGGCCACGAACCGTGACTTGACATGCGCCCCGATCTGCTCGGCGACATGCCGGGCGTAACCGGTCACTGCCACTACTGGCCAGTCTTCAACGTCCAGGCAGTCGAGCAGATGCGCCGACCGTCGCGGCATCCCGGGATGCAGGCGGTTCCAGCGTTGCGCCTTGTCCGCGTCACGAGCCAGGCGGGTGTAGCTGGGGCAGCTCCACAGTTCGCTGGCCACACCCCAATCCTCGCGCAGCAACTGCGCCGCCGCCACCACCGATTGCAAGGCCAGGCCTGCCCCCAGCAAGCGCACCCGGGACTGCCCCGAATCGACTTCGACGCCGCTGAGCCGGTACATGCCTTTCAAGGCCTGACTCGCGCTTAGGCCGCTGATGGGAGCGATGAAGTCATTGGGCTCATCGTGCAGCGCCATGTAGTAAAAACCTTCGTTGCCTTCCACATACAAACTCTGCAACGCCGCCAGGGCGATGGCATGCGCTTCGGCACCGCTGGCCGGATCGAACGGCACGCATCGGGGGTTGGCGACCAACCAGAGCGGCACCCACGGATGAGCACCTTTGGGCCAGCGTGAAGGCTGCGTCTCTATGTCATTGCACAGGATGCCCCGGTGAGCGGACTCGTTGGAAAGCGCACAAAGCTCGGCTGATGTCGCCGAACTGGTCAGGTACAGCAATGGTTTTTCACTGGCGCGGGCCGTGGCGCTGAAACGCAGGGGCCACGCGCTGATACGGGTGTGGGCATCCGCGGTTTGACGTTGCTTGTTGTCGCGGATGACCCAGATATGCCTGGCCGTTCCCGGGTCCCTTTCAAGGCGATTGGCGATGTCGATCATGGTGAAGAGCGGCGAGGAAAAACCAGCGGTGTGTTGCGGTGAAAAAGTACGGATCTTATCGATGCAGACCTGTGCGGCCAGGCTGGTTTCTGGCGTTTTACTGAAGCTGGAAAAGCCGATCATTCCACAATCTCCCGTGCGTTCCGTCGTGCTTGCACCATACTGCACGGCTTAATATGATTGCAAATGCAATTAAATAAGTCAGGAATGGAGTTCTTCATGAACGAGGCTTCCCCCATCACGCTGTATACGGCTGATACGCCAAACGGGCAAAAAATCAGTATTTTCTTGAAAGAAGCAGGCATTGGCTACGAAGTGGTGAAGCTCAACCTGTCTGAAGGGCGTCAGCATTCGCCGCAATTCCTCGCCATAAACCCGAATGGAAAGATCCCCGCGATCGTGGATCACCAGGCGGGGATATCGATTTTCGAATCCGCCGCCATCCTGGGTTACCTGTCGCAGAAATACGGCCGCTTGCAACCTGATGGGGCTGTCGAACAGCTAGCGGTACAGCAGTGGCTGTTCTTCCAGGTGGGGGCCATTGGTCCGATGCTGGGCCAGCTCTGGTGGTTTTTGCATGCAAGCACTACGCGCAACGAGGAAGCAATCACGCGTTATCGCAAAGAAGCCCTGCGCCTCTATGGCGTGGTGGACAGGCAACTGGCGGAGCGCAGTTACCTGGCGTCCGACCAATATTCCATCGCGGATATTGCGGCTTTCCCATGGTTGCGCACCTATGAGGAGCTGGCTTTGGATATCACTCCGTACCCCCATGTGCTGCGCTGGCTAAAAACGATCGAGTCCCGTCCTGCCGTGCAAGCCGGGCTAGCCGAGTCTCGGGACACCCCTATAACTTGATGCCGCCCTGTTCTGGAGTTCGCCGCCCGAGCTGCAGGCGAGGGCCGGCTTCTCCAGCAGATGAATATCGTCAAGTCCTGCTTCATCCGGGTCATCGTACGTGTAGTGGTTATTTGGCTTTACTACGACTTGAGACTTGGATTGAATGCTTCCACAGCTCTACAAGGAAATCTGTAAAAGAAATAAATCCATAAAAAAGGGAATTTTTATGAGCAGTCAAGCTGTGAAAGGCCGGCGAATCATAAATACCGGGTCTGAGCTGGATGAAAGACTCAAGAGTACATTTGAAAAATGCCTGCGTCCGTTGGAAGGGTGCCATTACGCTTACTTCGTCATGTATAAAGGGCGCGATGTAAAGCCAAGAATTTTTTCCAACTATCCCAAACGTTGGCTCGATGTGTACAAGGCCGAGAACTATCATCTTATCGACCCGGTCATCAAGCACGGCATGAAGTGCATAGCGCCTTTCTTCTGGCATGAGGCGCTTGAGTCCAAGGCATCCGGTCAAGGGCAGGCGGTTTTTGCATCGTCGGAGCAATATCAGATATCGGACGGCTTTACTTTCAACCTGCACGATGCCAATGGTTTATTCGCTGCATTGAGTATCAGCAATACTGAGCGCCGTAAAGACTTCGAACAAACCATGATGCGCAGGGCGGCAGAAATCCAGATGACGCTCGTGCAGTTTCACCACAGATTGACCGAATGCTTTTCGTTGAACGAGTTATTTCCGGAGCTGACCGAGGCCGGTCTGTCGGACCGAGAGCTTGGCGTATTGAAATGGGTCGTCATGGGCAAGGCTTACAGCGAAATCGCCACAATCCACGCCATCTCGGTGCGCACCGTGAAATTCCATATGGCGAACATTGTAGACAAGCTATGCGTCTGCAACGCTAAACAGGCCGTCTACAAAGCTGTCAGCTTGGGACTGGTCTGAAAATCGCCAGCCGTGCTGGCGATAGCGGGCTGTTTGGCGGTCATTGGCACGCCACCGGGCTGCTTGGACTCTATCGTTTGCTTAAGGCTCCAATCGTTCTCGGGGCGCACTGGCATATTGAGCAGCAGGACTTTTTCGCCGGGTGAGGCTTCGCCAGTATCCATGATTTCGTAGCGCCAACCAGCCCTGAGGACGATGCGCGACATGGCTTGGCTGACCACCGTTATGATCGAATCGAGGTTATGCCGGGCAGCATGATCGTGCATTGCCAAAAGCAGCATTTCGGTAAGCGGTACTTCGCTCAATCCCATGGCTCGGGAACGGGTCTTATCCACAAAAAAGCGACTGGATTCAGCAATCGATTCATGTTTGGGAAGTCCACACTTGAAGAATTTACGGAACGGGCCTTCGACCATATAAGGATTCAGCGTATTTATCAGGCGCAAACTGCTCAGTGGGCGCCCTGCATACAAACCTACGAGATAGGTTGCCTCGGCGTTGTCATATTCGTCGATCTCTCTTCCGTGGTGAGTCGTGACGCGCCATTCAAGTCGATCGGAAAAAATTTCCTTTCTCAATCCATACAAATCATTTAACAACTCTTGTGAGGCTTCTGAATAGTTGATGGCGTGGAAGCTGAGCTTGTCCATATTTCCTGCAATATCCTTGCGTATTTGAATACTGAACTGCTATTGCGCGCCGAGCATGGCGACAGTGCTCAAATAAAGCAACTGTACCTAGATACAGGCAGGAAAAGACAAAGCTGCACCCAGGTACAGTTGTTGGACAAGAAAACAACGTTAACTATAGCGCAGGGTTTATCTACAGTGCCGTGAGCCAGCCGAGTGAGATAGACATCTTTAGCACCTATAGGAATAACAATATGAGTGTCATGACCCGTCTGGATGATAAAGAAGATATCACCCAACATGAAATTTCTGCCTTGAAGACACGCTTCAATCTCGCTGACGCCCACACGCATCAGGACCAAAGTGTTACCCAGCGAGAGATAGTCAACCGTCTTCCCGAACTCTGGTATCGCGCGCAAGGCCAAAGCCAATATCAAAGCGAGCAAGAATTCATCCAGGCCTTTTTCACCTTTCATGGGCAGGAGCATGCGCTCAAGCGACATGACGAAATTTATCTGGTTTATGCTGCCTCGATTGCAATGCACATCACCGCGACCTACCTGCGCAAACGCAATATGCGCGTAGGGTTGATCGAACCTTGTTTCGACAACCTGCATGACCTGCTCAAGCACATGGAAGTGCCGTTGACGCCGTTGGACGAAACCCTTCTGCAATCTCCGACGAACGTCTATGCAAAGCTTCAATCGGCGGCGGCAAATGTCGATGCGATTTTCCTGGTGGATCCCAATAACCCGACCGGTACCAGCATGTTTGCCAAGGGCGCCGACACCTTTGTTGAAGTGGCGCGTTACTGCAAGGACCACGGCAAACTGCTCATCCTGGACTTTTGCTTCGCCGCTTTTTTCAAAGCAGCAGGAGGCAGTCGTGTTGACGCCTATGCCATCCTGGATGACATCGGTACCCAGTACATCATCATGGAAGACACCGGAAAAACCTGGCCGCTACAGGACACCAAATGCGCGACGATCATGGCCAGTCGGGCGATTAACCCTGACATCTACAGCATCGTGACGAGCGTATTGTTGAACGTGTCGCCATTCATCCTGAATGTGGTGACTCAATATATTCGCGATAGCAGTGATGACGATTTCGAGTCGGTGCGTTCCGTACTCGACGTTAACCGCGCAGTCGCCCGACGCCATCTGCAAGGTAGCTTTCTGAATTACCTGACGCCAATGGTCGAGACCAGTGTCGCCTGGTTTGAAATCCTCCGCGATGACGTATCTGCCGATGATTTGCAGGCTTACCTGATGGCATACGAAGTCTATGTCCTGCCTGGCAAATACTTTTATTGGAGCCAGCCGCAGGCCGGCCAGAAGTACATCCGCCTGGCGCTTGCGCGCAAACCCGAGGAATTCGAACAGGCGGTCGAAACCATCGCCCTGGCGTTGGAGAACTATCATGGCTGAAGTCTCCGTTCCGGTTATCGACGCCACGGTATTCATGGGCATGCACCACAGCGATCCTGAGTTGCAGGCCAAATCGCTGGGTTTCTTCCGTGCATTTTATTCGCGTCAGGTGCTGATGAGCTTCGGCCAGATTGGGATATGTGATGCCATCATCTGGAAAAAGAGCCGGCACTTGCAGGACGTCTACTACCCGTTCATGGATGTCCTTCACACGGACATGGATATCCAGCGCCGAGGTTATTGCAACAAGGTTTTGAAACGGGCCTGCCTGGAACCTGACTGGGCGCACCTGAGCGTGGAAAAGAGGTTATTGGCGGCTCATGTAGTTGAGCACCAACAACCCTTTTTTACCCATGACGACTCGCTGCGTGAGCTGAGTTTGTTGAAGCCGTTCCTGAAAACATTTCCTTCATCGCTTTCGCAGTCCGCATTCCCTGAAAAACTTCAGCGTTTGTACGAGCAGTCTATGGAAATGACGATCGGGCAGGAGGATTTCCAGCATGTCGGGTAAGCATATCTATGTGCCCTTGATCACGCCGCTCGACGAACAGTCGCGGATCTGCGAGGCCAGCGTGCGCCGGTTGCTGCATTGCTCGAGGCCGTTTGTTGATGGCTACATTCCGTGCCTGACGTCCGGTGAAGGGTGGCGGCTTGGCAGGCGGGATTGGCAGCGCATGTTGGAGCTGACGCTGGCGCATGCGCAGGATAAAACCGTCATCGCCGGTATTGAAAGGGCGACGACAGCCGAGGTAATCGAATACGCAGTGTTGGCGCAAAAACTGGGCGCCCAGGCGATCATGTTTACTTCGCCTTTTGCCCCCGGCACCCGCCAGCAACACATCATCGAACACTACCGTTCGGTGCATGACGCCACGTCACTGGATATCTTCATCTACAACGAATCGGCGTTATCCGGTAACGAGAAAAGCTTTGAAACGTTGCTTGCCATCGCCCAACTGCCAAGGGTCATCGGCATCAAGGACTCGCCATCGCAACCGCGCGTTCAAAGCGAAATCGAGCGACTGCGCAGCGAAGGCCTGGATTATTTCATCGGCTGGGAAATGCTCTTGGCACGGGACCTGGAATCCGACGGCAACGTGGTGTCGTTGGCCAACCTGGAACCTGGGCTCTGTCGAATGGCGATCGCCACCCGGCAAACGGCGGTCGGCAGGCTGGTGGAAACCCTCAATGAGCATTTCGAACTGGGCGCGGACGATTGGTATGCCCAGGTCAAGAAAGAGCTCAAGGCCCGGGGCGTCATCAGCACCGACCGGGTATTGGCAGAGCAGGAGGCCCTCGCATGAGCGAACTGCAAAAGCAACTGTTCCTGGCCAATCGCGCCTGTATCAAGCAGCTCAAGCCGCTGGACGGCCACATCCTGGCCTTCGAACGTGACTGGATCGAATCAACCATCGACAAGACGCGAACCGCCAACCCGCCCACCGACCTGAGCGCATTGCGCAAGCAACTGGCCGAACTGGTGGAGTTGGACCGCAGCGTGATACCGCCCAGCGCGGCTTACGTGAGCGATCAGATGACCCTCGATGAATTCAAGATCCTGGTGCAGGAGTTCGCTCTTGATGGCTTGACCGAGGCGCAGGTGTTTTACCACTTGATGCCGCGGCTGAGCCTCGCCGCCCAGATGCCGATGTTGCGCATGATGATCGACGAATTTGGCTCCGGTAACTTAAAGCGTTCCCACACGACCCTGTACATCGACCTGCTTAACGAACTGCAGATGCCCACCGACTTGGGGTTCTATATCGACGTCAACGCGGCGGCCGGTTTTTCGTTTCCCAATATGTTCTGTTGGCTGGCGATGCGGGCAGACGACCCGTCGTATTTCGCTGGGGTCATCACCTATTTCGAAACGGTTGTGCCGTTCTTTTTCGAGTGCTACACCTCGATATGTTCACGTTTGCAGATCAAGGCCCATACCTATTATTCCGAGCACGTCCACATCGATGTATTCCACGCTATTGAAGGACAGCGCCTGCTCAAGGCGATGGAGGCGGCAGGCGACCTGAACCCGACCAAAGCCTGGGAGGGGATATGCATGGGACGCGAAATAACCAACGTTGCTTTTGATGCCGCTGTTGATAAAGCCAGGCACCAGAAGTATTTCGACAAGGAGCGGATGATTGAGCGAGCCATCTGAGTTCCATCGCCCAGGCACATTCGCCGTCATCATTGGCGATCAACACTTCCAGGTGCCGCACACCTGTCCTCATCGCGCCGGATGGTTGGAACATGGCGTGGTCAATGAGCAACGCAAGAGCATCACCTGTCCCTTGCACTTTTCGGTGTTCAGCCTGGAAACGGGCGAACAACTGAGTGGGCCCCCTTGTGGACGCCTTGAGGTGAAGCGCTTGAGTTAGCGCACATATTGACGGTGCGGTATTGCTGTCGGCCGCCGCGTCCCTTTGAGGCGCGGCGGTCGAGGTGAAGAACTGGCACTTGTGCGCCGATTTGCCGGTGCACTGGAGCTTGCTCCCGCTAGGCTGCGTAGCAGCCCAACCAATTTACTGGCATGGCCGCAAGCAAAAACCATTATTGGATGAGGCATCATCTTCCCGGCGCATCCCGTTATGGCCGTACTCCAATAAAGAGATTGAGATTTTCAGGTAGTGTTTGCTGTATCGCTCGCTCTATTTGTCGAACTTGCGCGTCGCTCAAGGGCAACTCGCCAACGACCTCGTCCGCCAAACTCTCCCACCCCAAAATAGCCATGATTGCCGACTCAAATTCGGACCCCACGTCTAGCTCGAACTGAATAAAATCATCTTCGTGGTCTTCTGGGAAAAAGCCGGTTATTTCTAGATGCACGTTGCGCTTCCGCTTCAATAAACATTGCAAGTGAGCTGAAAAATATGGTCGTCATCGTAAAACTGCTTTCCGGTTAATGCTTCAATAGCGGCGGCTTGGCTGGGACTCAGGTCATAACCCTCATCGCCACGCAGGGGTGTCGACCATCCCATGATTTGCTTAAGTTGTGCATCGCAGCCAGCAGGCAGTTTCACTTCAAAGGCTAACGTCTCGCTTTTTTTGCTGAAGGCCTCGACGACATGGAAAACGAGCGGTTCGACACTTTTGTCGAAGGCGAGGATCTCGTGCTTCATGTTATGTTTCTTCGATATTTTGAGGCCCGCTAGACCAGTACTCCGATGAATAAATCCAGATCCGTCGGAAGAGGTTTGCCGATGATGTCGGATATCTCTCTTATCTGATCCTTCGTTAACAACCATTCCCCCACAGCCATTGCGTTCAGGCTGCTATGGCCTAAAAGCTGCATGATTCGGTCGTTAAAATATTCATCCAGATCGAGATCAAATTTAAGCGAATCATCTTCATCCTCGTCTGGCAGGAACCCGCTAATACATAGATGCATAAGCTTCCTATTTCTCTACTCTGCGGCCCGGTTTGGCCGGTTTAGTTTGGGCGCCAGTCTCAGCATCGTATTCACCCAAGTGCGCGCCTTGTCTGTCATACACTTCCACTCTCCCATTCTCGGAGTCCCATTCGTAGATCCGTCCCTTTTTGTCTTGCCACCTTCTGCGAGAAGAGCCGCCTCCCTGCACTCGCGATTTGAACTTAACATTGCGGGCATCAGGAAAAGCAGTCAGCACCTTAGGCGCCGGATAATAACTATGATCCCCACCCAAAGGCCGAGCAAACACCACATAAAGCGACTTCAGCCCCGTATCCGCCGGGAACACCAAGATACAGTCATCCGCCGTGACATCTTCTCCCGGTAGGCCGTCGATCTGGCTGTCGACATCCTCCGCTATCGGATGGACGAGGATCGTGCCTAGCTGCCTGCCCATGTCTTCGGGATAGGTCAGCGGTGGAAGCGAGCCGAGTGGGCTTTGCTGCGGCGTCCATATGAGCGTGATGCCGTTGAGGTTGGCCTCCATGGCGGTCTGGTCGGCGTTCCAGGTCACTTGTACCGTGCGCACGGAGTCGTCGCCGGTGGGGCCGCTGTGGATGCCGTATACCTGGAGCACGCCTTCGGCGTCGCGGCGGAATTGGAAGCGCACTCGGGTGGTGGCGTGGCTCATGCGGCGTAGCTGGTCATCGGTGTGAAGCGTGCCGTCGGCCATTTTGGTGGGGAGCATGCCCAGGACGAAGACGCTGGCCGGTCCGCCCGCGCCGCGTATGGCCCAGGTGAGGCGCTGCTGCATGATGCCGCCACCGGCGATGCGGCCTAGCGCCAGATCCGCGCCGAGCGCTGAGGCAATCGCGGTGCTCGCCGAGGGCATGAGCATGGCGCCCGCCACCATGATCCGGCCGAAATTCGAGGCCGCTTCGGTGGCCGTACCGATGCCCGTTTGGCACCAGTTTGCGGCAGTGCAGGATTTGGCGAACACCAAGTCATCCCGGGGCTTGGGCAATGGCCATTGTTCCGGGGCTCTGTCGACCGATTCTGGCGCAGGCCTCGACCGAGGCATGAAGCTGCCACCTGCGCCGGCGGAACCTGGCTTCACCAGCAACAAATCGCCGTTCCTGACGGCTTCGACGATATCGCTGTCATGGGGGATCTTCGACAGCGTTCCAAACTGATCCAGCCCGTCGATGGGGTGACCGCGCATCAGCGCGTCATCGACCAAACGTGCGGCCATTTCGGGAAGCTCCGTCGGTTCGAGCCCCTGATCCGCACTCCTTATCAAGCGCATTGCGTTCCTTGCGTTCAGTTAGGCGGGCTATTCTGGTGATGCGCGCTACGGCCAGCAACGCAAGGACCTTTGCGGCATATGTCTGGCCTGGGAGCCGGGACGTGGCGAGATTTCAGCGATCAGTCTTCGGTACAGACACTTAACGGATTACCAGGGATTTCACGGTCATGAAAAAACAAGAACAAGACAGCCTCATCCAAACCTTGAAAAAGCGCTTCGAAGACCACCTGAACCGTCACCCGGACATCCCATGGGCCGACGTCCAGGCCCGACTGGAAAACCAGCCAGGTGCCTTGAAATCGCTCCAGGCGATGGAAGCCACCGGCGGCGAGCCCGACGTGATCGGCCATGAGCCGAAGACGGACGTGATCACCTTCTGCGATTGCGCCAAAGAAAGCCCGACCGGCCGCCGCAGCCTTTGCTACGACCGCGCGGCGCTGGACGCGCGCAAAGAGAACAAGCCCAAAGGCAGTGCCATGGAAATGGCCGAGGAAATGGGCATCAGCCTGTTGACCGAAGACCAGTACCGAGCCCTGCAAACGCTGGGCGAGTTCGATGCGAAGACGTCCACATGGCTGGCGACACCTTCCGAACTTCGCGCCCTCGGCGGGGCGTTGTTTGGTGACTACCGTTATGAACGGGTGTTCATCTACCACAACGGCGTGCAGTCGTATTACGCGGCGCGTGGGTTTCGCGGGTTGCTGCGTGTCTAAGCAAGTCCGTGGCGAGGGAGCTTGCTCCCGCTGGGCTGCGCAGCAGCCCCTTGCGGTGTGCCAGGGGAAAACGGTCGCAGATTTTACGACTGCTGCGCAGCCGAGCGGGAGCAAGCTCCCTCGCCACAAAAACTCATGCGTTCGAAGCGCCGCCATGCAACAGAACCACCTCACTCAAAAACCAAAACCCCACTTCCCTTGGTCTCGACCATCTCGGCAAACGCCGGCAGCCGCGCCACGAAATCCGCTTCAAACGCCAGATACCGATCCTGCGCCGGCACATAGCGAATCTCCGGCTTGATCCGCGGGATATCTTTGGTCGACAGCTTCACCACCTCATTGCTGACCTGATTCCAAAACCACGCCAAGGTCTGCGTGCCAAAAGTGTTGGCGCGATAACTCCACACCCACCAATCCCCATGCCCGCGTGCAACTTGAAGCTGCCCATGAAACGTGCGCAACGTGATGACTTGTTTGGGCTGCGTGACGAGCATGCGTGTGTCCTGGCGCAGTTCACTGCCGAAACCGTCCAACGTCGCCCGGGTCGTGGCGCCGGTGATGAAGTTGAAGCGCCACGCCACCAGAACCGTCTCTTGATAACCCGTATGCTCGACGTTCTGCCGTGCGCCTTCGCTGAACAACAGGATCTCGTCACCGCCCAAGTAAGCCGTTGCGGCGCGCAACTTGTAGGCCTCGGCGGGCATCGGTTTGGCGACAATGGCCTGGTGCGGCGGGTCTTGATTCCAAGTCCAGCACTTCGGACCGTTGTGCTGCATGAACAGCAAGCGGCCAGCGCCGATGGGCAGGATTGTCAGTTCATCCGCGTACTCGAAAATCACCTCGCTGCTGTGCGCCGTGATCCGCCAGATCCGCGTCAAATGCTCGGGTTCGTAGATGCGCTTGCGTTCGAATATCTCCGAACCCACCACCACGCAAGGCTGTTCAAACTCCGGCCACTGCACCCCGACAGGCCCGAACGCCGCGATCTCGTCGCCTTGCCGAACTTCATATTGGTAGCGGTCGTCCGTACTGTAATCGCCGCGTACGACCCGACGCTTCCACAGGCTGCGCTGGGCATCGGCATCGATGAGCTGCAAGTCCGCGCCGTCCACGCCATCGGTGCGATGTTCGAGCATGTCCTGCTCGGCGGGCGGCCATTGGTTGTAATCGATCAGAAAGCACAACCACTGGTCTTCGTCCTGCTCGGTAATGGCGGCCCAACCGTTGCGGTAGTTGTATTCATGTACATAGGTGGCGCCGGGGTACTCATGGACTTCCTGCAGCCATTTCACCTTGCCGCGCTTGGGTTTGGCCGGTTTGAGCTCGGCGGCGGCAGGCTCCGGCGGCTCGATCAAACTCGCCGTGAACCTCGGCTCGCCGCGCTGGTCCTGCCAATGCTGAGCAAACGTCTCGCGCTGATCGGCCGGGACAATCACCGGCCGATAATCATCGCCACCGGCATCCAGGTTCCACAAGTCATAACCCTGACCCGCCAACAGCGGCGCCAACGCCTCGAAGCAGACCTCGGGCATCTCGTTGGACAGTTCATCCAATAACGCCTCGAATCCCGGGCCGGCAAACACACCGATGTCGGGATAGTAATGCTGTAACAGCCCGAGCAAGTCGCTGCCGGGTGTTTTCCAATCGATATGAACCAATGGATCAAAACGAGATTGCATCACGCCTGTCTTCCTTGTGGATTCTCTGCGCATCTTAGCCGCACACCGCCGAACTTAAGCAAACCCATGGTCCCTGGGCGAGGGTGCAAGCGCCGGATCGTCGACTGGCCTGGTTTTGCAGTTGAGCCCAGCCGCGGCGGTTATATCGTTTTTGCTGCTCCTTGGGGAACCAACCAACAAAATGATCTTATTGACTGTCAACTCTTACAGTTGTTGTGCAATTTTCCCCCACCTACAGTACCCGGAGTAACTTCAGCGGAAGTTGCAAAATTACTGAGGAACCGGAAATGACAGACGATAACGAAAAAACAAAGCGCCCCTTACCGATGGTGGGACAGGTAGAGCTAATAGAGATAATAGAGGAACGTCCACAATCCCCACAAATCTTCAAAAAAGTTGAGGCACACTTGCTCCGCGACCCCGAGGACTATGGCTATCACAGTGCCGGCTACATAGTTGGGTTTATGCAAAACTCGGCACAGGGAGGAAAATCTGCGGAGTCGAATATCTATATAGGCTTTCCGGTCCTTGACTGCCGCGCCGACAAGTTAGAAAAATATAGCTACCCAAGCGATTTCCTCAGCGGTCCCTCTTTAGGCTGGTTTTACATCGACCAGGACGGTCAGGAGCATCGGGTGACAACGGGGGAGATCGCGCTAAAGGTTGGCCTTCACTTTTATTCTTATGATGGCACATTTAGTTTTACTGATCGGGGCAAAAAAACATTCAAAGGATCTTTTAAGCTTAAGCTCTCCGTACCCGGATCCAAGTGATAAAAAAACCAAGGCACACGCTCCGCGGGATACGCACAACGGCGTAGTTCCCGCGAGCTTGTCGAAGCGTGTAACGAGGCGATACCCCCAAGCGGGAGCCGTAACACAACGAGGCTCATATCACTGTTCCGGAAAATCAGACAAATAGCACACAGGCGAACTCCCCTCCGCCCGCTTCTCCACCTCATCCTCCAACCATTGCGCCAACACTACCGCATTGTTCTCAACCATCGATTTAGCCGCATACACCAACGTCAGCGTCCCATCCCGGGCAATATCCACCAGCTTCCACCAATGCTCCGGCCGTCCCGCCAGCTCTCGCCGGTACGCCACGCTGAACTCGGCAAATGAAAGCCCCCCCGCTTTGAACGCCTTGCGCAGCGCATGTGAAGGCCCGACCTCCGGCAGCCACTCATCAATGACCAACGCATCCTTGCGGCAATTACGCGGCCACAAGCGGTCAACCAAAACCCGTACGCCATCCTCGGCGCTCGCTGTTTCATAGGCGCGTTTGCATTGGATCATCAGGGTTCGCCTGTCGAAGTGGGACTGCCCCAGCATAGGTCGCCCATGACGAGGCGACCAGCCTGCATCCGCCGTACCTCTCCCTCCCCGCGTAAAAAAATTTTCATCGCATCCCTTCATTCAAAAGCCCTGGGCGCTCAAGCAAAAGCGCGCTCTACAAGTCGCAGAGATGATGGGGCGGAGCACTGTGGGATTTTCGAGCCGCCATCCGTCCGGATGCGCTTTTCCATTTGATTTGTCGACAGCGAACCGCCTGGTCGTCATGGCGCGACCCGCCGTATTAAGGATGAGTGAACAAAAATGAATAGAGCTTACCGAGTCGTCTGGAATGCCGTGATGGGCGCGTGGCAAGTGGCATCCGAGTTGGTCAAAAGCCATGGCAAAGACAAAAGCCGTCAATCCCTGAGCCTTTTCATCGGCGTGGGCGGCGGTGTCTTCGCCTCGGTCGCGGCGGCGGGAGGGTTGCCTTCGGGCGGCACTATCGTGGCGGGTAGCGGCAGCGTTAATCAGAATGGCAACAACATGGCCATTCATCAGGGCAGCGATAAGCTCGCCATTGACTGGCAGAGCTTTTCCATCGGCAAAGGCAACACCGTCCAATTCTTCCAGCCTGGCGCTTCGTCCGTCGCATTGAACCGGGTGTTGGGCTCGGACGTATCGGTGATCCAGGGCGCGTTGAAAGCCAACGGCCAGGTGTTTTTGGTCAACCCCAACGGCGTGCTGTTTACCCCCAGCGCTCAGGTTGATGTCGGCGGTCTGGTGGCCTCGACGCTCAACTTATCCACAGAAGATTTTCTCGCCGGCAACTACCGCTTCAGTGGCGACAGCGCCGCATCGGTGGTCAACCAGGGCAACATCAATGCGGCACAGGGCGGCACCATTGCCCTGATCGCCGCAAAAATCGTCAATGACGGCAACATCACCGCCCACAAGGGCAATGTGCTGCTGGGTGCTGGCCGTGTCGTGACGCTCGACTTGGGCGGGCCGGTGCAGTTGGAAGTGCAAGAAGGCGCGTTGCAGGCGTTGATCGAAAACGGCGGCGCCATTCGTGCCGATGCGGGCCGAATCCTGCTGACCGCCCGCGCGGCGGAAACCCTGGCGAGCACCGTCATCAACAACACCGGTTTGATCGAAGCCCGTTCCCTGGATATCGGTGAAAACGGCCTCGTCACGCTGATGGGCGACCACGGCGATGTGCAAGTCGCTGGACGCATCGATGTGTCCTCCGACACCGGCAAGGGCGGCAAGATCGTCGTGACCGGCGATCGTTTGGCGATCAAGGGCGGCGCTGAGCTCGACGCCACCGGGGCCAAGGGCGGCGGCGAGATTTATGTGGGCGGCAGCTGGCAAGGCAAGGATCCGGCGATCAAACAGGCCAGCCAGACCACCATCGCCGCCGGTGCCGTGCTCGACGCATCGGCGACCGACAACGGCAAGGGCGGTACCGTGGTGGCCTGGTCCGATGTCAAGAAACCGGGCAGCGTGACCCGCGTCGATGGCACGCTGAAAGCCACGGGCGGCGCCAAGGGCGGC
The DNA here is from genome assembly GCF_014268655.2 of Pseudomonas marvdashtae. Classification (NCBI taxonomy): domain Bacteria; kingdom Pseudomonadati; phylum Pseudomonadota; class Gammaproteobacteria; order Pseudomonadales; family Pseudomonadaceae; genus Pseudomonas; species Pseudomonas marvdashtae. The sequence continues at coordinate 446,543 of NZ_JABWQX020000002.1, forward strand.
GACGGCGGCAAGATCGAGACCAGCGGCGCCAAGCTGGCGGTCAGCAAAGCCGCCGATGCGTCGGCCAAGAACGGCAAGGGCGGCTTGTGGTTGCTCGATCCGGACAGCGTCACGGTGGGGCCGGGTAACGGCGGGTTGACGGGCGGCGCCAATGGCACAGAAGCCACGGTCGGCTTCGACGCGATCGATACGGCCCTGGCCGGCGGCACCGATGTCGCGATCAAGGCCGACAACAGCATCCACTGGAACGGCGACTACACCCCGACGAGCATCAGCGGCGACCGGACCCTGACCTTGCAGTCCGGGCACAACGACGGCGGAACAGGCCGCTATGTCTTCGGCAATATTTTCCTCAACGGCGATATCGACGCCAGTGGTGCCGGCAATGGCAACAGCCTGGCGTTGATCCTCAACGGCAAGATCGCCCTCAACACCGACGTCAGCCTGAAAAGCAACGGCGGCAATGTCGTATTTGCCGGCGTGGTGGATTCCGATGCGGTGGCCAACAAACGCGAACTGCGCGTCGACGCCGGTTCAGGCTCGATCATCTTCAGTGACATGGTCGGCGGTAACAGCGCGTTGGGCGCCCTGTACGCGACCACCAGCGGCGCCGGCAAAACGTTTATCAACGGCGCCAGAGTCTTGACCAGTGGCGAGCAGATCTACAACGGCGCCGTTGAGCTGGGCACGTCACAATTCCTGAACGCCGACTTCGAAAACGGCCTGGTCGGCTGGAAGACCTCCATCGCCCAGTTCTTCACCGGCGTCACCGTGGTCGAAGGCGTGGTCTCGCCGGATGATCCGACGTTGCCGACCACCTCGCCAACCAATGGTAATGCGCCAAGCGTTTCGCCTGGCGACCAGGGCGACATGACCTACAAACCCCTCACCCCGGTCGCCGCGGCTGGCCAGGGCAAGGACGGCGGCGCTGCGCTGCTGCTGGGTACCGAAAACAATTCCAACTGCCTCAACGCCCCTGCTGGCTGCATCATGCGCGGCCCTTCGGTGGTGAGCGAGGGCACCGTCTCCCTGGCGGCGGGGGAAGCGGTCAGTTTCGATTACAAACCGGTCGCGGGCGGCGACACCTACGATGTCTTCGGCTATCTGTTGAACGTCAACACCGGCGAATACCAGATCATCCTGAACGAAACCGGGAACGGTACGGGCGCGGTGGATTGGAAAAGCCATACGGCAACGGCTGATAGGGCCGGCACCTACAAGTTCGTCTTCGTCTCGGGCAGTTTCGACCAGACCGCCGGCAAGCAGGTCGGCGGCTCGCTGTACGTCGACAACATCAAGACCAACACCTCGGGCAGCAAGGGCCTGCAAGGCAGTTCCATCACCTTCAACGGCAGCCTCAACAGCACCGACAACAACCTGGCCATCAAGGCCGACGATATCAATTTCAACGGCGGCGCCGGCAGCGTCACTGGCAATGGTTCAATTGCCCTTGAGACCAACACCCCGAGCAAAGACATTGCCGTGGGCGGCAGCACCGGCGACGCCCCCGGTGCGTTGGAACTGACCGGCAGCGACATCGGCGCCTTGGGCGACGGGTTCACCTCGGTCAAGATCGGCGGCGCGGACATGACCGGTGACATCAGCATCATCGAAGCCACCCGCATCAACGACAACCTCATCCTGGATGCCGGTACCGGCAATATCCACATCAATGACCAGTTGACCGTGGCGGACGCACCGGGCACCGGTAACGACGACAACAAACCGGCTCCGGTCCTGGCGTTGCAAAGCAATGGCGGCAAGATCGACCAGACCTCCGGCGGCGCCATTGTCGCCGATGGCCTGGTGCTGCTGGGTGACGGCGCTGTTCATGACCTCGACAACGCGGCCAACGACGTCAACACGATCGCCAGCGACACCGGCACGGTTCGCTTTGCCGATGTCGATGACCTGACCGTCGGCGTGGTGACCATTCCCGATAGCCAGTCCCCGGCAAACCCGCAAGGCGTGCCGGTCGCCGGCATGACCCAGACCGGCGGCCTGAACCTGGTCGCCGACACGCTCACGGTCGGCCAGGCCTTGCTCACCCAAGGCGATACCAGCCTGAGCGCCGATGAAATTGACCTCGCCGCCAGTGTTGCCGGTGGCGGCAGTCTCACGCTGAAGCAGAAGACCGATGGCCTGGATATCCACGTGGGCGGCAGCGATGACCCGGAGGTGACCGGACCTAATGATCCGTTGGTGCTGTCCGACGCTGACCTGGCGAATATCCGGGATGGCTTCGACAAGGTCGTCATCGGTAGCGACAAGACGCGCAACATCACCGTCGACGATGAAGGCGCGACGTTCCTGGACGATCTGGCGCTGGTCGCCAACGGCGCCCTCGACCTGCTGGGCGATCTGACGCTCGAGGATCCCGAAGGCACCGACGAAGACGGCACCACCGGCAAAGGGCTGACACTGAGCATCGACGCGGGCAAGGGTGCGACCCAGGCAACGGGGGCGACCATTACCGCAGACGAATTGGCCCTGCGCGGCGAAGGCGATTTCGACCTGGGCAAGGGGCATGACGTGGGTGTCATCGCCGCCGATGTCGGCAGCCTGAAGTTTGCCGGCAACGGCAACCTGACGGTGGGCGTCGTGGACGGCACGGTGGGGATAACCTCCGATGAGGCGGTCACCCTGAAAACCGATCACGACCTGGCGCTGGTCAAAGGCATCACCATTGAAAATGGCCCACGTGATGACGCCAGCCAAGGCCAAACCCGCGCCGACGACATCATCACCCTGGAAGTGGCGGGCAACACCACCCAGTCCGGCGACGCCGCAGCCAAGCTCAATGCCAGCGGCCTGGTGCTGCTGGACGGTAATTACGCGCTGGGCAACAAGGGCAACGTGATCGGCGATATCGCCAGCGATGCGGGCAAGGTCCAGTTCAACAACAGCGGGAACCTCAAGGTGGGCACGCTGACCGCGACCCATGTCGACGGCACGCAGACAACCGTCACCGGCGTGAACAACACCGGCGACGTGAGCATCGGCACCCAAGGCAACCTGGCGATCAACGAAGCGCTGACAACCAGCGGCAACGTGTTCCTCAACGTCGATGGCAAGACCACCCAGAATGCCAAAGGCAACATCACCGCCGATGGCCTGGCGCTCAAAGGCGGTGATTTCGACCTGCGCAACGCCAGCAACTGGGTCGGCGATATCGCCAGCCGAGCGAAGGATGTCAACTTCGTCAACCGCAGCGACGTGATCGTCGGGACGCTGACCGAGACGGCGCTGGACGGCACTCAACTGGATCAGATCGTCGGTATTGGCAACACCGGCAAAGTCCAGGTGGTGACGACGACCGGCAACATCACCCTGACCGAGAATGTCAGCACCACCAGCAATGCTTCCAACGCGATCGTGCTCAACGCCGGTCAATCCGCTTCGGCCGGCGTGGCAGCGGGCGGCGACGTGAAAGCCGACGCGGGCGTGACGGTCTCCACCGGCGCCGGTGGTCGGGCGGTGATCTACACCGGTAGCCTCGCCGGCAGCACCCACATGGTGGATGTAGTCGGCAGTGGCAGCGGCAACTTCCGCTACAACAGTGACGAGCAACAGAGCAATTTCGGCAGGGCGCTGGGCAATACGGGCGTGCATGCCGTTTACCGCGAGCAGCCGACGCTGGTGGTGTCCACGAACGGCGCGACCACCCAGACCAAACCGTTCGATGGCGGAACCACGTTCAATGGTGGCGGTTTCGCCGGGTTTGACGCCAACGGTCTGTGGAACGGCGACACCAAGCAGATGCTCGGCCAACCGGTGTATTCGATTGGGAGTCCGGACGTGGGTTCGCACCAGATCAACATCGGTGGGCTGGCCGATCTCGGTTACCTGATCGTCAGCGACCCGGCCAACGCCAACGTCACCGTGACGCAGTCGTTTGACATCGAAGCCATCCAGCAGAGCGTCGCCGATGCCACACGCGTCGGCGCGCAGGTGACGTCGCCCCATGCCCCGGAGCTCAACCCGGCCCAGCCAAAACCGGCTGACTGGTCTGATTATGGGGTCGATGACGGCGGTCTGTTGCTGGTGGATCAGGGCGGCACTCCTGCGAACGGCGCTGGCAACGGCGAAGGCGATTCGGCTGCCCAGTCCCAGGACGCCGACAGCGAGCGGGAAATGGCCGGCAACGTCTGCGCCGATGGCGGTGTATCGGGTGGAGGCGCCTGTGCGGCCTACCCGCCGCAGACCGTGTTCGTCGTGCGCGGCGGTGTGCGCTTGCCAGGTCCAGGTCTGGCCATGCGTCCCTGATCCGCACTTTCCCTTTGAAAAAGCCCCTTGGCCGCGTCCCCGGACGCGGTCATGGGCTCAGGCAACCCGTATTCTCCGAGACTTATTCAATGCATAACAAACTGATGTCCTGCGCCGCAGGTCTGGCGTTGCTCTCCACTTCCCCGGCCTGGGCGGCGACCCTGCCGGCACGCCCGATCCCCGACGCCGGCCGTATCCTGCAAGAGCTGCCGATTCCCCAGCAGGAACTGCCGCAAAGCATTCGCCTGGATGTAGAGGCGCCGCAACCGGCCCAGGAAAAAGTCGGTGGTGCCAAGGTCCAACTCAACGCCGTCCACTTCACCGACAATACCCGCATCGACGAGGCCAGCCTGCAACGCGTCGTCGCGCCGGCCATCGGCAAGGCCCACGACCTCGACGAGCTGCGCGAAGTCGCCCGGCAGGTCACGCTTTACTACCGCGAGCACGGCTACCCGTTTGCACGTGCCTACCTGCCGGCACAGCGCATGGCCAATGGCGAGCTGACCATCGCGGTGATCGAAGGGCGGTATGGCAAAGTCACTGCCGTCAATGACGATGCGAAACTTGCCGCACAGGCGCAGCCCTTCCTGGACGACTTGAAACCGGGCGACGTGATCGAGCGTGACCGTTTGGAGCGCAGCATATTGGTACTGTCTGACTTGCCGGGCGTGGCTGTTCGCCCGGTCATCCGCCCGGGTGAGGAGCTCGGTACCGGAGATCTTGATGCCAGAGTGAGCAAAACCGAGGCCTTCGAGGGTAAGGCTACGCTGGACAACCACGGCAATCGCTACTCGGGGCGCAACCGCCTGACGGTACAAGGTGACTGGAACAGCCCGTTGATGCTGGGCGACAAGCTCAGCGCCGCCGTGATGGCCACCGATGAAGAACTGTATTTCGGCAGCCTCGGCTACTCGATGCCATTGGGCACGTCCGGCCTGCGCGGCAACGTCGGTTATGCCCAGAGCGCTTACGACCTGGGCGCCGAATTCGCCGACCTGGGGGCGACCGGCACCGCCGAGGTCAGTAGCATCGGCCTGAGTTACCCGCTGCTGCGCAGCAACCAGGCGAACGTCATGTTGGCCGGTCAATACCAGCACAAGGACCTTGAGGATAAGTACGAAGTGCTGGGTCTGAGCTTTGAAAAAAGCAGCAACACGCTGCCCATCAGCTTGCAATTCGACGTGAGGGACACCTTGTTCGGTGGCGGCATCACCTACGGCGGCGCGACGCTGACCTACGGCGACCTGAAACTGGATTCGGCCCTGCGCGAGGGCGATCGCCAGACCGCCCAGACCGAAGGCCAATTCAGCAAAGTGAACGTCGACCTCGCCCGCCTGCAAGCGCTGCCCGCCAACTTCACGCTCTTCGCCCGGTTCCTCGGGCAGTGGAGCCAGGACAACCTCGATTCTTCCGAAGATTTCAGCCTCGGTGGCATCGACGGCGTGCGGGCGTACCCCCAAAGCGAAGCCTCGGGAGACGAAGGCATGCTGACCCAGATCGAGCTTCGCTACCCGATCGACAAGCTCACGCCTTACCTGTTCTGGGATGCCGGCAAAGTCCGCATCAACCACAACGAGTGGGCCGATGAGGAAAACACCCGCAGCATCTCCGGCGGCGGTGTGGGCCTGCGCGCTCAATACGGCCCAATCTCGTTCGATGCAACGGTCGCATGGCGTCACTCCGGCGGTGAAGCGCAGAGCGATACCCGCCAGGAAAACCCGCAGTTGCTGGCGCAGATCGGTTACCAGTTCTAACGACTGCTGCTCATTTAAGAAACTCAACAAACCCGTGGCGAGGGAGCTTGCTCCCGCTGGGCTGCGCAGCAGCCCCAAAGCAGTGAACTCAATCTTCCTGAAACACCGAGTTGCCTGGTTTGGGGGCTGCTTCACAGCCCAGCGGGAGCAAGCTCCCTCGCCACGGTTCGAGTGACCCGCTCGAACCCTCTCGCCAGGGCTGACATCCAGGCGCAGCCTCTTTCTGTTTGATATCCCGCCCCCGCCTCTGCGCCCCCCGCCAACAACATCCCGCATCGGACGGCATGACCGTTTATCGCCCCATGAAAATTTGTTAGCTTCAGTTCTCGCTTTCCCTGCCGCTATATCGACTTGTTGCCGGCCCGATACCTGTTCCCTCGCCTGGCAATTTCGCGACAGTGACCTGGCTAAACCCAACAAGAGACCTGGCGAATGGACAACGGACGATACGAAAGGCAGGCAGCGACGGCGGGGGGCGTGGTGGCGTCCGACACGTTGCCGCATATTCTGCTGATCGACGATGTACCTGAAGACATCCGCGCCACGCTCATTCTTTTGAAGACACAGTCTTGGCGCATTTCCCTGGCCAGCGACGCCTACCAGGGCTATCAACGAGCCCTCGCCATGCGCCCGGACCTCATCGTCCTGGACGTGCACATGCCGCAAATGGACGGCTTCAGCCTGTGCCGGCTATTGCGCGAGGCGCCGGCCACCCGGCACACCCCGATCCTGTTCCTGTCTTCGGCCAACACCTCCTTGGAGCGGTTGGAAGGGCTGAGCGTGGGCGCGGTGGACTACATCCCCAAATCCTGCGCCCCCGAAGAAGTACTGGCGCGTATCAAGATCCACCTGCAGTTGACCTGGCGTGCGCCACCGGCCACCCATGAAAGCCCGGCCGACCCGGAGCCGCAAGGCGATGAGATCGTGCTGCGCGCGGCGATGCGACTGATCGAAAACCAGCTGGACGACATGCCGTCCCTGGGCATGCTCGCGCAAAAAGTCGGCACCCATGAAAAACGCCTCACCGGCATTTTTCGCGAACACTTGGGGATGACCGTGTTCGCCTACATTCGCGACGCCCGATTGCGACGTGGCCAGGATCTGCTCTGCGAAAGCGCCATGAGCGTGCAGGACGTCGCCGAGCTGGTGGGTTTTCGCAACGCCTGCAACTTCACCACGGCCTTCCGCCAGCGAATCGGCATGACGCCCAGTCAGTTTCGCCAGCAAACCCTGGGCATAGCAGATGCAGAGTCGGCCGGGCGCCCGTGATGCGGCTTCTTCAGTTTGTATTACTGACGATAACGTTGTTATCCACAGGTTTGCTGCACGCCGCGCCTGTGGATATCTGCCGGGCTGATCACCTCGACTTGATCCCCGCGATACAAGTTTTTGAAGACTCCCAGGCCAACCTGAGCCTGGAAGACGTCGCGCAACTGCCCGACACCCATTTCAACCCCGCCACCCCAGGCTGGCCGACCCAAGGCTATAGCCGCTCCGCGTTCTGGTTGAAAGTGCAGCTCACCAACTCAAGCGCTGCGGCGTGTTCGCGTCTGCTGGTGATCGGCGCGCCGCGCCTGGAAGACATCCGCGTCTACCAACCGGGGCATGACGCCCACGCCGGAGCAGCCTATCCCATCGCTGAATGGCCCCAGCCGGCGGCGCGTCAACCGGCGTTCCCGGTCTCGCTGGCGGCGGGGGAGAGCGCCACGGTGTTCGTCCGCGTGGCGAGCAACTTTCAGATGTTGCTGGAGCCGGAGCTGTGGTCCGAACCGGCGCTGCTGCGCAGCCAGCAACAGACTTACCTCAGCGACGGGCTCACCCTCGGCATCGTCCTGTTGGTTGTCCCGTTCGGCTTCATCGTCGGCTGGATCCTCCGTTCCCGATTGCTCAGCGTGAACGCCGGCGCAGTGCTCAGCTACATCCTGCTGACCTGCATCCTCAACGGCTACCTGATCTACTGGCCCACCGCGCTGGGTTGGACGCGCGAGCTGCTGACCTGCGCCAGCGCAATCTCGTTCGTACTGTTCCTGGCCTACTTCCGCGTGCTGTTGCAGGTTTCTCAACTGCCCAAAGTCATTGGCTGGAGCTATTGGGTGCCGCTGCTGGGCTGTATCGTGGGCCGGCTCTGGTGGCTGAAGATCGACTCGGTCCAGGGTGCGCAGATCGTCCAGATGTCCCTGTTCAGTTTCTATGGCGTGTTGCTCGGCACGCTGTTCATGGCCTGGCGCAGACGACTGAGCTACAGCTGGATGGCCTGGTTGGTGCCGGGGCTGCTGGTTGGGCAATTGCTGATGCGGATTTTCTTCCCGCAAGAACAACTGCCTTGGCAATCGCCGGAAACGAAATACAGCCTGTCGTCCACCTTGGCGGGCGTGGTGTTGCTGGTGTGCACCTTGATCATGGAAGTCGCCCGCAGCCGCAACCGCGAAAAACAAGCGCTGTCCAGCCTCGAACAACAACGCCAAGCCGAGCACGAACGCCTGGAAAGCACCGTGGCGCTGCGCACATCGCAGTTGCGCGAATCCCTCGCGGCCCGCAGCGCGTTGATGGCGCGGATCAGCCACGACCTGCGCTCACCGCTGGTGCGCATCATCGACTACGCGCGCCTGCTGCACGCCGGGCCCAACCGCGATTACCAAGCCACCATCGAGCGCAATGCCCGCCAGCAACTGGAGCTGATCGACGAGATGCTCGAGTTTTCCCGTGGCGAGTTGGAGCAGATGCAACTGGCTCTCGCGCCGGGCTACCTGTACGGCTTCCTCGAAGAAATCGCCGGCGAAGCGGGCTTTCTCGCCGCGCGCCAGGGCAATACCTTCGAGGCGGTGCTGGCGGAGGACTTGCCGCCACTCGTAGAAGCCGACTTCAAACGCCTTCGGCAGATCCTCATGAACCTTCTGGCGAACGCAGCAAAATTCACCCGCAACGGCCAGATCCGTTTCGAAGTGAGTGCTACTCCGGGAGCGACCGCAGACACCGTGGAACTGCGCTTCAGCGTGATCGACAGCGGCATCGGCATTGATCCACAAGAGTTCGAACAACTGCTGCAACCGTTCCGCCGCGGCCGCAATGCCCAGCGTTACGAAGGCAGCGGGCTGGGCCTGTCCATCGTCACGCAACTGCTGGAACGCATGGACAGCCGCCTCGAACCCCAAGCCACGGAGCAGGGCAGCCACTTCAGTTTTCGCCTGCCATTGAAATGCGCCCAAGAACACGACCTCGAAATCGGCATCGTCGACAACAACGCCACGCCGCTCGACGGGCAGGGCAAGCATGTCCTGCTGGTGGACGACATCGAACAAAACAGCGAATGGCTCTATGACTTGCTGGCCGGTTACGGTTTCGACGTGAGCATGGCGGCGACCGGCGAAGACGCCTTGGCCTGCCTGGCCGGACAATCAATCGACCTGCTGATCAGCGACCAGATGATGCCCGGCATGGACGGCTGGGAACTGCTGCGCCACGTGCGCGACAGTGGGCGCGATCTGCCGGTGATGCTTTATTCCGCAGTGCCGCCGCGCAGACCGGAGGATTATCCAGAGGACCTGGCCTTCGACGCGGTCTTGCTCAAGCCCGCAGACAGCCGCGAACTGCTGGCCTGCGTCAAGACACTGGCTTGCCCGGAAACGGTGCGTCGCGCGATGGCTCGGGAGTTCTAGCATGCCGGGTTCAGGTTATCGGCTGCTTCTGCTCGGCAGTCTCGCGGCATTGCCTTGGGCATCGGTAAATGCCGGACAAGAAGCGCCCAGCGCGCTCACACTCGACGAAACCACCGTCACCGCCCGCCGCCGCGAGGAGGACCCGCAAAACGTACCGATCCCGATCAACGTCCTCTACGGCGATCAACTGGACGAGGCCGGCCTGCACACGCTTAAAGACATCCAGCAACGCGTGCCCGGTTTGATAGTCTCCGGTCACGACGCCCGCTTCGCTGGCTTCGGCCTGCGCGGTTTCGGCGCGACGGCCTACAACGATGGCCTGGAAGGCAGCGTTGGCACCTACGTCGATGGCGTTTACCAGGCGCGCCAGGGCATGGCGTTCACCGAGTTGATGGACATCGAACGCATCGAAGTGTTGCGCGGGCCGCAAGGCACCTTGTTCGGCAAAAACACCACGGCGGGCGCGCTGAATATCATCACTCGCCAGCCGACCTTCCAGCCCGAGGCCAACCTCGAAGCCAGTTACGGCGAGCACGGCTTGCGCGAATTTCGCGGGACGATTTCCGGTCCGCTGCAAGACGACGTCCTGGCCGGCCGACTGAATGTCTTCGACAGCGCCGCCGATGGCACCGTGGAAAACCTGCACGACGGCAGCCGCCTCGGCGACGCCGACAGCCAGGGCCTGCGCGGTCAATTATTGTGGACGCCGAACAGCGACTTCAGCGCCCGCCTGATCGCCGACTACGCCGAGCAAAACGAGGCCGGCAACGTCCTGCTGCCCAATCACTACAGCGAGCAAACCCGCAAGCGCGCCAAGTTCCTCGGCTATCCACTGACCGAGCCCGACCCTTACAAACGCGAATCCCGCATCGACGCGCCGGGCCGTCCGCAAACTCTGCAGAACGGCGTCTCACTGGAGTTGAACTGGGACCTCGACGAGGCAATGCGCTTCACCAGCATCACCGCCTACCGCGACTGGGACTACCGCGCCGCCCGCGATGGCGACAGCACAGCGCTGTCGGTGGCCCGCTCCGAAACCGAACTGGGCCACCGGCAGTTCAGCCAGGAATGGCGCCTGTCCGGGACGGCCGGCTCGTCCGTCGACTACGTCGCCGGGCTCTATTACCTGCGCCAGCAACTCGACCGGCAGATCGACGCCGAATTCGGCAAGGACGCCGCGTCCTGGTTCGTCGGCGATCAACTGGAGCAACTGAAGCAACTAGGCATCAACATCACCAATCCGAGCCAGGTGCCTTCCATGCTGCTCGATGGCGCCCAGCAACGTTATGACGGCGAGCAGAAGGGCGACAGCCGAGCCATTTTCAGCCAGGTTTCCTGGCGTCCGATTGACTCGCTGGAACTCACCGGCGGCCTGCGCTACAGCCAAGAGCGCAAGGACGGCTGGGTCTCCCGCGACGTCAGCAACCTCGCGCCGCTGACCGGCTTGCCCCCGGTGTTCCAGGCCGGTGGGCAACTGCTGCGCGACATCGCCCTCGGCGGTGGTTATTACCGCGAGGACTCGATTAAAGAAAACAACGTTTCCAGCCTCGCCAGCGCCAGCTACCGCTTCAGCGATGCGGTGATGGGCTACGTCAGCTGGTCGCGGGGCTACAAGGCTGGCGGCATCAACTTCGACGTGGTTGGTCCGTTCACCGCGCCCACCTTCGAGCCGGAACGCGCCACGTCCCTGGAGTTGGGCATGAAGACGCGCTTCTGGGACGAGCGCGCGATGCTCGACCTCGCCGTCTACCAGACCGACGTCGACGACTACCAAGCGCTCACCTACAGCCCGCCCACGTCCGTGTTCGCGCCGCCGCTGCGCGACAACCTGATCAACGTCGGCAAAGTCCGCCTGCGCGGCATCGAACTCGATTCCGCCTGGCAACTCACTTCCCGACTCACCGGCCGCCTCGGCCTGGCCTGGAGCGATGCGCGCTACCGCAGCTTCCCCAACGCACCGTGCCCACCGGCCTCGGGCCAATGGACCTGCGACCTCAGCGGCGAGCGTCTCTACAACGCGCCGGAATGGAACCTCAGCAGCGGCCTCGACCATACCCATCCGCTGCCCTACGGATTGGAAGCCTTCAGCGGCGTCGACTACAGCTTCCGCACCGGTTACTACGGCACCCTCGAAGGCGGCGAGGGCAGCTATCAACCCAGCTACGGCCTCACCAACCTGCGCCTGGGCCTGCGCAGCCAGGACCGTTCGTGGGAAGTGGAAGGCTGGGTGCGCAACGTCTTCGACCGGCAGTACATCACCGCCGTGTACTCACTGCTCGGCGCCGGTGATTACGGCGTCATGACTGGCAGCGAACGCACCCTCGGCACCACCGTCAGACTTCGCTATTGACCGAAATAAACCGCGTCGGACAAAACGCCAAACGATTACCGCCGGCCTTCTTCGACAGGTACATCGCCTGATCCGCCTTGCTGATCAGCCCATCGACCTCCAGCCCATGCTCCGGATAAAACGCTACCCCGATACTCGCCGCAATCTCCACCGTCTGCGCCCCGATCAAAATCGGCGCATTGGCCGCCGCCAGCATCCGCTTGAGCAAAGGCTCGCAGTCTCCCACTTCCTGCAACCCCACCAGCCCCGCGACAAACTCATCGCCGCCGAGCCGCGCCAACGTATCGCCCTCGCGCAACGTCGCATTGATCCGCGCCGCGACAATCTGCAACACCCGATCCCCCCAGTCATGCCCATAACTGTCGTTGAGCGCCTTGAACCCATCCAGATCAATAAACGCAATCGCCACCTTCTGCTGATGCAGGCGCGCCTTGCCCAACGCCTGGCGCATGCGCTCGGCCAACAACAAGCGATTGGGCAACTGCGTGAGCGCGTCATACCGCGCATCCCGCTCCAGCAACTGCAAGCGCTGCTTCATCTGCGTCATGTCGCCGAGCAGCGCCACGTAATGCCGAACATTGCCGTGCCGGTCATGCACCGCACTGATGCTGATCCGCGACGTCATCTCCCGGCCATCCTTGTGGCTGCTTTGGACCTCGCCGGACCAATGCCCGTGGAAATCCAACGCATTCTTCACTGGCGCATAAAACGCCGCGAGCCGCCGCAGCATGCGATGGGAATTCAAATCACGGCCCAGCACCTCGTCCTGCCCGTAACCGGTGAGGCGCGTGAAGGCCTCGTTCACGGCGATGACCCGGCCGAACGGGTCGACCAGGATGATGCCTTCACGGGCGTGGCTGAACACGCTGGCGGCCAGCTCTGGGCAGAGGGTGTTGAAGTGCCGGTCCAGCGCGCTTTCGTCACGGGTCGCCGGCCATACCTTGGAATCGAAACCTTGCTGGGCCAGATAGGCGGCGAGGGACGAGAGCGACTTGTGCAGACGGATGAGCGCATTCGTGGCAAGCCTGGCGTTGAGGCAGTAGCTGCGAATGAAGGTGCGTAGGTTCATGGGAGGTACACGGTGCTCGGGTTGCAGCGGTAGGGGTTGGTGAAGAGTGGATTATCGAGGCGGGGGGCAGTGGGGGAGTTTGCTGGAGCGGATAGGGGCTTTGCGGGAGGGGACATTGCAAAGATATTTTCGGCGGATTGTATCCGCCGGCGGGCGGACGGAAGTCCTGCGTCCTTGCGGTAGAGAAAAAAATTCCCTAGCATGCCTGGCATGGCTACCGTACACAGCGACCGTAACTGGAAAATAAAAATCTACCCGGACGATCACGCTCCGCCGCATTTTCATGTGCAAACGCCTGACGGTGAATCGCTGGTGGAAATCGATGGGCTCCAGGTACTTGGCAAAGGAGCCAACCCTAAAGCTTTAAAGGCCGCCTTGGCGTGGGCGACAAGCCACAAGGCTGAACTTCAGCGTATTTGGAACGAACAAAACCGGAGGCACTGACCCATGATCAGCAAAGCCAGAATCAACAGCGTGAAGGCCGTCCCAGGCAAACATGCTTTGCAAGTGGAGTTTGCCAATGGCAAACACTACGACGTTGACCTGCGCGAGCAAATCCGACAATACCCAGTGCTAAAGCCCTTGGAGGATCTGTCGTTGTTCGGCACTGCTCAGGTCGGCGAATGGGGTTTCGATGTGAGCTGGGGTGATGACTTGGAACTGGCGGCCGTCACTGTGCATCGGTTGGCGCTGGAGCAAGCCGGCGAGGTGATGCCAACCCAGGCATTCAAACGCTGGATGGCGACCAACAAGCTCTCGCTGACGACTGCCGCCCAGGAACTGGGTTTCACCCGGCGGACCATCACCGCCTATAGCAGCGGTACCTCGCTGATTCCCAAGCATGTCGCCCTGGCTTGTAAAGGATGGGAGTTTGAGCATAAGGGCAAGAGAGCGACAACAGCTGAGGGCCGAAAGAGGTCTCAAATAGCCTGATGAGGCTAAGCCTTCGTCATCGCTGCAGAGCAACACATTGCTAGACTCTGTGCTTATCTTTGACCCGAGAGAAGTTCAGGGGCGCAATACCTAAGTTGGCGCCCGTCCAAACATGAGCGGAGCAACGACCATGGAGTACGACGACAGATTAATAGAAGAAGCCGTGCTTGCCTTGTTGGCAGCCTTCAGTTCCGACGGCGGTCATGCCTGGAAAGGTTTCGATTTCGAGGTCATGAGCCGATTGCATGAACAAGGCCTCATCAGCGATCCGGTGAACCGGAACAAATCGATCTGGTTGACCGAAGAAGGATTGGAGCGTGGTCGGCAGATTGCTGGGCGGTTGTTTGGAAAAGCGGGTTGATGGGGGCTAAGGGAGTTGCTGCGCGCGACGTTTCATTAGTCCAATACAACAATGCCATTTTGGGGAACGTTCACGAACGGCAACGCACTGCATCGCTGATGATGGGCTTCAAGGGCCAGTGCCTCGTACCAATGTAGATAGCCATTCAGCATATGTTTGGGGATGTTTGAATTGCGCAGCGGAAAGAACGCGACGGACAATTGGTCTTCCTTTTGTTCATGCCAGCGCCAGCCAGCCGAATGGCCACGAGCCCGGGCTCCCCAAAGCCCTGCGGACCAGGCAAATTGCCCCATGCGAAACTTGAAACTGCTCGTTTGCCCAATGTATTGGACGGTTGGATTGTCAGGAGAAGCCTTCCCGGTCGCTCTCCAGGCAATGCAGTAGACGCCCTTCGCAGCAACCATCTGTGCGAGAACGGGGTCCACGCCAGTGGATTTCTTGCCGACCCCGGGCCAGAAGCAACTGCTGATTTCTGCCCAGGGGTACCAGCCTGCGCCATGCGCCTCAAGATCAAACAGCTCGGGAACTTTCATTGTGATTCGTCCTTGATCGATCAGATTGAAGTGAAGGCAGGATACCGAGACTGATGCCTTAGTGCCATTATCCGGCTGAGGTATTGGTTTTGGCGGCGGTTGCTGGTCAGACAGGCACGGAGAGTTAGCTGCACGAAACGGAGTCAATCAACATGGCGGCCTCACTCAACACGCTCGGTGGGTGATGTTCAGGCGCAGTTGTTGGCGGTGGTGCACAGCGCGCAATCGGCACAGAAGAGCGAGAACCCCTAGCTCCTCTGATCGCCACGCTGCTACCAAGTAGACACCGAACCCCGTGGCGAGGGAGCTTGCTCCCGCTGGGCTGCGCAGCAGCCCCTCTTCATCCATCGGGCAACCGCTCACGCCAGCCAAATGAAGCCCTGTCAGTAAAGCCCGACAGACACTGTCCAAAAGGGGACCAGATCCATTTATTACTACGCTGCTCAGTTGAGTAAACACTGAACCCCGTGGCGAGGGAGCTTGCTCCCGCTGGGCTGCGCAGCAGCCCCTCTTCATCCATCGGCCTACCGCTCACCCCAGCCAAATGAAGCCCTGTAAGCAAAGCCCGACAGACACCGGCACAAAGCCTCGCCAGCCCACGTCGCCTTGCGCCTTTGCCTACAACTACGCCAGAATCCGCCGGCTTGTGCGCCTTTGGTTACGTCGGTAGTTTGGGTCCTGTCGCTGCTCATCAGTGATCGGGTTTAGCAGCTCGCCGAGTTAAGTCGCACAACGCGTCATCAGTCAGGAATCCCCATCCCTGCACTTGATGGTGGCTGTGCGCAGGGCGCCCTCGGGCGCGCCGATTTCTTAACTCGTCGGTCTGCTAACCTGCGTACAGCTGCCTCCCAATTCGTTTAGCAGCGAACGGGTCGTGGCCTCAACAGAGAGTTAAGACCATGGTCAAAATTACACCGAACCCTCCCGTTACCGACGAACACGTCTCCCGTGCTCAGTCTGCCCGCAACAAGAAAATCGACGACGCTGCCACGCGGGCGTTGGATTTTTATTTGAAGCCCAAGCCTAAGGACGAAAAGTCAGACAAGACCGACTCCATTTTCCGGATTGATCCGGGTGTGGATTCTGAATGTTTGCTTGCGAACCTCAGTGAGAACCTGGCTTCGGCGAATGCCATGATCAGTGATTTGGCATTCGATCTGGATGGCTCGCGAAGGCAAGTTGCGTTGGGGATTTTGCAGGTGATCGAAGTGAGTGAACTGTTGGCGAATCGGGCTTTGGATATTGTTGAAGTAAGATAGCCGAGGCGCTCGGCGTCAGCACAAGAGAGGTCTTGGTAACGAGACCTCTCTTTTGCAGAGAATTGCTTACCCCAAACAAACCCAGACCTGGCCGTAGGCAAGCTGATAGATGACCTGAAGCAATAACAGCTCAGACGAAACCGGAGTGCTGCACGCCTCCTCACGGACTAGGAGTTATGGATGACCGCTGTCTCGACACTCAAACAGTACTCACTAAAAAGCTGGGCCGCGATAGTGGCTGTTGTTGGCTTACTGGCTGGGTTCCCTAGCATTTCATCTTGGTTGGCCGAAATGAGGGCCGACTACTACAAAAGCCATTTCATTGGTCGTTGGAACGAAGAGTTCAGCTATCCCAATGCCGAAGGCGTCCAGTTCGAGTTCAAGGGCATGATCGAATACTTCGCCAACGACCATTACAACGTCAGCGGCGTGGTCGCGCTGGTTGGAACAGACCCTTCGAAACCTTACAGACTCGAATACAGCGCCAATGGCGCCGGTACCTGGAGCGCTGATAGCGAAAACCTGTCGTTCACGCTTCTGCAAATGAAAACGTTACCCAAGACCTACACGGTTGACGGCAAAGACATATCGCCTTTGACGGTGGCGCAACTGATCGGGCCCAGCATGCCCAACCTCAGCGATATGTACCCGGCAGGGGCGTCGGGGCAGGCGCGCATCAAGGAGCTGAAAAAGGACAAGATGGTCTTGGAGCAAATGGACCCGCAGGGCAAGCCCTACATCGTGACGGGCCATCGCCAGGTCGTTGAGCAGCCTGGGCAGCCTGATTGAGGATTGGATACCCGGATGAAGTGGCCAGCGTCAGCCGGGTCTGTCAGACGCTGGGCGACCGCAGCCCATCAGCCCACATCACCTTGCGCCGTTACCTACAACTACGCCAGAATCCGCCGGCTTGTGCACCTTGGGCCGCGTCGGTAGTTTGGGTTCGGTCACTGCTTATCAGTGATCGGGTTTAGTCGCCCGCCGTAGCTAAGTCGCTCAAGCGCCCGTCAGTCAGGTACCCCCATCCCTGCACTCGATGGTGGCTGTGCGCAGGGCGCCCTCGGGCGCGCCGATTCCTTAGCTCGTCGGTCGACTAACCTGCGTACAGCTGCCTCCCAATCGTTTAGTCGCGAGCGGGTCGTAGCCTCAACCAAAAGAGAGCTAAGACCATGGTCAAAATTACACCGAATCCTCCCGTTACCGATGAGCACGTGTCACGTGCTCAGACTGCGCGGAACAAGAAAATCGATGATGCGGCCACTCGCGCGTTGGATTACTACCTGAAACCCAAGCCCAAGAGCGAAACGTCTGACAAGCCCGACTCCATTTTTCGGATTGATCCGGGGATTGATTCTGAGTGTTTGCTTGCGAATCTCAGTGAGAACCTGGCTTCGGCGAATGCCATGATCAGTGATTTGGCGTTTGACTTGGATGGATCGCGGCGGCGGGTTGCGTTGGGGATTTTGCAGGTGATTGAGGTGAGTGAGCTGTTGGCGAATCGGGCTTTGGATATTGTTGAGGTGAGGTAGGGCGGGGGGAGCTACGTCCCGCCCGGGTCAAAAAAAGGTCTTGCCTAGCAAGGCCTTTTTCCGAGGGAGACTCGAGACTCCAACAAGAACCGTGGCTCATTTCAGCCTTTGAAGTCCGACAAAACAAACGAAGTACAGCTTGTAAGATAAGTCTCAACGTTCTCCAGCAGCGGCATCACCTCGCTACACGACTCGGTGCGCTCCCCGTCAGCCTCTCGAGTCAGGCTAACGGTATACCCGCCGTCAACCCGCCGCAGGATGCCAACATATTTAACCGCACGACCCTCTTCATCACTAAACGACGTAGCGACGAGATCGTTCTCCGGCAAGGCTTGCTCTGTTCGCCTCATGAACGCCTTACGCTTCGCGGCGTAATCTTTAGCGGCGATCGCGCCGCCAATCGCGACGGCGATCCAGAAGAGCATTTCCAGGTTGCTCATCATCCGCCGTTTTGTTTCATGGGTTTCGGTTAGCCAACTGCCTATCGCTGCGATGATGTCGTCCATGGATTGCCTGCGTAGGAGAGTGTTTCGCCTGTTAGGTCTGCAACGCGGAGCGTCGCGGGATGCGTTACCACGCGGAGCGTGGGAACGAGCGCTGGGGTTTATAGAATATCTTTCACGTAGCTGTTAAGCGCGATGAGCGGCGCGTAAAGGTCGTCCATCTTCTGTACTGCACTGAAGTCCGCAGCCAAACGATTCAGCTCTCGGCCCAGCACTGTATCTACCCCACCAATCGCCCCCAACGCTAAATCCAGGCATCGGCTGATTTCGCCCTGAATCCCGGCCACATCGCCCCGCCGTATCAGCAATTCAAAAACCTCACGGTCGCAACTGCCCATCAACGGATCATCCCGCAGGATCGGGCTGTGGCCTTCTGTCTCATAAGCCAGCTTGAGTGAGTAGAGAGCGACCGTTTCCAGTAGCAATTCCATGGGGTGAAATCCTTTGTGACTGGGCGGGAGGGTGTGGGCACTCGAAGCATCGGTGGGTGCAGTGACATTTTTGTGAGCGCTACGCGCTCAAGCGGGAGCAAGCTCCCTCGCCACGGGGAGTGTGGTGTTCTTGGATGTGGATCACTTTCCTACAGACGAAAAAAAAGACCTTGAATTTCAAGGTCTTTCTTTAAGATGGTGCCCCGAGGGAGACTCGAACTCCCACTCCTTTCGAAAACGGATTTTGAATCCGCCGCGTCTACCAATTCCGCCATCAGGGCTCAATGGCGGCGAAGTATAGAGAGGTGCCTACCGTTGGTCAATCACGTTTCATGGTGAATTTTTAATAATTCCGCTAGACTTTCCGGCCCTGCTAGACGAACCCCATCATGCGTGTTGCTGACTTTACCTTCGAACTCCCGGATTCGCTGATCGCTCGCCACCCTCTGGCTGAGCGTCGCGCCAGTCGACTGTTGACCCTGGACGGGGTCAGCGGGGCTATGGCTCACCGTCAATTCACTGATTTGCTTGAGCATTTGCGCCCGGGCGACTTGATGGTGTTCAACAATACCCGGGTGATTCCGGCGCGTTTGTTTGGCCAGAAGGCTTCCGGCGGCAAGCTGGAAATTCTGGTGGAGCGGGTGCTGGACAGTCATCGCGTGCTGGCCCATGTGCGGTCGAGCAAGTCGCCCAAGCCTGGCTCGTCGATCTTGATCGATGGCGGCGGTGAGGCGGTGATGGTGGCGCGGCATGATGCGTTGTTCGAGTTGGCGTTTGCCGAAGAGGTGTTGCCGCTGCTCGACCGTGTCGGGCACATGCCGTTGCCTCCTTATATAGACCGCCCGGACGAAGGTTCGGACCGCGAGCGTTATCAGACCGTTTACGCCGAGCGCCTGGGGGCGGTGGCGGCGCCGACGGCGGGGCTGCATTTTGATCAGCCGTTGCTGGAGGCGATTGCCGCCAAGGGCGTGGAGACGGCGTTCGTGACGCTGCACGTCGGCGCCGGGACGTTCCAGCCGGTGCGCGTGGAGCGCATCGAAGATCACCACATGCACAACGAATGGCTGGAAGTCAGCCAGGATGTGGTCGATGCCGTGGCGGCCTGTCGCGCGCGCGGCGGGCGGGTGGTGGCGGTGGGGACCACCAGCGTGCGCTCCCTGGAAAGCGCCGCGCGCGATGGCGTGCTCAAGCCGTTCAGTGGCGACACCGACATCTTTATCTACCCGGGCCGGCCGTTTCATGTGGTCGATGCCTTGGTCACCAACTTTCATTTGCCCGAATCCACACTGTTGATGCTGGTTTCGGCGTTCGCCGGTTATCCCGAAGCCATGGCCGCCTACAAGGCCGCCGTCGAGCATGGATACCGCTTTTTCAGCTACGGTGATGCGATGTTCATCACCCGTAACCCCGCGCCACGCGGACCCGAGGAAACAGTATGAGTCGCACCTGTCGCATGTCCTTCGAGTTGCTCGCCACCGATGGCAAGGCTCGTCGCGGTCGCCTGACCTTCCCCCGCGGTACCGTGGAAACCCCGGCGTTCATGCCGGTGGGCACCTATGGCACGGTCAAGGGCATGCTGCCGCGTGACATCGTCGCCACGGGCGCGGAGATCATCCTGGGCAATACCTTCCACCTGTGGCTGCGCCCGGGCATGGAAGTGATCAAGGCCCACGGCGACCTGCACGATTTCATGCAGTGGAAAGGCCCGATCCTGACCGACTCCGGCGGCTTCCAGGTATTCAGCCTGGGCGCGATGCGCAAGATCAAGGAGGAGGGCGTGACCTTCGCTTCTCCGGTGGACGGTTCCAAGGTGTTCATGGGGCCGGAAGAGTCGATGCAGGTGCAGCGCGACCTGGGCTCGGACATCGTGATGATCTTCGACGAATGCACGCCGTACCCGGCCGATGAAGACGTGGCGCGGGTGTCCATGGAGCTGTCGTTGCGCTGGGCCCAGCGCTCGAAGAACGCCCATGGCGAAAACACCGCGGCGCTGTTCGGCATCGTCCAGGGCGGCATGCACGAGGATTTGCGCAAGCGCTCGCTCGACGGCCTGGACAAGATTGGCTTCGATGGCCTGGCGATTGGCGGTCTGTCGGTGGGCGAACCGAAGCACGAAATGATCAAGGTGCTCGATTACCTGCCGGGCCTGATGCCGGCTGACAAACCTCGTTACCTTATGGGCGTTGGCAAACCGGAAGATCTGGTTGAGGGTGTGCGCCGCGGGGTGGACATGTTCGATTGCGTGATGCCAACCCGTAATGCCCGCAATGGGCATCTGTTCATCGACACTGGTGTGCTGAAGATCCGTAACGCGTTCCATCGCCATGATGATTCGCCGCTCGATCCGACGTGCGATTGCTACACCTGCCAGAACTTTTCCCGCGCTTATCTGCATCATTTGGACAAGTGCGGCGAAATGCTCGGCAGCATGCTCAATACCATCCACAATTTGCGCCATTATCAGGTGCTTATGGCTGGTTTGCGCGAGGCTATCCAACAGGGTACATTGGCCGCCTTTGTCGAGGCCTTCTATGCCAAGCGCGGGTTGCCTGTTCCGCCTTTGGACTGAGTTTTCCGATCCCTAGATTCAATACTTGCAACTGGAGTGCTAAATGAGCTTTTTTATCTCTAATGCCATGGCTGACGCGGCTGCACCTGCTGCTGCCGGGCCTATGGGCGGTGGTTTCGAGTGGATTTTCCTGGTCGGTTTCCTGGTCATCTTCTACCTGATGATCTGGCGTCCACAGGCCAAGCGCGCCAAAGAGCAGAAGAACCTGCTCGGCAGCTTGCAAAAAGGCGATGAAGTGGTCACCACCGGCGGCATCGCTGGCAAGATCACCAAAGTGGCTGATGACTTCGTTGTATTGGAAGTGTCGGACACTGTTGAAATGAAGTTCCAGAAGGGCGCCATCGCGGCCACGCTGCCAAAAGGCACGCTGAAAGCGATCTAAGTAACAACTTCTCTTCAATCGACGGGGCGCGCAAGGCGCCCCGCGTCATAAGCGGGCGGCGTGATGCTGAACAAATACCCTCTGTGGAAATACGTACTGATCCTGGCGGTGCTGGCGGTCGGTGTGATTTATTCCGCTCCGAATCTATACCCGGATGACCCGGCCATCCAGGTCAGCGGCGCCAGCACGGCGTTGCAGGTCACCCAGGCCGATCTGGACCGCGCGAGCGCAGCGCTCAAGGCGTCCAATATCGATGTGAAGGCTGCGTCCATCGCCGAAAACGGCAAGGGCGGCCTGTTACGCCTGGTCAAGTCGGAAGACCAACTGCCAGCCAAGGACGTCGTTCGCAAGGCCTTGGGCGATGATTACGTGGTTGCCCTGAACCTGGCCCAGACCACCCCGCAGTGGCTGCGCAATCTTGGCGCGCACCCGATGAAGCTGGGTCTGGACTTGTCCGGTGGTGTGCACTTCCTGCTGGAAGTGGACATGGAAAAAGCCCTCGACGCGCGCCTGAAAGTCTATGAAGGCGACGTCAAGAGCCTGCTGCGTAAAGAGCGCCTGCGCTATCGCAGCCTGCCGCAGTTCGAAGGTGCCATTCAGCTGGGCTTCAGCGATGAAGATGCCCGCGAACAGGCCCGTGCGCTGATTCGCAAGAACTTCAACGATTTCGACATCGTGCCGGCCGACCTCAATGGTCAGGCGGTGCTGCGTCTGGCGATGACCCCGGCCAAGCTGGCGGAAATCCGCGAATACTCCATCAAGCAGAACTTGACCACGGTGCGTAACCGCGTCAACGAGCTGGGTGTGGCCGAGCCAATCGTGCAGCGCCAGGGCGCCAACCGCATCGTGGTTGAGCTGCCGGGCGTGCAGGACACTGCCGAAGCCAAGCGCATCCTCGGCAAGACCGCCAACCTGGAATTCCGCCTGGCCGCTGAGCCGGGTGCGTCCAAGGCCACTTCCGAGAGCTTCGAGTTCCGTGAAGGCGGTCGTCCGGCGGCGCAGATCGAGCGTGGCCTGATCATCACCGGTGACCAGGTGACCGACGCCCAGGCGGGCTTCGACGAGCAGGGTCGCCCACAGGTGAACATTCGCCTGGACGGCCACGGCGGCGAACTGATGAGCCGCGCCACGCGCAGCAACGTCGGTCGCAGCATGGCGGTGATCTTCATCGAGCAGAAGCCGACCACCACTTACACCAAGCAAGTGGTCAACGGTGTTGAGAAGGACGTACCGGTCCAGACCTTCAAGGAAGAGAAGAAGATCATCAGCCTGGCGACCATCCAGTCGCCACTGGGCAGCCAGTTCCGCATCACCGGCCTGACCGGCCAGGGTGAATCCTCGGAACTGGCCTTGCTGTTGCGTGCTGGCGGCCTGGCCGCGCCGATGTACTTCGCTGAAGAGCGCACCATTGGCCCGAGCCTGGGTGCCGACAACATCACCAAGGGTGTCGATGCGTCGCTGTGGGGCATGCTGTTCGTGTCGCTGTTCATCATTGCCATCTACCGCTTCTTTGGCCTGATCGCCACGGTTGCGCTGGCGGTTAACATGGTGCTGCTGCTGGCCTTGATGTCCTTGCTGGGCGCCACGCTGACCCTGCCGGGTATCGCCGGTATCGTCTTGACCATGGGTATGGCGGTGGACGCCAACGTGCTGATTTTCTCGCGGATACGTGAAGAGATCGCCGCGGGCATGTCGATCCAACGGGCAATCAACGAAGGCTTCGGCCGCGCATTTACTGCGATTATCGACTCCAACCTGACCACGTTGCTGGTCGGCGGGATTCTCTTTGCCATGGGCACCGGCCCGGTCAAGGGCTTCGCAGTGACCATGTCCCTCGGGATCTTTACCTCGATGTTCACAGCCATTCTGGTGACCCGTGCAATGGTCAACCTGATTTATGGTGGCCGTGACGTCAAGAAGTTGTGGATTTAAGGGGCTGCCATGTTACGTACAATCAACTTCATGGGCGTTCGCAACATTGCGTTCGGCGTCACATTGTTCCTTACCGTCCTGGCCCTGTTCAGCTGGGCCACCAAGGGCCTGAACTACGGCCTGGACTTCACCGGCGGTACGCTCATCGAGCTGACCTACGAGCGTCCGGCCGACGTCACCAAGGTGCGTGAGCAACTGGCGTCCTCCGGCTACAGCGATGCCATCGTGCAGAGCTTTGGTGCAACGACTGATCTGTTGGTGCGGATGCCAGGTGAAGACCCGCAATTGGGTCACCAGGTAGCCGAAGCTTTGCAGAAGGCCGGCGGCGACAACCCGGCCCAGGTCAAGCGCGTCGAGTTCGTCGGCCCACAGGTGGGTGAAGAGCTGCGCGACCAGGGCGGCATCGGCATGCTGCTGGCGCTGGGCGGCGTGATGCTCTACCTGGCTTTCCGCTTCCAGTGGAAATTCGCGGTGGGCGCGATTGTCTCGCTGATCCACGACGTGATCGTGACCGTGGGCATCCTGTCGTTCTTCCAGATCACCTTCGACCTGACGGTGCTGGCGGCGGTGTTGGCGATCATCGGTTACTCGCTCAACGACACCATCGTGGTGTTCGACCGGGTGCGTGAAAACTTCCGTGTGCTGCGCAAGGCCTCGCTGATCGAGAACATCAACATCTCGACTACCCAGACCCTGCTGCGGACCATGGCAACGTCGATCTCGACCTTGCTGGCAATTGCCGCGCTGTTGTTCTTTGGCGGCGACAACCTGTTCGGCTTCTCCATCGCGCTGTTCATCGGTGTGATGGCGGGTACTTACTCGTCGATCTACATCGCCAACGTGGTGCTGATCTGGCTGAACCTGAGCTCCGAGGATCTGATTCCTCCAGCGGCCACTGAGACTGAGGTGGACGACCGCCCGTAAGGCTCGGTTTTCCGTCCGTCACCGCTGAAAAGGCGCGAGTTGAACTCGCGCCTTTTTTTGTGCTCCAAGGCTGGGAGAAGCGCGGATTAATCCGCATGTGATGGCCCTGGAGGTTCAAGTGAACAAATCGATGCTGGTTGGTGCGGTATTGGGTGCTGTCGGTGTGACTGCCGGTGGTGCGGTCGCGACCTACAGCTTGGTAAAGAGTGGCCCCGAGTATGCGCAAGTACTGGCCGTGGAGCCGGTCAAGACCCAAATCAAGACCCCGCGTGAAGTGTGCAAGGACGTCACGGTGACCCGGCAGAAGCCGGTTCAGGATCAACACCAGATCGCCGGTACCGTGCTGGGTGCCGTAGCCGGTGGCCTGTTAGGCAACCAGATCGGCGGCGGCAACGGCAAGAAAATCGCCACCGTGGCGGGTGCGGCCGGCGGCGGTTATGCCGGTAACAAGATTCAAGAAGGCATGCAGGAACGCGACACCTACACCACCACCCAAACTCGCTGCAACACGGTCAATGACATCAGCGACAAGGTTGTGGGCTACGACGTTCGCTACATGCTCGATGGCAAGGAAGGCAAAGTCCGCATGGACCGCGACCCGGGCAACCAGATCCCAGTCAGCAAGGAAGGCCAGCTGATCCTCGGTCAGAACGAACCGGCCCAGTAATTGGAAGATGTACAAGAAGCACCCTTCGGGGTGCTTTTTTACGCCCGCGTTTTATGCCCCGCTCAAATCCCCTGTGTGCGAGCCCGCTCGCGAAAGCGGTGGTTCAACCTGCGTTAATTTCAGCGTGTAAACCCTCGCCACGGGGGGGGTACTCATTGGTTTGCACAGGCATAAAAAAAGCACCCCGAAAGGTGCTTTTTTTGTAGCCGAGTTGTTTAACGCTTCAACGAAGCCGGCAAGTGCGGCTGGATCGCCGTCAGCACGGCCTTGAAGCATTTGGTGTTGCCGGCAACGATGTGGCCTTTTTCCAGGAAGTCGTGGCCGCCGGTGAAGTCGCTCACCAAACCGCCGGCTTCCTGGATCAGCAGGGCGCCTGCCGCCATGTCCCACTCGGACAGGCCTGACTCCCAGAACGCATCGAAACGACCGGCAGCGACGTAAGCCAGGTCCAGGCTCGCGGCACCGGCGCGGCGGATGCCGGCGGTCTGGCCGACCAGGGCGCGGAACATGCCCAGGTAGTTGTCCAGGTTGTCCATCTGGTCGTCACGGAACGGGAAGCCGGTACCCAGCAGGGCGCCGTCCAGGCTGGTGCGGCCGCTGACGCGTAGGCGACGACCGTTCAGTTGGGCGCCGCGACCACGGCTGGCGGTGAATTCTTCTTGGCGAACCGGGTCCAGCACGACGGCGTGTTCCAGGCGACCACGGTATTTGCAGGCAATGCTGACCGCGAAGTGAGGGATGCCGCGCAGGAAGTTGGTGGTGCCGTCCAGCGGATCGATGATCCACAGGTACTCTTCGCCTTCGATGCCAGTGCCGGCGTGCATGCCGGTCTCTTCACCGAGGATGGAGTGGTTGGGGTAAGCCTTGCGCAGGGCGTCGACGATCTTCTGTTCGGCGGCGCGATCGACCTCGGACACGTAGTCCTTGGCGTCTTTTTCATCGACCTTGATGGTATCCAGGCGCTCGATGGAGCGGAAGATCAGTTCACTGGCGCTGCGGGCGGCGCGCAGCGCGATATTCAGCATGGGCTGCATGGATGTGTCACCTAAGGTTGTTAAAGAAAGCCGCGCATTCTATCAGAAAGTTTTCTCAGGAGAAGGTTGGTGTTCGCTTTCATAGCTTAACGGTAGGTGCTTAGGTAAGATTTGCTCCCTTTTAAGTGTTCGAGAGCGCCTCCCTTGTTGCAGAACATTCGTGTCGTCCTGGTCAATACCAGCCATCCGGGTAATATCGGCGGAGCTGCGCGGGCCATGAAGAACATGGGCCTGTCGCGGCTGGTGCTGGTCGAGCCTCGCTCGTTTCCCCATCACGAAGCCGATGCCCGGGCGTCCGGCGCCGGTGATGTCCTGGCCAATGCCCAGGTCGTCGCCACGTTGGAAGATGCCCTTGTAGGGTGCAACCTGGTGCTCGGCACCAGCGCCCGTGATCGCCGCATACCCTGGCCGCTGCTCGACCCTCGCGAGTGCGGCACCAAAGTGGTCGAGGAAGCCGCGCAGGGCGCTGAAATCGCCCTGGTGTTCGGCCGTGAAGATTCCGGCCTGACCAATGAAGAGCTGCAGCGATGTCACTTTCACGTGCATATCCCCTCCGACCCCGAATTCAGCTCGCTGAACCTCGGGGCGGCGGTGCAGGTGTTGAGCTATGAAGTGCGTATGGCCTGGTTGAAAGCCGAAGGCCAGCCAAGCAAGGTGGAAAAATACGAGGCGACGTCGCCGCGCAGTGAGACACTGGCGACCATGGACGAGCTGGAGCGGTTCTATGAACACCTGGAGCAGACCCTGGTGGATATCGAGTTCCTCGACCCGGACAAGCCTCGGCACTTGATGGCGCGCCTGCGTCGGTTGTACGGACGAAGCTCGGTGAGCCGGGCGGAAATGAATATATTGCGCGGCATCCTCACGGAAACCCAGAAAGCGGCCCGTGGCGAGCTGATTAAGCGGAAGGAATAAAATGTTCGAACGTTTGCGTGAAGATATCCAGAGCGTTTTCCATCGTGACCCAGCGGCGCGCAATGCTTTTGAAGTGCTGACCTGCTACCCGGGCATGCACGCCATCTGGATCCATCGCCTGTCCGGCGCCTTGTGGAACATGGGTTGGAAATGGTTGGCGCGGCTGGTCTCGAACTTCGGGCGCTGGTTGACCGGCATTGAGATCCATCCGGGCGCCAAGGTCGGTCGCCGGTTCTTCATCGACCACGGCATGGGTATCGTCATCGGCGAAACCGCCGAGATTGGCGACGACGTCACGCTGTACCAGGGCGTGACCCTCGGCGGCACCAGCTGGAACAAAGGCAAGCGCCACCCGACGCTTGAAGACGGCGTCGTCGTCGGTGCCGGCGCCAAGGTGCTCGGGCCGTTCACGGTGGGCGCGGGGGCGAAAGTCGGCTCCAACGCCGTGGTGACCAAGGCCGTGCCCCCCGGCGCGACCGTGGTCGGCATTCCAGGTCGGATCATCGTCAAGTCGGACGAGGAGCAGGATGCCCGGCGCAAAGCCATGGCCGAGAAGATCGGCTTCGACGCCTACGGTGTTGGCGAAGACATGCCCGACCCGGTGGCCCGTGCCATCAACCAGTTGCTCGATCACCTGCAAGCGGTGGACGGGCGCCTGGAGGGGATGTGCGGCGCCCTGAAGGACCTCGGCAGTAATTATTGCGCCAAGGACCTGCCTGAACTGCGCGAAGAAGATTTCGCCTGCGTGAAGGACAAGGACGAAACCCGCGCCAGCTGATCTCATCGCGGTATCGCTGGCCGCCGCAGGCCAGCCTTTGCTATGATGCGCGCGCTCTTTTGCGGGTAATCCCGAGTAAAGCACTAGGTCTTATACTTGACTTAAATACTCGGGAATTGCATACTCGCCCCCATTCCGAACTCCGTGGTAATTGTCCATGCGACTGACTACAAAAGGCCGATACGCCGTGACCGCGATGCTCGATCTGGCATTGCATGCGCAGCACGGGCCGGTGTCCCTGGCCGATATCTCCGAGCGCCAGGGCATCTCCCTGTCATACCTCGAACAGCTGTTCGCCAAGCTGCGCCGCAGCAACCTGGTTTCCAGCGTTCGTGGCCCCGGTGGCGGCTATCAGCTGTCGCGGGAGATGCAAGGCATCCAGGTCGCGCAGGTGATCGATGCCGTGAACGAATCGGTCGATGCGACCAAATGCCAGGGCCTTGGCGACTGCCATGGCGGCGATACTTGCCTGACCCATCATCTGTGGTGCGATTTGAGCCTGCAGATTCACGAATTTCTGAGTGGTATCAGCTTGGCCGACCTTGTAACTCGCCGTGAGGTGCAAGAAGTAGCCCAGCGTCAGGACCAGCGCCGTTGCAATAGCAAGTCGCTGCACCTGGACAAGATTGAAGCGTCCGCCGTCGAATGACTGCCGCAGAGCACGCGGAACGCCAGCCAGCCTGATTTAGGAGAGAGTCCATGAAATTGCCGATTTACCTTGATTACTCAGCGACCACCCCGGTTGATCCGCGTGTTGCGCAAAAAATGAGTGAATGCCTGCTGGTCGACGGAAACTTCGGCAACCCGGCGTCCCGTTCCCACGTATTTGGCTGGAAGGCTGAAGAGTCGGTCGAAAACGCCCGCCGCCAGGTCGCCGACCTGGTCAACGCCGACCCGCGTGAAATCGTCTGGACCTCCGGTGCTACCGAATCCGACAACCTGGCAATCAAAGGTGTCGCGCATTTCTACCACACCAAGGGCAAGCACCTGATCACCTCCAAGATCGAGCACAAGGCTGTCCTGGACACCATGCGCCAACTGGAGCGTGAAGGCTTCGAAGTCACCTACATCGAGCCAGGCGAAGACGGCATCATCACCCCGGCCATGATCGAAGCTGCACTGCGCGACGACACCATCCTGGTCTCGATCATGCACGTGAACAACGAAATCGGCACCGTCAACGACATCGCTGCCATCGGCGAACTGACCCGCTCCAAGGGCGTCCTGTTCCACGTCGACGGCGCGCAGTCCACCGGCAAGGTCGACATCGACCTGTCGAAGCTGAAAGTCGACCTGATGTCGTTCTCCGCCCACAAGACCTACGGCCCTAAAGGCATCGGCGCGCTGTACGTGAGCCGCAAGCCGCGTGTTCGCATCGAAGCGACCATGCACGGCGGCGGTCACGAACGCGGCATGCGTTCGGGCACCCTGGCGACCCACCAGATCGTCGGCATGGGCGAAGCCTTCCGCGTGGCCAAGGAAGACATGGCTGCCGAGAACGTTCGCATCAAGGCCCTGAGCGACCGTTTCTTCAAACAGGTCGAGCACCTCGAAGAACTCTACGTCAACGGCAGCCTGACCGCCCGCGTACCGCACAACCTGAACCTGAGCTTCAACTACGTTGAAGGCGAGTCGCTGATCATGGCGCTCAAGGATCTGGCCGTGTCATCCGGTTCGGCGTGCACCTCGGCGTCCCTCGAGCCTTCGTACGTACTGCGCGCCCTGGGCCGCAACGACGAACTGGCGCACAGCTCGATCCGCTTCACCTTCGGCCGCTTCACCACCGAAGAAGAAATCGATTACGCCGCGCAGAAAGTCTGCGAGGCCGTTACCAAGCTGCGCGCTTTGTCGCCGCTGTGGGATATGTACAAAGACGGCGTCGACATTTCGAAAATCGAATGGGCGGCGCACTGAGAAGTCGCCACCAGAGCGGCTCCACTGATGAGGATTAAAGCAAATGGCATATAGCGAAAAGGTCATCGACCACTACGAGAACCCGCGCAACGTCGGCAAGATGGACGCGCAGGATCCTGACGTCGGCACCGGCATGGTCGGCGCCCCGGCGTGCGGCGACGTAATGCGCCTGCAGATCAAGGTCAACGAGCAAGGCATCATCGAAGACGCCAAGTTCAAGACCTACGGCTGCGGCTCGGCCATCGCGTCCAGCTCCCTCGCCACCGAGTGGATGAAAGGCAAGACCCTCGATGAAGCCGAAACCATCAAGAACACTCAGCTGGCCGAAGAACTGGCCCTGCCGCCAGTGAAGATCCACTGCTCGGTACTCGCCGAAGACGCCATCAAGGCCGCCGTTCGCGATTACAAGCAGAAGAAAGGCTTGGTCTGATCCGCGTTACGGTAAGGAGTTTTCCATGGCTATCCAGATGACAGAAGCGGCAGCTAACCATATCCAGCGCTCTCTTGCAGGGCGCGGCAAGGGCGAGGGTATCCGCCTGGGTGTTCGCACCACGGGCTGTTCCGGCCTCGCCTATGTACTGGAATTCGTCGACGAAGTGGGCGAAGACGACCAGGTATTCGAAAGTCATGGTCAGAAAGTGATCATCGACCCGAAAAGCCTGACGTACCTGGACGGCACCGAGCTGGATTTCGTCAAGGAAGGGTTGAACGAAGGCTTCAAGTTCAACAACCCCAACGTGCGCGGTGAATGTGGCTGCGGCGAAAGCTTCAACATCTGAGGCAGCTTGTGGGTACTCCTTGTCATTTTGCGTTGTTCCAGTTGCAGCCTGCGTTCCAGTTGGACCTCGATCAGTTGTCCGCGCGTTATCTGGAACTGGCCCGTGGCGTCCATCCCGACCGCTTTGCCGATGCCTCCGAGGCGGAGCAGCGGCGGGCGCTCGAGCAGTCGGCGAACCTCAACGAGGCTTACCAGACGCTCAAGCACCCGGCCAAGCGCGCGCGTTACCTGCTCGCCATCAGCGGCCATGAGTTGCCGCTGGAGGTCACGGTCCACGATCCCGAGTTCCTGTTGCAGCAGATGCAATGGCGTGAGGAGCTTGAAGACCTGCAGGACAGCGCCGACCTGGCCGGAGTCGCGGTATTCAAGCGCCGCTTGAAAGACGCCCAGCAAACACTGAACGACAGCTTCGCAGCCTGCTGGAACGATGCCGCGCAACGCGAACAGGCCGAACGCCTGATGCGGCGCATGCAGTTCCTCGACAAGCTCACCTACGAAGTGCGCCAGCTCGAAGAGCGCCTCGACGATTAACCCAGTGCCGCTCCGGTCGCACGCCTGATTACAGATAAGTCCTGATTACGATGGCCCTACTGCAGATCGCCGAACCCGGCCAAAGTCCACAACCGCACCAGCGTCGCCTGGCTGTCGGGATCGACTTGGGTACTACCAATTCCCTGGTCGCTGCCTTGCGCAGCGGTCTTTCCGAACCGCTGGCCGACGAGCAGGGGCGGGTGATCCTGCCGTCTGCCGTGCGCTATCATGCCGATCATGTCGAAGTGGGCGAGTCGGCCAAGCTGGCCGCGGCCACCGATCCGCTGAACACTATTGTCTCGGTCAAGCGCTTGATGGGTCGTGGTCTGTCCGACGTCAAGCAATTGGGCGATCAGCTGCCGTACCGCTTTGTCGGCGGCGAATCCCACATGCCGTTCATCGAAACCGTACAGGGCCCGAAAAGCCCGGTTGAAGTGTCCGCCGACATCCTCAAGGTCCTGCGCCAGCGTGCCGAAGCGGCGTTGGGCGGTGAGCTGGTGGGTGCGGTCATCACTGTTCCAGCCTATTTCGATGATGCCCAGCGCCAAGCGACCAAGGATGCGGCCAAGCTCGCCGGCCTCAACGTCCTGCGCCTGCTCAACGAGCCGACGGCCGCTGCGGTGGCGTACGGCCTGGACCAACACGCCGAAGGCCTCGTCGCGATTTACGACCTGGGTGGCGGCACGTTCGATATTTCTATCCTGCGCCTGACTGGTGGTGTTTTCGAAGTCCTGGCCACCGGTGGCGACAGTGCCCTGGGCGGCGATGACTTCGATCATGCCATCGCCGGCTGGATCATCGAGCAAGCGGGCCTCTCCGCTGACCTCGACCCGGGTGCGCAACGCCAACTGCTGCAAACCGCCTGCGCGGCCAAGGAAGCCTTGACCGACGTCGCCACGGTTGAAGTTGCCTATGGCGACTGGAAGGCCGCGCTGACCCGCGAAGCCTTCGATGCCCTGATCGAGCCCATGGTCGCCCGCAGCCTCAAGGCCTGCCGCCGTGCCGTGCGTGATTCCGGCGTTGAGCTTGAAGAGGTGAAGGCAGTGGTCATGGTCGGCGGGTCGACCCGCGTGCCTCGGGTTCGCGAAGCCGTCGCCGAAGCCTTTGGCCGCCAGCCGCTGACCGAAATCGACCCGGATCAGGTGGTGGCCATCGGCGCCGCGATCCAGGCTGACACCTTGGCCGGCAACAAGCGCGAAGGCGGCGAATTGCTGCTGCTCGACGTGATTCCGTTGTCCCTGGGCCTGGAAACCATGGGCGGCCTGATGGAGAAGGTGATTCCACGCAACACCACCATCCCGGTTGCCCGCGCCCAGGACTTCACCACCTACAAAGACGGCCAGTCGGCCATGATGATCCACGTGCTGCAAGGCGAGCGTGAGCTGATCAGCGACTGCCGTTCCCTGGCCCGCTTCGAACTGCGCGGCATCCCGGCGATGGTTGCTGGTGCGGCGAAGATCCGCGTGACCTTCCAGGTCGATGCCGACGGCTTGCTCAACGTCTCCGCCCGCGAGCTGGGTTCGGGCGTCGAGGCGAGCATCCAGGTCAAGCCGTCCTATGGCCTGACCGACGGCGAGATCGCCAAGATGCTCAAGGATTCCTTCCAGCACGCCAGCGACGACAAGGTCGCCCGCGTATTGCGCGAACAGCAAGTCGACGCCCAGCGCCTGATCGAGGCCGTGCAGGCCGCCCTCGAAGCCGATGGCGAGCGCTTGCTCGACGCCGAAGAGCGCATGGTCATTGAAATGCGGATGCAAGAACTTTCTGAATTGATCAAAGGCACCGATGGTTATGCCATCGAGCAGCAGACCAAGCGTCTGTCGCAGGTCACCGATGCCTTTGCTGCCCGCCGCCTGGACTCGACGGTGAAAGCCGCCCTGGCGGGGCGCAACCTGAATGAAATCGAGGAATAACTGATGCCGCAGATCATTTTCCTGCCACACGCCGAGCATTGCCCGGACGGTATGGTGGTAGAGGCCGAAACCGGCAAGTCCCTGCTTGAAGTGGCCCATGACAACCACATCGAGATCGAGAGCGCCTGCGGCGGCGTGTGTGCCTGCACCACGTGCCATTGCATCATTCGCGAAGGTTTCGACTCGCTCAATGAGGCCGATGAGCTGGAGGAAGACTACCTTGATCGGGCCTGGGGCCTTGAGCCGACGTCGCGCCTGACTTGTCAGGCCAAGGTTGGCACCGAGGACCTGGTGGTCGAAATCCCGAAATATTCGCTTAACCATGCGGCTGAAGCGCCGCACTGATGGTGACACTGTCATGAGCTATGGTTGGAATGATGTACAACGCATCGCGGAAGAATTGGCCGAGGCCCACGAGGGTCTCGATCCGTACTCTGTAGGTTTCGTCCGCCTGCAGCAGATGATCCTGGAGCTGCCGGACTTCGATGCCACTTCTGGCCGAGTCGGCGAGAAGGTGTTGGAAGCGGTCCAGGAGCTCTGGGCCGCAGAATTGGACTGATCGCCTCGCAGGTTAGGCAATACCCAAGAACCCGCGTATAATTCGCGGGTTTAATTTTTCGCAAATTACCGTTTCTGGAGTTACACCATGGCTGTTCAACGTACTTTCTCCATCATCAAGCCTGACGCCGTTGCTAAAAACGTGATCGGCAAGATCGTTACCCGTTTCGAAGACGCTGGCCTGCGCGTTGTAGCTTCGAAAATGAAGCAGCTGTCCAAAGCCGAGGCCGAAGGCTTCTACGCTGAGCACAGCGAGCGCGGTTTCTTCGGCGAGCTGGTTGCCTTCATGACCTCCGGTCCGGTTGTCGTTCAGGTGCTGGAAGGCGAAAACGCCATCGCTCGCAACCGTGAGCTGATGGGCGCTACCAACCCTAAAGAAGCTGCTGCCGGCACCATCCGTGCTGACTTCGCTGAGTCCATCGACGCCAACGCCGTCCACGGTTCGGACTCCGAAGCCGCCGCTGCTCGCGAAATCGCTTACTTTTTCTCCGCTACTGAAGTAACCACTCGCTAAGCCCAGGCTTTTGAGTGAAG
Source organism: Pseudomonas marvdashtae (assembly GCF_014268655.2). Lineage (NCBI taxonomy): Bacteria > Pseudomonadati > Pseudomonadota > Gammaproteobacteria > Pseudomonadales > Pseudomonadaceae > Pseudomonas > Pseudomonas marvdashtae. Next base: position 480,616 of record NZ_JABWQX020000002.1, read on the forward strand.
GTGAATCCATGACTACATCGAACGGCAAAACCAACCTGTTGGGCCTGACCCAGCCGGAAATGGAGAAATTCTTCGACTCGATCGGGGAGAAGCGTTTCCGTGCCGGCCAGGTGATGAAATGGATTCACCACTTTGGCGTCGACGACTTCGACGCCATGACGAATGTCAGCAAGGCCTTGCGCGAAAAGCTCAAGGCTGTTGCTGAAATTCGCGGTCCGGAAGTGGTCAGCGAGGACATCTCCAGCGACGGCACCCGTAAGTGGGTGGTGCGCGTGGCGTCCGGTAGCTGCGTCGAGACCGTCTACATTCCCCAGGGCAAGCGCGGCACCTTGTGCGTTTCGTCCCAGGCAGGCTGTGCCCTGGATTGCAGTTTCTGCTCCACCGGCAAGCAAGGCTTCAATAGCAACCTCACCGCCGCCGAAGTGATCGGCCAGGTGTGGATAGCCAACAAATCCTTTGGCAGCGTCCCGGCAACCGTCGACCGTGCCATCACCAACGTGGTGATGATGGGCATGGGTGAGCCGCTGCTGAACTTCGACAACGTCGTGGCCGCCATGCACCTGATGATGGACGACCTGGGCTACGGCATCTCCAAGCGCCGCGTGACCCTGTCCACCTCCGGCGTGGTGCCGATGATCGATGAGCTGGCCAAGCACATCGACGTCTCCCTGGCGTTGTCGCTGCACGCACCCAATGACGCATTGCGTAACCAATTGGTGCCGATCAACAAGAAATATCCGCTTAAGATGCTGCTCGAGTCATGCCAGCGCTATATGTCGTCCCTGGGCGAAAAACGCGTGCTGACCATCGAGTACACCTTGCTCAAGGACGTGAACGACAAGGTTGAACACGCCGTCGAGATGATCGAGCTGCTCAAGAACATCCCGTGCAAGATCAACCTGATCCCGTTCAACCCGTTCCCGCATTCCGGCTACGAGCGCCCGAGCAATAACGCGATTCGTCGCTTTCAGGATCAGCTTCACCACGCTGGCTTCAACGTCACCGTGCGCACCACCCGCGGCGAAGACATCGACGCCGCGTGTGGCCAGTTGGTAGGACAGGTGCTGGATCGCACCCGTCGCAGCGAACGCTACATTGCCGTGCGCGAATTGAACGCCGCCGACGATGCAGTGCAAAACGCTGCGAACAGTCACTAAGAGAGGAACTCTATGTCCCTGCGCTTTGCGCTGCTGTTGCTGTTGGCCGGCCTTTGTTCCGGTTGTGTGCTGTCGGGTGACTACAACCCGATGAAGACCAGCAAGGGCCGCGACGAAGCGCGCGAAGCCTACGTGCAGTTGGGCATCGGTTATTTGCAACAGGGCATGACCGAGCGGGCCAAGGTGCCCCTCAAGAAAGCCCTGGAGCTGGACGGCAGCGATGCCGATGCCAACGCGGCGCTGGCCTTGGTGTTCCAGGCGGAGATGGAGCCGGAACTGGCCGATGAACATTTTCGCAAGGCGCTGTCGGCCCGGCCGCAAGATGCCCGATTCCTGAACAACTACGGCAGCTTCCTTTACGAGCAGGCTCGTTACAAAGAGGCCTACGAACGCTTCGAGCAAGCGGCCGCCGATACCCTTTATCCCGAACGTTCACGGGTTTTTGAAAACCTTGGCATGACCGCCGCGAAACTCGGCCAGCGCGACCTGGCCCGCCAGCAGCTTGAAAAGGCACTGCGACTCAACCGCCAGCAACCGCGCGCATTGCTGGAAATGGCTGAGTTGTCTTACGAAGACAGGCATTATGTGCCCGCGCGTGACTATTACGAACGTTTTAGCCTGCTGAGCGAGCAAAATGCACGTAGTCTATTGCTCGGCGTTCGGCTGGCACATGTGTTCGAAGATCGTGACAAGGCCGCAAGCTATGGCCTGCAACTCAAAAGACTCTATCCCGGTACGCCGGAATATCAGCAATACCTGTCGGAGCAATGATGAAAGCGGCGCATCCCGAAGTTGTAGCAGCGACTCGCGTAAATCCCGGTGAGACCCTGCGTCAAGCCCGCGAAAGCAATGGTTGGTCGCTGGCCGAAGTGGCCCTCAAGCTCAATCTCACCGTGACTTCCCTGGGCAATCTGGAAGCTGGCGCGTTCGACAAATTGCCTGGGCACACCTTTGCCCGGGGCTATATCCGCGCCTATGCCAAATTGCTCGGCATGGACCAGACAGTGCTGGTCCAGCAATTCGATCAATACACCGGTTCCGACGCCCAGGGCAGCAGCGTGCACAGCCTGGGTCGTATCGAAGAGCCGGTGCGTGTTTCCCACACCATTTTGCGAATCGTCAGCCTGTTGCTGCTGATCGCGGTGATCGGTGGCGGTTTCGTCTGGTGGCAGGACCAGGCGTCCTTGCGCACCAAGGAACCGGTCGCCATGAACCCTGAACACGTCGAAGTCGAAGGCGCCGACGGCACCACCCAGATCCATCCGTTGGATGAGCCGGAAGACCAGGCTGTCGTGGAAGCACAAGCCGAAGGCGAAACCGCCCTGGCCTTGCCTCAGGGCCAGGACGGCGCCGAGGCCGATGCCGCCGCTGGCGCTGAGCCGACCGCTCCAGTGGCTCCCGCACCTGCTCCAGCTCCTGCCGCACCGACGGCTCCAGCCCACGCCGGCACCGCGCCGGCAGCCCCGGCCCCGACGCTGGCCGCGCCAGCGCCAACCGTGGCCCCGGCAGCTCCGGCAACCGCGGCGGCTCCGGCACCGGGTGATGGCCAGGTACAAATCCAATTCATCGCCGACTGCTGGACGCAGGTCACCGACGGCAACGGCAAGGTGTTGTTCAGTGGCCTCAAGCGCAAGGGCGACAGCACTTCCATCAACGGCAAGCCTCCGTTTGCGGTACGCCTGGGCTATGCCCGTGGCGCGCAGGTCAGCTACAACGGCCAGCCGGTCGACGTGGCTCCGTTCACCAGTGGCGAGACCGCTCGCCTGAAGTTGGGTCAATAAGTCATGCACGGCGAATCTCCAATCAAACGTCGCGAATCCCGGAAGATCTGGGTCGGTAACGTGCCCGTGGGCGGCGATGCGCCAATCGCTGTGCAGAGCATGACCAACAGCGACACCAATGACGTAGCCGCCACCGTTGCGCAGATCAACCGCCTGGAAGCCGCCGGTGTCGACATCGTGCGTGTTTCCGTGCCTGACATGGACGCCGCCGAGGCGTTCGGCAAGATCAAGCAATTGGTCAAGGTGCCGCTGGTGGCCGACATTCACTTCGACTACCGCATCGCTTTGCGCGTGGCCGAGCTGGGCGTCGACTGCCTGCGTATCAATCCGGGCAACATCGGTCGCGAAGACCGGGTGCGCGCGGTGGTAGATGCCGCTCGCGACCGTGGCATCCCGATCCGCATCGGCGTCAACGCCGGTTCCCTGGAAAAAGACCTGCAAAAGAAATATGGCGAACCGACCCCGGCCGCGCTGGTGGAATCGGCCCTGCGCCATGTGGAGCACCTGGAGCGCCTGAATTTCCAGGACTTCAAGGTCAGCGTGAAGGCGTCCGATGTGTTCATGGCCGTCGAAGCCTACCGCCTGCTGGCCAAGGAAATCGTCCAGCCGCTGCACCTGGGCATCACTGAAGCCGGTGGGTTGCGTTCGGGCACGGTGAAATCCGCCGTCGGCCTCGGTATGCTGCTCGCCGAAGGGATTGGCGATACCATCCGCATCTCGTTGGCGGCGGACCCGGTCGAGGAAGTGAAAGTCGGCTACGACATTCTCAAATCCTTGCACCTGCGTTCCCGCGGTATCAACTTCATCGCCTGCCCGAGTTGCTCGCGGCAGAACTTCGATGTGGTCAAGACCATGAACGAGCTGGAAGGGCGCCTTGAAGATTTGCTGGTGCCGCTGGATGTCGCGGTGATCGGTTGCGTGGTCAACGGGCCGGGCGAAGCCAAGGAGGCCCACATCGGCCTGACTGGCGGTACGCCGAACCTGATTTACATCGACGGCAAGCCGTCGCAGAAACTGACGAATGACAATCTGGTGGATGAGCTGGAACGGCTGATCCGCCAGAAAGCGGCCGAAAAGGTCGAAGCCGACGCAGCGGTCATCGCGCGCGGTTAAGTCGAAAGATTAAGGAATACATGTGAGCAAGTCTCTGCAAGCCATTCGTGGCATGAACGACATCCTGCCCGAGCAGACGCCCCTGTGGCGCTATTTCGAGGGCACCGTGGCGCGCCTGCTGGATAACTACGGTTACCGGCAGATCCGCATGCCCATCGTCGAGTTCACCGAGCTGTTCAAGCGCTCCATCGGCGAAGTCACCGACATCGTCGAGAAAGAGATGTACACCTTCGACGACCGCAACGGCGATTCGCTGACCCTGCGTCCCGAAGGCACCGCGGCGTGCGTGCGTGCGGTGCTCGAACACGGCATCACCGGTGGCGGACAGGTGCAGAAACTCTGGTACATCGGCCCGATGTTCCGTCACGAACGTCCGCAGAAAGGCCGTTATCGCCAGTTCCACCAGATCGGCCTGGAAGTGTTCAACCTGGAAGGTCCGGACATCGACGCCGAGCTGATCGTCATGACCTGGCGCCTGTGGGGCGAGCTGGGGCTGCGCGATGCGGTCAAGCTTGAGCTCAACAGCCTGGGCACCAGCGAGTCCCGTGGCCGTTATCGCGAAGCGTTGGTGGAATTTCTTTCGGGGCACGTGGACAAGCTGGACGAAGACAGCCAACGCCGCCTGAAGACCAATCCACTGCGGGTGCTGGACACCAAGAATCCGGAAACCCAGGCGATCCTGGTCGACGCGCCGAAAATGGCCGACTACCTCGACGACGAATCCCGTGCGCATTTCGAAGGGCTGAAGGCGCGCCTGGACGCCGTCGGCATTCCCTACGTGATCAACCCCAAGTTGGTCCGTGGCCTGGATTACTACAGCAAGACCGTATTCGAATGGGTCACCGACAAGCTCGGTGCCCAGGGCACCGTATGCGCCGGCGGCCGCTACGACGGGCTGGTCGAACAGATGGGCGGCAAGCCCACGCCGGGCGTGGGCTTTGCAATGGGCATCGAGCGCCTGGTGCTGATGCTTGAAGCACTGGACAAGGTGCCTGAAGAACTGGCCCGCCAGGTTGACGTCTACCTGTGCGCCTTCGGCGAGGCCGCCGAACTGGCAGCCCTGGCCCTGAGCGAACGGGTCCGCGACCAGTTGCCCAGCCTGCGCCTGCAGATCAATGCCGGCGGCGGCAGTTTCAAAAGCCAATTCAAGAAAGCCGACAAGAGCGGTGCGTTGTACGCATTGATCCTCGGTGACGACGAACTGGCCCAACAAGTGGTAGGTTTCAAACCCCTGCGTGGCCAGGGCGAACAACAAAGCATTGCCTGGGATGCGCTTGCTGCACACCTGGCCACCTGCGTCGTGCAGGGTTGAAGCTGTCAAACAGCCGATTTAGCGATTAAGGAGTATTGGGGTGTCGAGTAGCGAAGATGAACAGCTGGCGGATTTGAAGGACTGGTGGACGCGCAACGGCAAGCCACTGCTCACTGGCGGCCTGCTGGCGCTGGTCATCGTGTTCGGTTGGCAGGCCTACCAGAAATACCAGGGCAACCAGTCGCAAGGCGCCTCGATGCTCTATCAGCAATTGCTGGAAACCACCCTGACACCGGACGGCAAGCCTGACCCTGCCCGCGTGGCGGATCTGGCTGGCAAGCTCAACAAGGAGTTCGGCGGCACCGCCTACGCCCAGTACGGCAGCCTGTTCGTGGCCAAGGTCGCGGTAGACAGCGGCAAACTGGACGACGCGGCCACCGAGCTGAAGGCCATCGTCGACAAGCCGGCCAACCCGACCCTGGGCGAAGTGGCGCGTCAGCGTCTGGCACAGGTGCTGGCGGCGCAGAACAAGGCTGAAGACGCCTTGAAGCTGCTCGACGGCGACGCCGACAAGGCGTTCCTGGCGACTCGCGAAGAACTCAAGGGCGACCTGCTGGTACAGCTGGGCCGCGCTGATGAGGCCCATGCGGCCTACCAAAAAGCCAAGGCTGCGCTGTCGGATGAAGCCGCGGTCGGTGGCCTGCAAATCAAGCTGGACGACCTGGCTAAAGGGGATGCGTGACGTGATCCGTTGGAAACATGCAGCATTGCTGGCCCTGGCCATTCTGGCCGCGGGTTGCAGCAGCAACAGCAAGAAAGAACTGCCTCCAGCCGAACTGACCGACTTCAAAGAAGAAGTCGTGCTGCAGAAGCAATGGAGCCGTTCCATCGGTGATGGCCAGGGCGAAACCTACAACATGCTGGTGCCGGCTATCGACGGCGACACCATCTATGCCGGCGACGTCACGGGCGTCATCATGGCGATGGACCGCATGAGCGGCGACGTCAAGTGGGAAAAGGATCTTGAACTGCCTGTGTCCGGCGCCGTTGGCGTGGGTTACGGGCTGGTGATGATCGGCACGCTCAAGGGCGAGATTGTCGCCCTTGACGCGAGCAGCGGTGAAGAGAAATGGCGCGCCCGCGTGACCAGTGAAGTCCTGGCGCCGCCTGCCACCAACGGCGACGTGGTGGTGATCCAGACCCAGGATGATCGTCTGATCGGTTTGGATGCCGCCACCGGCAGCCAACGCTGGTTATATGACAGCACCCCGGCGGTACTGACCCTGCGCGGCACCAGCGCACCGATTGTCACCAACCGCCTCGCGGTGGCTGGCTTGTCGACCGGTAAAGTCGTTGCCCTGGACATTTCCAACGGCGTGCCGCTATGGGAACAACGCGTAGCCATCCCGCAAGGTCGTTCGGAACTGGAGCGCGTGGTCGACATCGACGGCGGCCTGCTGCTGTCCGGCGGCACGCTCTACGTTGCCAGCTACCAGGGCCGCGTCGCGGCGTTGGACCTGGAAAGCGGCCGTGTATTGTGGCAGCGCGATGCCTCCAGCTACGCCGGTGTCGCCCAAGGCTTCGGCAGCGTCTACGTGAGCCTGTCCTCGGGCACCGTCGAAGGCGTCGACGAGCGTTCCACCACGGCATTGTGGAGCAACGATTCCCTGGCCCGCCGTCAACTGTCGGCCCCGGAAGTCTTCTCCAGCTACGTTGCAGTGGGTGACCTGGAAGGTTACCTGCACCTGCTCAGCCAGGTGGACGGTCGTTTCGTCGGCCGCGAGCGCATCGACAGCGACGGCCTGCGTGCCCGTCCGCTGGTGGTGGGCAGCATGATTTATGTGTATGGCAACAGCGGCAAACTGGAAGCCCTGACCATCAAGTAAGACTATGCTTGGGGCTAATCCCCCAAGCGGCCTTGTTCGCAAGGTTTGCAGGGCTTGCACAGACTGCCCCGAGCACCAGCCGCTGCCTCGCAGCGGCTTTTGTATTTTCTGAAATAACGAAGTGGAGAGCCGCATGGTTCCCGTAATCGCCCTGGTGGGCCGACCGAACGTCGGCAAGTCCACCTTGTTCAACCGCCTGACCAGGACTCGCGACGCCATCGTCGGCGACTTGTCCGGTCTGACCCGTGATCGCCAATACGGTGAGGCCAAGTGGCAAGGGCGTACCTATATTCTGGTCGACACCGGCGGCATCTCCGGTGATGAACATGGCATGGACGAAAAAATGGCCGAGCAGTCGCTGCTCGCCATCGAAGAAGCTGATGTGGTGCTGTTCCTGGTAGACGCCAAGGCCGGTTTTACCGCCGCCGACCAGATGATCGCCGAGCATTTGCGCAAACGTAACAAGCGCTCCTACGTGGTTGCCAACAAGGTCGACAACATCGACCCGGACATGGCTCGCGCCGAGTTCGCGCCATTGGGAATGGGCCAGGCGATCCCGATCGCCGGCGCCCACGGCCGTGGCATCACCCAGATGCTGGAAATCGCCCTGGCTGATTTCCCCAAGGACGACGCAGACGAGCCGGAAGAGGGCGAGGAAGAAATCGTTGCCGAGGGCGAGGAAGCCAAGCGCATTCCTGGCCCGAGCGAAAAAGACGGGATCAAGATCGCCATCATCGGCCGCCCGAACGTCGGCAAGTCGACCCTGGTCAACCGCATGCTCGGCGAAGACCGGGTCATCGTCTACGACCAGCCTGGCACCACCCGTGACAGCATCTACATTCCCTTCGAGCGTAACGAAGAGAAGTACACGCTGATCGACACCGCCGGTGTGCGCAAGCGCGGCAAGATCCACGAGGAAGTCGAAAAATTCTCCGTGGTCAAGACCTTGCAGGCGATCAAAGACGCCAACGTGGTGATCTTCGTGATGGACGCCCGCGAAGGCGTGGTCGATCACGACTTGAACCTGCTGGGCTTTGCCCTGGAAGCCGGTCGTGCGCTGGTCATCGCGATCAACAAGTGGGACGGCATGACGCCGAGCGAGCGCGACTACGTGAAGGTCGAATTGCAGCGCCGGCTGTTCTTCGTCGACTTCGCCGACATCCACTTCATCTCGGCCCTGCACGGCACCGGCGTGGGCAACCTCTACGCCTCGGTACAGAACTCGTTCAAGTCGGCGGTCACTCGCTGGCCGACCAACCGCCTCACCCAGATCCTCGAAGATGCGGTGGGCGAACACGCGCCACCGATGGTCAACAACCGTCGGATCAAGTTGCGCTACGCCCACTTGGGTGGTGCCAACCCGCCGATCATCGTGATTCACGGTAACCAGATCGAAAAGGTGCCCAAGTCGTACGTTCGCTACCTGGAGAATACCTATCGCCGCGTCCTGAAGCTGGTCGGCACGCCGATCCGCATCGAGTTCAAGGGAGGCGAGAACCCGTACGAAGGCAACAAGAACACGCTCACCGACCGCCAGGTCAACAAGAAGCGCCGCTTGATGTCGCACCACAAAAAGGCCGACAAGAAGCGCCGCGATAAGAAATAAAAGCAGCGGCAAGTTGTAAGCTGCAAGCGGCAAGTTCGGTGCGCATCAGCTTGTAGCTTGTAGCTGCCGTAGAAAAAGGTGCCCTTGCGGGCACCTTTTTTTGTGACGGCCGATTGGGCTATCCTCGACCTCTCCCGCGCCGCACCAGAGCCGGGTGCAGACCCAGGGAACCCTCGATGATCACCAGCAAGTTGCCGAATGTCGGCATCACGATTTTCACCCAGATGTCCCAGCTCGCCGCGCAGACCGGCGCGCTCAATCTGTCCCAGGGGTTTCCCGATTTCGACGGTCCGCAGGCCCTGCGCGATGCGGTCGGCCGGCATATCGCCCAAGGCCATAACCAATACTCGCCGATGACTGGCCTGCCAGCGCTGCGCCAGCAGATCGCGGCAAAGATCGCCCGCAGTTATGGCGCCAACGTCGATGCCGATCAGGAAGTCACCGTGACCCCCGGCGCGACCCAGGCGATTTTCTGCGCCATCGCGGCGGTGGTTCACAGCGGCGACGAAGTGATTGTCTTCGACCCTAGCTACGACAGCTACGAGCCTGCCGTGCAATTGGCCGGTGGGCGTTGCGTGCATGTTCAGTTGGGCCTGGACGATTTCGCCATCGACTTCCAGAAGCTCGGCGAGGCCCTGAGCCCGCGTACGCGCATGATCATCCTCAATACCCCGCACAACCCCAGCGGCGCCTTGATCAGCCGCGCCGAGCTGGACCAGTTGGCGGCGCTGATCCGCGATCGCGACATTTACCTGATCAGCGATGAGGTCTATGAACACCTGGTGTTCGACGGCGTGCCCCACGCCAGCGTCCTCGCCCACGAAGAGCTGTATCGTCGCGCCTTCGTGGTCAGCTCGTTCGGCAAGACCTATCACGTCACTGGGTGGAAAACTGGCTACGTGGTAGCGCCAGCGGCGCTGACGGCTGAGCTGCGCAAGGTGCACCAGTACGTCAGCTTCTGCGGCGTGACGCCGTTGCAGTACGCCCTGGCCGACTACATGGCCGAGCATCCGGAACACGTCGACGAACTGCCGGACTTCTACCAGGCCAAGCGCGACCTGTTCTGCGATCTGCTGGCGCCGTCGCGCTTCAACTTCAAGCGGGTCGCCGGCACCTATTTCCAGCTGGTGGATTATTCGCAGATTCGCCCCGACCTGAATGACGTCGACATGGCCGTCTGGATGACCCGCGAACATGGCGTAGCGACCATTCCGATCTCGGTGTTCTACCAGAACCCGCCCCAAGGCCAGCGCCTGGTGCGCTTGTGCTTTGCCAAACGCGAGGAGACGCTGCGCGAAGCGGCGGAAAAACTATGCGTGATTTGAGTGCATTGCCGGACCTGAACATTGCGTTGGTCCAGACCACCTTGGCCTGGCACGACCGCCAGGCGAACCTGGAGCATTTCGAGGCGCTGCTCGAACAGGCGCGCGGGGCGGACCTCATCATCCTGCCGGAAATGTTCACCACCGGATTTTCTATGGAATCCGAAACCCTGGCGGAGCCTGAGAGCGGCCCCGCCAGCCAATGGCTCAAGGTCCAGGCGGCGAAGCTGGACGCGGTGGTCACCGGCAGCGTGATCGTCCAGGCCGGCGACGGCAGCCATCGCAATCGCTTGCTGTGGGCGCGACCGGACGGCGAAGTGTTGCATTACGACAAGCGCCATCTGTTCCGCATGGCGGGTGAACACAATCACTACACACCGGGCGAGCGCCAAGTACTGTTCGAACTCAAGGGCTGGCGGATCCGGCCGTTGATCTGCTACGACCTGCGCTTCCCGGCCTGGAGCCGCGACGCCGAGGACACCGACCTGTTGCTGTACACCGCCAACTGGCCGGGCGCCCGGCGCCAGCATTGGAATCGCCTGCTGCCGGCCCGTGCCATCGAAAACCTCTGCTACGTGGCGGCGGTGAACCGTATCGGCACCGATGGCAAGGGTTTCGCCTACACCGGCGACAGCCAGGTACTGGACTTCCAGGGCGAGACACTCCTCGGCGCCGGCGAGGCCGACGGCGTATTCACCGTTCGCCTGAGCGCGGCGGACCTGGCGGCGTACCGCACACGGTTCCCGGCGAACCTGGACGCTGATCGCTTCGAATTCGTATATTGAAACGATTCAGTCCTCAAGGAACGCTGTTGCAGGCCGATAACGGGTCAGCCAAGGAGGAGTCCCCATGACCAGTATCAGCGCAACGACCGTAAACCCTTATCCGCTGTCGGCACCCAAAGTGTCCATTCGCGGGGCTGAAGAAGAAAAAGTGCTCAGTCCAGTAGCACCGACTGATAGCGCGGAAGAAAAAGACAAGAAGTTGGAAGTCGACACCAGCGGCGCGAACATTGCCGGCGTTGGTGGCAGCAATGGCAGCAACGTCATCGAACAGCTGAAGAAGCAGATCGAGCGGACCGAAAAGTTGCTCGCCGACCAGCAAGCCCAATTGGCCCGTGTGCAGAAAAGCCAGGCCAACCAGGAGCAGAAAGCTCAGGAAACCATGGCGATCCAGACCCAGATCATGGGGACCCAGGCGACTTTGCAGACCTTGCAAGCTGCGCTTTTGCAGGCGATGACCGTTTCGATCGATACCCATGCCTGATAATTGTATGGCCTGACGGCCAACCAGAAATCAAGCAAACAAAAGGCCCCGGGGTTCACACCCCGGGGCCTTTTTGTTATTCAACGATCGATCAGGCCGCTTTGGCTTCCGGCTGGCTCAGCGAGCGGTTCAGCGCACTGAACAGCGCCTTGAAGCTTGCCGTGGTGATGTTTTCATCGATGCCGACGCCATGCACCGCGCGTTCACCGTTGACTCGCAGTTCGATGTACGCCGCGGCCTTGGCGTTGGTGCCGGCGCCGATAGCGTGTTCGTTGTAGTCCATGATTTCCACCGGGATCGGCAGCCCGGCCACCAGGGCCTCCAGCGCGCCGTTGCCCTTGCCGCGCCAGTGCAGGTTGGTCTCGCCCTGGCCCTTGCTGGCCACTTCAACTTCCACTGCACTGTTGCCGTTTTCTTCCTGCAGGCGATGGCTAACCAGCGCATACGGGGTATTGGCTTGCAGGTATTCGCGCTGAAGGAGGGCGTGGATCTGCTGAGCGGTCATTTCCAGGCCCAGGCGGTCGGTTTCACGTTGCACCACTTGGCTGAACTCGATCTGCATGCGACGCGGCAGGCTGATGCCGTATTCCTGCTCCAGCAGGTAGGCGATGCCGCCTTTGCCGGACTGGCTGTTTACGCGGATCACCGCTTCGTAGCTGCGACCGATGTCGGCCGGGTCGATCGGCAGGTACGGCACTTCCCACAGGGTGTCCGGTTTCTGCTGGGCGAAGCCCTTGCGAATCGCATCCTGGTGCGAGCCGGAGAACGCGGTGTGGACCAGGTCGCCGACGTACGGGTGACGAGGATGAACCGGGATCTGGTTGCATTCCTCGACTACTTTGCGCACGCCGTCGATGTCGGAGAAATCCAGCTCGGGGTTGATGCCCTGGGTGTAGAGGTTCAGCGCCACGGTCACCAGGTCGACGTTGCCGGTGCGCTCGCCGTTGCCGAACAGGCAGCCTTCGACGCGGTCGGCGCCGGCCATCAGGCCCAGCTCGGTGGCAGCGACGCCGGTGCCACGGTCGTTGTGGGTGTGCAGGCTGATGAGCACGCTGTCACGACGGCTGATGTTGCGGTGGAACCACTCGATCTGGTCGGCGTAGATATTCGGGGTGGCGACTTCCACGGTGGCCGGCAGGTTGAGGATCACCTTGCGCTTGGGCGTCGGGTTCCACACTTCGATCACTGCGTCGCAGACCTCCTTGGCGAACTCCAGCTCGGTGGCGCTGAAGGTTTCCGGCGAGTATTCGAACTGCCATTGGGTTTCCGGCTGCTGGGCGGCATATTTGACGAACAGCTTGGCCGCGTTCACGGCGATTTCCTTTACGCCTTCCTTGTCCTGGTTGAACACGATGCGGCGGAACGACGGGCAGGTGGCGTTGTACAGGTGGACGATGGCTTTTTTCGCCCCGCGCAGGGATTCGAAGGTCCGGGCGATCAGGTCTTCACGGGCCTGGGTCAGCACCTGGATGGTGGTGTCGTCCGGGATGTGGCCTTCTTCAATGAGGGTGCGCACGAAATCAAAATCGGTCTGGGACGCGGCTGGGAACGACGCCTCGATTTCCTTGACGCCTACCGCCACCAGGGTTTTCCAGAAGCGCAGCTTCTTCGCAGCGTCCATCGGCTCGATCAGCGACTGGTTGCCATCGCGCAGGTCGGAGCTGCACCAGATCGGCGCGGCGGTGATGGTCTTCGACGGCCAGGTGCGATCCGGGAGGTTGATGGTCGGGAAGGCGCGGTATTTCGAAGACGGGTCTTTGAGCATGCTCATGGGGCGGAATCCTTATTGTCGTGGCCGGAAAAAGGCGGCCTGCCGGTGGTTCGAATAGGGTGGCTTGTCAGCCGGGACGAGGTGCCGCGATTCAGCCCGGCAGTCGTGCGCTGACGAGGCACAGGCTGCGGTGCTGGCGAAGCTGGATGAGGGTGTGAGAGGTTTTCATGGATTCAACCCTAACCGTGTGCACCGGGGATCGCAAGCAGTCGGAAAAAATTGGGATAAGTTCTGTTTTTAGGTAAAAGCGCGAGATTTAATCGCGCTTTTTAGCAATATTTGTCTCACAAATTGCGTCGATATTTGGAGCTCGGCAATTGCTGGTCGGCAGTGTCAGGGCTGGAACGCTCCGATGAAAATCGCCGGGTCCACCCGCGCATCGTTCAGGCTGATGTTCCAGTGCATGTGCGGCCCGGTCGCCCGGCCCGTGGCGCCGACCTTGCCCACCACTGTGCCCCGCGCCAGTTGCTGGCCAACCTTCACGTCGATTTTCGACATGTGGCAGAACATGCTGATGAAGCCCTGGCCATGGTCGACGAACACCGTGTTGCCATTGAAAAAGTAATTGCCGGTGAGAATGACCTTGCCGGCGGCCGGGGTCTTGATCGGTGTGCCGGCTGGTACGGCGAAATCCAGGCCGGAATGCGGGTTGCGTTCCTCGCCGTTGAAGAAGCGGCGCACGCCAAACTTGCTCGACAGCGGGCCGTTGACCGGTTTGTCCAGCAACAGGTTGCTGGGAATGTTCGGGCTGAAGCTACGGTAGGCCTTCAATTGGACCGCGAGCTCGGCATTGATCCGCGCAAGGTCCGCCGGGTCCGGATTCACCTGGCGTTTGTTTTTCAACGTGATGCGCTGCTCGGGGTACTTCTTGTAGCCGACTACGAATGGCTGGGTGGTGCCGCCACTGCTGATCTGCTGGGTACCGGGCTGGACCGTCAGCGGAATGCCGACAATCGCCAGCCAGTTTTGCTGCTCCTTGACCACCAACACCGGTTTGCCCTGGTACGTGGCTTTCGGCGCCTGGGCCGCGGCGCCCAAATCGACCACGGCCACGCCGCCAGGCACCGGCTTGTTCAGCAGGCGGGTGATGTAGCTGTCGGCATGGGCGTTGAAGGTCAGGCACAGCAAGAGCAATGGAGCGAGAAATCGCGGCATGAATCAATCCAGTAGAGAAAGGGTGACCGGCGTCAGGTGATTGTCTTCGACCCGCACCAGCAGTTCGCCTTCGCCGAGCTTGGCGGTCAGGCGCTGGCCGGTCTGGGTCTGTGCGGCATTGCGGACCGCATGGCCGCGCTCGTCCAACAGAATGCTGTAGCCGCGGCCGAGGGTCGCCAGAGGGCTGACGATGTGCAGCGTCTGCATCTGATTCTGTAACTGCACGCGTCGGGTTTTCAGGCCTTCGCGCATGGCCCGGGGCAGGCGTTCGGCCAGGCTCTCCAAGCGATGGCGCAGCATCGCCAGCTGCCGGCCCGGATGTTGCCCAGCCAGGCGGGTCTCCAGGCGGATCAAGCGCTCGCGACGGATATTGAGACTGCGTTCGAAGGCCCGGCGCATGCGCATGTCCAGGTCGTCGAGGCGCTGGGCTTGCTGGCGCAGGCGTTCGCCGGGATGACGCAGGCGTCGAGTCAGGCCTTCGAGGCGAAGTTGATCGCGCATCAGCCGGTCGCGCATGCGCATCACCAACCGGCGATGCAGGCTTTCAACCCGGCGAACCAGATCCCCGGCATCCGGCGCCAGCAGTTCGGCGGCGGCGGACGGCGTCGGCGCGCGCACGTCGGCGACGAAATCGCTGATGGACACGTCGGTTTCATGGCCGACGGCGCTGACGATCGGCGTGACGCAAGCGTCCACCGCGCGGGCCACCGCTTCTTCGTTGAAGCACCACAAGTCTTCCAGCGAACCGCCACCCCGGGCCAGGATCAGCGCATCGAAACCGCGGGCGTCCGCCAATTTCAGGGCGCGGACGATTTGCGCGGTGGCTTCGCGGCCTTGCACGGCGGTGGGAATCAGCGTCAGGGCAATCTGCGGCGCTCGGCGGCGGAACACGCTGATGATGTCGCGGATCACCGCGCCGGTCGGCGAACTGATGATGCCGATGCGCTGCGGGTGAGCCGGCAGCGGCACCTTGCGCTCGGCGCTGAACAGGCCCTCGGCGCTGAGTTTTTCCTTCAAGGCATCGAAGGCCAGGCGCAGGGCACCATCGCCGGCCGGCTCGACGGTGTCGAGGATCAACTGGTAGTCGCCGCGACCCTCGAACAGCGAGACCTTGCCGCGTACCTTCACCGCCAAACCGTCCTTCAAGGCCTGGCGCACCCGCGCGGCGTTCTGCCGGAACAGCGCGCAACGCACCTGGGCGCCGCTGTCCTTCAGCGTGAAGTACACGTGGCCAGAGGCGGGCCGGGCGAGGTTGGAGATTTCGCCCTCGACCCAGATGTTGCTGAACACGTCTTCGAGCAGCACCCGCGCGCGGCCGTTGAGCTGGCTGACAGTCAGGACCTCGCGGTCCAGGCCCAGTCGGGCAAAGGGATCTTTAATCATGGGCGGCATGATAAGGGGATTCGTAGGTGAATCTCCATGAGCGCAGACATTTCGATTCCGTTAGCTCCATTACGGACAGGTCCGCCAGCATAAATGCTGGATGTGTCGCGACACATCTGGCTAAAGTCGCCGCTTTCGTCCTCAGGGAAGTGCCGGATGGAGCTTTTGTCATGGCTGGGCCAGTGGGCATTCGCACCGATGCAGTGGCTGGTGATCGGGCTGGCGATCATCCTGGCCTACATTGTTTTTGGTATCGCCGGGTTTGGCACCGCGTTGGTGGCCGCGCCGATCCTGCTGCTGTACATGCCGCTGTCCAAGATCGTGCCGCTGCTGGTGCTGCTGGATTTTGTCGCGGCGTTCGGCAATCTGTTGCCCTCGCGGAGAGACGTCGCCCGGTCCGAGTTGCTGCGGTTGTTGCCGTGCATGGCGGTGGGGTGCACCCTCGGGGTGATTTTCCTGCTTAACCTCAAGTCCGACCTGTTGCTGTTGTTGATGGGGCTGTTCATCAGCGCCTACGCGATCTACAGCCTGTTGATTAAAACCCGGCCGACGCAGTTGTCGGCGCTGTGGGCGCTGCCGATGGGAACGGTGGGCGGGATGTTCGGTGCGCTGTTCGGCAGTGGCGGCTTTTTATATGCCATCTACCTCAACAGCCGTTTGCCCAAGGAGGCGGCCCGGGCGACGCAGAGCGCGCTGATCAGTTGCAGCACGGTGGTGCGCTTGAGCCTGTTCGTCATTGCCGGGGTGTATGCCGAGCTACCCTTGTTGGTACTGGCGCTGTGTTTGTTGCCGGCCATGGCGCTGGGGCTGTGGGTCGGGCGTCGCTTGACCATGAAAATGTCCCGAGAGGCGTTCGTGCGCCTGGTTATCTGGCTGGTGCTCGCCAGCGGCCTTGCGTTGATTGTGCGCTACCTGAATGCTTGACCTGGCTCGGCCAGGGATTAAGCTGCCGGCCTTCTATCAGACCCGCCAGGGAAACAGCCAGGCCTCGCCATGAACTCGCAAAGCATCATCGTCCCGAAAATTTCTACCCTCCCGGTCCATGAGCCCCGAGCCCGGGCGATCGTGCGCTGGCTAGTGCGCAAGAATATCGTCGAAGAGCAACTGACCACTTGCGGGCGCACCGGCAACCGCATGGCCCACGCCATCGCCCCCGGTGCCCGCCATGTGGTCCTGCATCCCGACGCGCTGCCGTTCGGCGAACCGGTCAACGGCCTGGAGATCATCACCAAGCGCTGCATCTATACGCCGGCCAAGGGTTTTCTTGAGGAGGCAGGTTGTGCCGAGTGTCGCAAGGAGGTCGGCGAAGCGTTGTTCGAAAGCCTGGAAGACTGGATGCCGGGGCGCACCGATAACTTCACTTGCCCTGAGTGCGGGCATGAAGATGACATCAACGGTTTCCTTTTCCTGCAACCCTGCGCTTTCTCAAACCTGGGTTTCATTTTCAATAACTGGCTGGAAGCGGGGTTCAAGCAGGCTTTTCTCGATGAATTCGCCGATTGGCTGGATTTGCCGGTGAGTTGGGTGAAGGTGGAGTTGTAGCCAGAAACACGCAACCTGTGGCGAGGGAGCAAGCTCCCTCGCCAAAGGTTCGGTGTATGACCGGAGCGCATTGATCAGCCCCGTCAATCACCCCGCCAATAATAGACAGAGTTTTACATTGAGCCAGACGGGGTCCATGAGTATAATGGCGCGCTTCCATTTTCCCGCTCGGGAGCCCCCGCGATGCTGCGTATCAGCCAAGAAGCTCTGACCTTCGACGACATTCTCCTAGTGCCCGGATATTCCGAAGTACTGCCCAACGAAGTCAGTCTCAAAACCCGTCTCACCCGTGGCATCGAACTGAATATCCCCCTGGTTTCCGCTGCCATGGACACCGTGACCGAAGCCCGTCTGGCCATTGCCATGGCCCAGGAAGGCGGTATCGGTATCATCCACAAGAACATGACCATCGAACAGCAGGCCGCCGAAGTGCGCAAGGTCAAGCGGTTCGAGGCTGGCGTGGTCAAGGACCCGATCACCATCGAGGCTGACGCCACGGTTCGCGATCTGTTCGAACTAACCCGCATGCACAACATCTCCGGCGTTCCGGTGCTGCACGATGGCGACCTGGTCGGCATCGTCACTTCCCGCGACGTGCGTTTCGAGAATCGCCTGGACGCCACCGTCCGTCAGGTGATGACGCCTAAAGAGCGCCTGGTCACGGTCAAGGAAGGCATCGGCAAGGACGAAGTTCGCGAGTTGCTGCACAAGCACCGCATCGAACGCGTGCTGATCGTCGACGACAAATTCGCCCTCAAGGGCATGATGACCGTCAACGACATCGAAAAAGCCAAGGCCTACCCGCTGGCCAGCAAGGACGACCAGGGTCGTCTGCGCGTCGGCGCTGCGGTCGGCACCGGCAAGGACACCGGTGACCGCGTTGCGGCCCTGGTCAATGCCGGCGTTGACGTGGTGGTGGTCGACACCGCCCACGGTCACTCCAAGGGCGTGATCGACCGCGTTCGTTGGGTCAAGCAGAACTTCCCTGACGTGCAGGTGATCGGCGGCAACATCGCCACCGGCGCCGCCGCCAAGGCCCTGGCCGAAGCTGGCGCCGACGCGGTCAAGGTCGGTATCGGCCCTGGCTCGATCTGCACCACGCGCATCGTCGCCGGTGTCGGCGTGCCGCAGATCAGCGCCATCGCCAACGTCGCCGCCGCCCTTGAAGGCACCGGCGTGCCGTTGATCGCCGACGGCGGTATCCGCTTCTCCGGTGACCTGTCCAAGGCCATCGTCGCCGGCGCGTCTTGCGTGATGATGGGTTCGATGTTTGCCGGTACCGAAGAAGCACCGGGCGAGATCGAGCTGTTCCAGGGGCGTAGCTACAAGGCCTATCGCGGCATGGGTTCGCTGGGTGCCATGTCCCAGGCCCAGGGTTCTTCCGACCGTTACTTCCAGGACTCCTCCGCGGGTGCCGAGAAGCTGGTGCCGGAAGGCATCGAAGGTCGCGTGCCGTACAAAGGCACCCTGAGCGCGATCATCCATCAACTGATGGGCGGCCTGCGTTCTTCCATGGGCTACACCGGCAGCGCTGACATCGAAGAGATGCGCACCAAGCCGGAATTCGTGCGCATCACCGGCGCCGGCATGGCCGAGTCCCATGTCCACGACGTGCAGATCACCAAGGAAGCGCCGAACTACCGCGTAGGTTAAGGCCTTCAGCAAAACGTTAAATCACCGGGGCTGTTCATTCAGCCCCGAGTTGTTTCTGATTCACTACATGAGAATGAGTCATGGCCCTCGACATTCACGCTCACCGCATCCTGATCCTCGACTTCGGTTCCCAGTACACCCAGCTGATCGCCCGCCGCGTGCGTGAAATCGGCGTGTACTGCGAACTGCATCCGTTCGACATGGATGACGAAGCGATTCGCGAATTCGCTCCCAAAGGCGTCATCCTCGCCGGCGGTCCCGAGTCCGTGCACGAAGCCGACAGCCCACGCTGCCCGCAAGCCGTGTTCGACCTTGGCGTGCCGGTCTTCGGTATCTGCTACGGCATGCAGACCATGGCTGAGCAACTGGGCGGCAAGGTCGAAGGTTCGGACCTGCGTGAGTTCGGTTATGCCCGCGTCGACGTCGTCGGCAAGAGCCGCCTGCTGGACGGCATCGAAGACCACATCGACGCCGATGGCCTGTTCGGCCTCGACGTGTGGATGAGCCACGGTGACAAAGTCACCAGGATGCCGGAAGACTTCCACATCCTGGCCAGCACCCCGAGCTGCCCGATCGCAGGCATGTTCAACGACGATCGCCGCTACTACGGCGTGCAGTTCCACCCGGAAGTGACCCACACCAAGCAGGGCGGCCGCATCCTGTCGCGCTTCATCCTCGACATCTGCGGGTGCGAAGCCCTGTGGACCCCGTCGAAGATCGCCGAAGACGCCATCGCCCAGGTCCGCGCCCAGGTTGGTACCGACAACGTGCTGCTGGGCCTGTCCGGTGGCGTCGACTCCTCGGTGGTTGCCGCATTGCTGCACAAGGCCATCGGCGACCAGCTGACCTGCGTCTTCGTCGACAACGGCCTGCTGCGCCTGCACGAAGGCGAGCAAGTGATGGCCATGTTCGCCGAGAACATGGGCGTCAAGGTGATCCGCGCCAACGCCGAAGAGCAGTTCCTGAACAACCTGGCCGGCGAGTCCGACCCGGAGAAGAAACGCAAGATCATCGGCCGCACCTTCATCGACGTGTTCGATGCCCAGTCCAACAAGTTGGACAACATCAAGTACCTGGCCCAGGGCACCATCTATCCCGACGTGATCGAGTCGGCCGGCGCCAAGAGCGGCAAGGCCCACGTGATCAAGTCCCACCACAACGTCGGTGGCCTGCCGGAAGAGATGAACCTCAAGCTGGTCGAGCCGCTGCGCGAATTGTTCAAGGACGAAGTGCGTCGCCTCGGCCTGGAACTGGGCCTGCCGTACGACATGGTCTACCGCCACCCATTCCCAGGCCCGGGCCTTGGCGTGCGGATCCTCGGTGAAGTGAAGAAGGAATACGCCGACCTGCTGCGCCGCGCCGACCACATCTTCATCGAAGAACTGCGCAAGGCCGACTGGTACCACAAGGTCAGCCAGGCATTCGTGGTGTTCCAACCGGTGAAATCGGTGGGCGTCGTCGGCGATGGCCGTCGCTACGCTTGGGTCGTCGCCCTGCGCGCCGTGGAAACCATCGACTTCATGACCGCTCGCTGGGCACACCTGCCGTACGAGCTGCTGGAAACCGTTTCCGGGCGGATCATCAATGAAATCGAAGGCATTTCTCGCGTCACGTATGACGTGTCGAGCAAGCCGCCGGCGACGATTGAGTGGGAGTGACGGAAGCTCAACAGGGTAACCCCCTGTTGTCCTGAAATCGATGCAACGTCGATTTTGTGATCGGAGGGAGAAAGGGGCAGGTTCAGCCTCTTTCTCAGCTCTGACGAGCCGGTTGTTGAAATAATCGTTTTTGCGCACAGCTCTTGTTATCTAATCGTTTTTATCCCATCTTAATCGTTAGCTGACCAAATCAGGCGGCACGACATCATTTCTTAGTCCCTAAAACTCATCTTGTCCGCGGAGGCCCTATATGACCGATTTGCCCGCAGACCCGATAGGCGCCGCCTGGCTGGCTCAAATCTATGGTGTGCAGCCTCTGGGGCGACTGCCGGTGATGAGTCAAGTAGGCGGGAGACGCGCAACTCAAGTCACCGATGGCTTTCGTATGGAGAGCTACACCGAGGCGATGCGGCCGGATGAGGAGCCGGCTGCACATCTGCAGTTCCATCTGCGTCATGAAGTCCCGCATCTGGAGTTCCTTGCCCGTCTGTTCGAGAAGACGGGGCCTGTTTTCGTCCAGGACTGGGTTACGGTCGAGCCTACTGGGCAGTACGCGCGTCGTGCTGCGTTTCTATATGAATGGCTGACCGGAGACACTCTGGTCGTGCCCGAGCGCTTAGGCGGCAATTACGTCGATGCCATTGACGAAGCCAAGCTGGTATCGGCAACCCGCGACCGAGTGGTCAAGGTGCAGCGCTGGCGGGTAAATGACAACCTGCCCGGCACGCGTGAATTCTGCCCCTGCGTGGTCAAGACCGAGGCGGTAATGCGTGCGGTTGGACTGGACGTCCCACGCCTGTTCGGTGAATTGACAGATGAGTTCGGCGAGGATCTGCTGATGCGGTCGGCGGTCTGGATGACGTTACGCGAGAGCAAGGCCAGCTTTGCCATCGAAGGCGAGGCCGACCGGGTAGGGCGGGTGCAACGCTTTGCGGACGTGATGGCTCGTCGTACAGGGCAAGGTGCAGTCCCGTTGAGCAATGCCGCACTTGCAGAGTTGCAGCAAGAAATTCTCGGTGATCGGACGACGATCGCCCACTTCGGCGTGCGCCAGTCACCGGTTTTCGTCGGCGAAACGGTGCGCTACCAAGAGGTCGTACATTACGTCGCCCCTGCGGCCGATGAGATCGGCGCGATGCTTGAAGGGCTAAAGGTGTTCCTCGAAAGGACGCAAGGCCAATCGTCAGTGATGCGTAGCGCGGTGACAGCCTTTGGTTTCGTCTATATCCACCCTCTCGCTGATGGTAACGGCCGTGTGCACCGGTTTTTGGTCAATGACGTACTGCGACGCGACGGCGTGATTCCTGATCCGGTGATTTTACCGATCTCAGCGGTTATTACCGATGACGCGGGCGAGCGTCGCGGCTACGACCGAGTGCTGGACCAAGTGTCCAGGCCGCTTATGCAGGCTGTACGCGAACAAGTAGTCTTCGAATCCAGGCAGACGACCTATCCAGACGGTGTCGTGTCGAATTTCTCTTTTCAAGGTGCTGACCAAGCACGACCGCTGTGGCGTTATCCGGACCTCGGACCCCATACCGTGTTTCTGGCCAATATCATTGGCCGGACGTTGACCGAGCAGATGCGCGAAGAGTCTCGTTATCTGCGCAGCCACGCCCGGGCGCGGGCGATGCTGAAGGAGGTGGTCGAGATGCCCGATCAACAGGCAGATCGGGTGCTGCGCTCAATTGAGCAGAATCGTGGCGAGTTGAGCAATGTGCTTGCCAAGGAAATGCCCGTCCTGCAACAGGCCGGGGTGTGGGCCGAGATCGTTGATGCTGTCTCGCAGGCGTTTGCGCAGGACGGTGGAGTGGGTGCTGCTGTGATTGATCGCTATCGTCCGGGAAAGCCTGTCGACCGCTGAAACCCGGGCCAATTCGTACAGCACCCGTCCTTGCGGTCTGACTTGCCGCACTGAGCAAACTCAGTAACATGCGGGTCATGACTCTCGTGATCAACTCTCTGGAACGTTTCCCTTAACTCCCCCGAACACTGCGAGGCTGCTCGACCCATGCCAAAGACGACTCCTATGTCCGTGATTAAACCCGACCAAGTCCTGATTCTGCACATCGAATTTAAATGGATAAAACCTTCGATCTGGCGTCGAGTTGCAGTGCCTGAAAACATCACCTTGAGCAAGTTGCATCAGGTGATCCAGGCTGTGTTTGGCTGGAGCGACACGCATCTGCATGAGTTTGAAATTGATGGTGAAAGTTACGGTGTGCCTGACCCGGATTGGGGCCCGCCGGTAATTTCCGAGCAGCGTAAAAAGCTGATCAACGTGTTGTATGGCAAGAAGACGTTTCGTTATGTCTATGACTTTGGCGACAACTGGGAGCTGCGCATCAAAGTCGAGAAAACCTTGCCCGCAATTATTTTTGCGCAGGTGCCGTGTTGCATCGATGGGGCCAATCGACGCCCGCCGGAAGATATTGGCGGTGCGCCTGGATATGAAACGTTTCTGGCGGCGTTGGCGGATCCGAATCATCCCGAACATGAAGAAATGTCGGAGTGGTATGGGGGTGATGGATTTGATCCGACAGCGTTTGACTGCGATTGGGTCAACCAGTGGCTGAAGAAGCAGGTGAAGACCTGATCCACAAGAGGGGGCCGGGCGGACGCTTACGTGCTAAGCGGGGCTGGGCTCCTGACCGGATGCATAGGGAAAGTTGAATGCAAATCGTAAAAACGAAAGGACATTTGATCTATAGCGCTAATCAAGGCTCGCCAACTCACGCATGTCTCGGGAGCTGTCAAAAGGTTTGGTGGCCTGACGACATTCCGTCTGATATTGCAGTTCTGGCCAAGCCAGTCTGCCCTCAGTGTGGTGGTGTCCTCACATGTGATATTCCGCCGGGGTACTACAGCGTGATATCGGATGATGCAGGAGTGCTACAAAAAGGCGGCGCAATGATCAAAAATGTGGGGCTCAACCTGGGCAAATGATCAGCAAGGAAAAATGGAAGCAGCACGTACCATGCAGCGCTAGGTTCGGACTACCGTAGGAAAGGGTTTTAGCCAATGCCAATAGGCTGGCTCAGGCATTAGAGAAACTGCGACCGAATCACATCCGTATCGAACGGCGTTACCCCTTGATCAGGCGCAAATACCGCCTGTGCCTGTTGCGGCGATGCCACTCGTTCTCCTCGGGCTCGTGCATGCAAATCGAACAGCGTCTCCAGATCCGGACGTGGTGTGTGCACCAAAGCCCGCAGCATCAACGATACCCCTCCCAGGTTGTTCTGAACGTTGTTCCACCGCGGCGATGATGTAAGTCCGAGATCGGCCCAGACCACACGCCGCTCTTGCAAGTCCATCACGAATGGCAGGCAGATACTGGTATCGGATGCGATATCGAGACGGTCGATCACCGAGCGCGGTTCGAATACTTCACCTGATGCCACGTCAGCACGGGCCATCCAGCCAGCGAAGCATTCGGGCAGATCGCAGTACGGCTGCTCGGTATATGAATTGATAGACGTGACGACGTAGCGGATACCCTTCTCGACGAGGGCATTGATGTCGAGGTCGATGAATTCTGAAGCCCCGTGGGGCGCGTCGACGATATCGCCGCTGTGGTAGCCGCCGAATCCCTTCAGGTTGTAATACGCGACAGTTTGTATGAACACGAAGTTGGCGTCGAAAAATGCGGCGGACAAGTCGATGTCCGTGCGTTCACGTCCGTTCTTCCACCACAGAAACAGCCGAATGAAACGCGTGTCAGGCATAGGCAACCGGCTTCCGCGCACCAGCGTACGTAGCGACTTCGATGCGGCACGTTGTGCCAGCGGCACCCTGTATTCGCGCAGTGCGGGGTCGATGAAACAGCGGCCTAGCGGCGGCAGAGACGCAAAACGCGTTATGAGGGCGTCCTTGCAAATGTGAGCTGCGCGCGCCAACACCTCAGGCGTGAGAGGTTCGCGCCGGTCCTTGATGCCATAGACCTTAGCCAATGCCCCTTTCGGTGTGAAGGCCCGCAGGGGCAGGGGACGCGGGGCACGTACTTGGGCTAACACCTGCAGCAGGATAGGTGTGGACACTTGTGTCGCGACGGCCTCGAACGCGTCGAGTACAGCGTCTGCTTCGCTCGCGCGGCGCAAGGTCACATCCAGCCGTCGTGCGAATTCACCGGGACGCTCCTGTAATAAGGGCGTGAGCGCGGCGATCTGACGCTGGGCAAGCATTGTTTCGACGCGTGATCCGAACGAGGCCGGCGGGTCGTTGCGGCGCGCTGCTGTGATCGCGGCGAGTGCTCGTGGGTATTTATCGGCATGCTCTCCCGGATGCAGTACTTCGGCCAAGCGTTTCCAACGTTCGGCATGACGCATCACATCCTCCCCGGCGTTGGCTGCGCGATCGAGTAGGCGCAACAGCAAACGGCGCGTCGCGCGCTTCATCGCTGTGAAACGTGTCGAAGCTGTCATCAGTGACACGTCGCCTCCACTCAGCGCGACTGCCAGTCGTAGTACATCTGCCGCCGTTTCGACGTTTTGCTCCAGGAATGCATCCACCCGTGCATCGCCGGCTACATGCAGGAGCAGTGCGCCGCCAACCAGTGCGCGAGTCTCCCGGAACGGGACGACCTCAGGCAGCAGACGGAAGACGTCACTTTTGTATGTCTGGATGAACCAGACGACATCGGCCGTTTCCTCTTCGGAGAGTGAGGTACGCGATGAAACCAGGGGTTCGAGCAGTGCCTCGAACTCAGAGACGCTGCCCAGTTCGATCACTCGGGATATGAAGCTTCCTTCAAGCATCACAGATCGAGCATGTTCGCTCGGTGGCAAGCGCCGAAGCGTGAGGTAGTGAATGACGGCGGTCAGGTACAACTCTGCCTCTGAGGCTTTCAAAACCTGCTCTGGGAAGTCAGGATAAAACGGCTGGTGGTGCACATGGGCGCCGATCTGCCGCCGAAGCACTCCGACAACGTCGCGCAGCCAGTGCGTGAGTTCCGCCGCCGAGAGCATGCCGATTCGCTCGATCAGTGACTCCGATAGCACCAATCGGAACGCCGCGATTTCCTGGACTGCCGACGCGACCTGAGCGATTGTGGCTCCGCCGCTGCCCATCGGGACGTGAACCTTGCTACGGCGACGCAGGAACAGCTCCTGATTCATGCTTGATTTCTCCCTTGGCCGCCGTTGTGAGTGAGCAGCAGCGTCGCGTCTGCAGTCGATGTAAAAACGCCTGCAAGAAGCAGGCGCGGTGTGGAGAGCGGAACCCCTAGATCATAGGAGGTTAGAAGGAAGGTGTTCCATAGCCACGCAGGCATTCTAAGAGAGGTTGTCCCTGTTTGTCAGGTTGCTCACATATCTTGAACCATTACGGCAAAAGAGCGGAAGAAAGGGGCCCGCCATTTTTGACATTCAAGGAGTCGCCCTCTGCGCATCGTGTTGATTGTTGTAGGCTTGATCGCGATTCGCGATCAAGCCGTTGATGACCTATGGCTGTCCGGCTGGGCATGGCACAGCGGCCATTCTGCATGAGGTTGTCGATTGACAACCTTTCCGGCCGCGCGAATGCTGGAGATCACGGATGATTCGTCCCTCGCACCCGAAGAAAAAGGTCGAAGAAACGCTCAGGCAGGAATAGAACAATGGAATTCATCTTCACCTTGAAGTATCAGCTTGCTGACGATGGCTATGCCATGGATGAACTGGTGGAGCGGCTGGGAGAAGCGGGCTGCGACGATGCCCTGGTCGGCATCGGGCAACCGGGGCGGCTGGCGCTTGAGTTCACTCGCGATGCGCCTGATGCCGCTGAGGCGGTGCTTAGTGCGCTAGACGACGTGCGCCGCGCGGTGCCGTCGGCCAAGTTGATCGAGGTTGCGCCTGATCTGGTCGGTCTGACCGACGTAGCCGAGATCGTAGGGGGCTCGCGGCAGAACATGCGCAAGCTGATGTTAACTCATCCGGGCAGCTTTCCGACGCCGGTGCACGAAGGCAGTGCATCCATCTGGCATCTGGCCGACATTCTGACCTGGCTGCAGGCCCGGGGCAGTTATTCGTCTGCCTCGGGTGTGTTGGATGTGGCCCGGGTGGCCTTGCAGGTCAATGTTGCGAAAGAGCGCCGACGGCTAGCCGAGGTGGGTTACAAGGAGTTGGAAGCGCTGATTGAGTGACAGCGCTTATCGTCCGAACGCGCCCCGCGACAATCCTTCACTTAATCTTTCTCAATTGCAGGTGTATCGTATTCGCCTTTTCCGGGCCCCCCGGTCCGTCGCAGATTCAAGAGGTAGTCGCGTTCATGTCCTTTACCCGTCGCCAAATTCTCGGTGGCCTGGCCGGTCTTGTTGTCGTTGGCGTAGGTGCGGGAGGCGCGTCGCGGTATTGGCTGGGCAAGATGGCGGATGCCGAGGCCGGTCATGACTATGAATTGATTGCGGCGCCGTTGGACGTCGAGCTGGTTGCTGGACACAAAACCCGGGCTTGGGCGTTCGGTCCGTCGGCGCCGGGCACCGAGCTGCGGGTGCGCCAGGGGGAGTGGTTGCGGGTTCGCTTCATCAATCATTTGCCGGTCGCGACGACGATTCATTGGCATGGGATCCGCTTGCCGCTGGAGATGGACGGCGTACCGTACGTCTCACAATTGCCGGTGTTGCCGGGTGAGTACTTCGATTACAAATTCCGTGTGCCGGACGCTGGCAGCTATTGGTATCACCCCCACGTCAACAGTAGCGAAGAGCTCGGGCGTGGGCTGGTGGGGCCGTTGATCATCGAAGAGCGTGAGCCCACCGGCTTCAAATACGAGCAGACCCTGAGTCTCAAGAGCTGGCATGTGGATGAGCAGGGCGAGTTCGTCGCGTTCAGCATCCCCCGTGAAGCGGCCCGTGGCGGCACGGCGGGGCGGTTGTCGACGATCAATGGCGTGGCGCAAGCGGTGATCGATTTGCCGGCCGGGCAGATTACTAGGGTGCGCTTGCTCAATCTCGACAACACCCTGACTTACCGCATCAACATCCCCGGCGTTGAAGCGCAGATTTATGCGCTGGACGGCAACCCCATCACGCCGCGCCCGCTGGGCAAGGAATACTGGCTGGGCCCGGGCATGCGCATCTGCCTGGCAATCAAGGCACCGCCGGCCGGGGAAGAGCTGTCGTTGCGCAACGGCCCGGTACGCCTGGGCACCCTGCGTTCGGTGGCCAACAATGACGCGCCGACTCCATGGCCGCCAGCATTGCCGCCTAACCCCGTGGCAGAGCCGGACTTGGCCAATGCCGAGAAACTCAACTTCAATTTCGAGTGGGTCGGCTCGGTGTCGGTCAATGTCGACAACGGCAAGCCGCCGAGCCTGTGGCAGATCAACGGCAAGGCTTGGGACATCACCGACAAGACCTGCGCCGACCGGCCGATCGCCACCCTGAAGAAAGGCCAGAGCTACATTTTCGAATTGAAGAACATGACCCAGTACCAGCACCCGATCCATTTGCACGGCATGAGCTTCAAGGTGATTGCGTCCAACCGGCATAAAGTCATTCCGTATTTCACCGATACTTACCTGCTGGGCAAGAACGAACGGGCGCAGGTGGCGCTGGTGGCGGATAATCCTGGCGTGTGGATGTTCCACTGCCATGTGATCGATCACATGGAAACCGGCCTGATGGCCGCCATCGAGGTGGCGTGATGCGCCAGATTCGCCCCGCCAGAATCATCGACCGCAGCGGTGACCAGGACTTCATGCGCGAAGCCCTGGCCCTTGCCGAGCAGGGTGCGGCCCTGGGCGAAGTGCCGGTGGGCGCGGTGTTGGTCCAGGACGGTGAAATCATCGGGCGTGGCTTCAACTGCCCGATCAGCGGTCACGACCCCAGCGCCCACGCCGAAATGGTCGCCATTCGCGCCGCCGCCCAGGCCGTGAGCAATTATCGCCTGCCCGGCAGCACGCTATATGTAACGTTGGAGCCGTGCAGCATGTGCGCCGGCCTTATCGTCCATTCGCGTATCGCTCGGGTCGTCTACGGCGCCCTGGAACCCAAGGCCGGGATTGTGCAGAGCCAGGGGCAGTTCTTCACCCAGGGTTTTTTGAATCATCGGGTGATGTTCGAGGGAGGGGTGCTGGCCGAGGAATGCAGCGCCGTGCTAAGCGAGTTCTTCAAGGCCCGACGAGCCAAGCCCCAAGATTAAACACATACCCCTGTGGCAAGCCTGGATTGCAGCGGCGGATCTGCGCTGTCTGTTTATTTGCGCGCCACAATCACCGCTCGCATCGGCGCCGGCAGCCCTTCGATGGTCTTGCTGTGGTCGGTGGGGTCGAGGAAGT
Organism: Pseudomonas marvdashtae; assembly: GCF_014268655.2. Taxonomy (NCBI): domain Bacteria; kingdom Pseudomonadati; phylum Pseudomonadota; class Gammaproteobacteria; order Pseudomonadales; family Pseudomonadaceae; genus Pseudomonas; species Pseudomonas marvdashtae. The sequence continues at coordinate 509,417 of NZ_JABWQX020000002.1, forward strand.
CGCTCAGCGACTGGTACTTCATCCATTCGGTGCTGCGCTGTTCTTCGACGGTGGTCAGGCTTACGTCCACGCAACGCACGTCGCTGAACCCGGCACGGCGCAGCCAGCGTTCCAAGGCCGGGACCGACGGCAGGAACCACACGTTGCGCATCTGCGCGTAGCGGTCCTCGGGCACTAGCACCTGGTGCTCGTCGCCTTCGATCACGAGGGTTTCCAGCACCAGTTCGCCGCCTTTGACCAGGCAATCCTTCAAGGCCAGCAAGTGTTCGATCGGCGAGCGGCGGTGATAGAACACGCCCATGGAAAACACTGTGTCGAAGCCTTCCAGTTCCGGCGGCAGGGCCTCGAACGGGAACGGCAGGTGCCAGGCGTTGGGCTGCGACAGGTAACGCTGCACGGCCTGGAACTGACAGAAGAATAACCAGTTGGGATCGACACCGATCACCGTGTCGGCCCCGGCGCCCAGCATGCGCCACATGTAATAGCCGTTGCCGCAACCCACGTCGAGGATGCGCTTGCCCGCAAGGTCCAGGTGCGGCGCCACCCGCGACCACTTCCAGTCCGAGCGCCATTCGGTGTCGACGTGCACGCCAAACAGATCGAACGGCCCTTTGCGCCATGGCGACAGGCCCATCAGCGCCGTGCGCATCTGCACACGGGTTTCGTCGGAGCAATCGACATCCAGCGTCAGACCGTTCAGCAAGTCCACTGTGGTTGGCTGCAAGTCCGGCAAAGCATCAAGGGCGCTTTGCCAGCGCTCCAGATCGCCATGGCCCTTTTCCATTTTGCTGTCGAGCTGCGCCTGCAGCGTTGCGGCCCATTCGGCCAGCGGCGTGCCAGCCAGATGGTGGGTGAGGGGCGACAGATCAATCATGGCAGGGCAATCAACGAGGCGAAGTTAAGACACTGGAACCACGGCACGACTTTCGAGAAACCGGCCGCCAGCAGGCGCTCGCGGTGTTCGTCGAGGCTGTCGGGCTTCATGACGTTTTCGATGGCGCTGCGTTTCTGGGCGATTTCCAGCTCGCTGTAGCCGTTGGCGCGCTTGAACGCCACGTGCAGGTCGGTGAGCAGCGTGTGTTCCTCGGCATCGTTGAAGCGCAGCTTCTCCGAGAGGATCAAGGCACCGCCGGGCAGCAACGACTGGTGGATGCGACTCAGGAGTGCGGTTCGCTGGTCCGGCGCGATAAATTGCAGAGTGAAGTTCAACGCCACCACCGAGGCGGGCTGAAACTCGAGGGCAAGGATGTCGCCTTCGATCACTTCTACCGGCAGCAATTCCTGGAACATCGAGTCCTGGCCGTTGAGGTACTCGCGGCAGCGCTCGACCATGGCCGTCGAGTTATCCACGGCAATCACGCGGCAACCGTCGGTGCGCACGTGACGGCGCAGCGCCTGGGTCACCGCGCCCAGGGACGAACCCAAGTCGTAGAGCACGCTGCCCGGCTGGGCAAATTGCGCCGCGAGCACGCCGAGGTTCTCGACGATGGTCGGGTAACCCGGTACCGAACGCTTGATCATGTCCGGAAACACCCGCACCACGTCTTCATTGAAAGCGAAGTCAGGCACCTGGGCCAAGGGTTGGGCGAATAGGCGATCGGGTTCTTTGCTCACGGCGGTTCCGGTGGCAGGGGTGGAAAAGGCCGGCATTTTAACCAAAAAAACCATGAGCGCGAGCTTTGTTCAGGGGAACGTCAATTCACCGAAATGGCGCACTCAAAGGTTTCGACCGGTGGCACTTCCGGTGCCCAGGGCTGTTGATACGTCAGGCGTAATTTCCCGGTTCCGCCGGCAAACGCCTGGAAGCGCCAGGTGGACACGCCTGCGGCGCCGACAATGCCCGCGTCTTCGGGGTTGCGGTAAACCTCTGGCCCCAAGGCTTTCAGCACGCCACCCGCTGAATCCTGGATCGCCCAGCGATAACCGGTGCTGGGATTGCTCGGCAAACTCAGGATCAGGTTCTGCCCATTGTGGAGTTGCACGGGGCATTGGCTCTGTTTCTCCACCGTCACGTTTTGTTTTGGCTGCGTGGCGCAGGCGCTCAACAGGGCGAGGCTGACAGGGACGAGCAAGCGGGTGAGGGACATAAAGGCTCCGGCATTCACGACGAACGGCGAGCATAACCGAAGATGCCACGGGGTGTGTCGGGCGGGATGCGTTGCCTGTGGAGGCCCCCTCGCGCGCGAAGCTCGCGATGGGGCCGTACAGCCACTACATGAGTATCAGAACAACACCTTCGCCACATCCGCGAACCGCTTGGCAAAGTGCACCGTGACGCCTTCCTTGAGATAGTCCGGCAGTTCTTCGAAGTTGCCCCGGTTGGCTTCCGGCAGGATCAGTTCGTTGATTTTCTGCCGCCGCGCCGCGATGACTTTCTCGCGTACGCCGCCAATCGGCAGGACATGTCCGGTGAGGGTCAGTTCGCCGGTCATGGCCACGCCTTTTTTCGGTGCCTGGTTGCGCGCCAGGGACAGCAAGGCGCTAGCCATGGTTACGCCGGCGCTCGGGCCGTCCTTGGGCGTGGCGCCCTCCGGTACGTGCAGATGCACAAAAGCCTCGTCGAAGAACTTCGGATCCCCACCGAACTGCTTCAGGTGAGAACTGACGTAGCTGTGGGCGATTTCAGCTGATTCCTTCATCACCTCGCCCAGTTGCCCGGTGAGCTTGAAACCGCGATTAAGGGTGTGAATGCGCGTCGCTTCGATCGGCAGGGTTGCACCGCCCATGCTGGTCCAGGCCAGTCCGGTAATCACGCCGACGCCGGACAGCACCTGTTCATTGCGGAACACGGGTTTGCCCAGCGAGGCTTCAAGGTCCTTCGGCCCGAGCTTGATCACCGCTTTTGGATCGTCGATCAGCTTCATGACCGCCTTGCGTACCAGTTTGCCCAGTTGTTTTTCCAACTGGCGTACCCCGGCCTCGCGAGCATAACCGTCGATCAGGGCCTTGAGGGCGCTGTCATTGATACTGAGGCTGCCCTTGGACACACCCGCCTTGGCCAGTTGCTTGGGCCACAAGTGGCGCTTGGCGATGGCGACTTTCTCTTCGGTGATGTAACCCGACAGGCGGATCACTTCCATGCGGTCCAGCAGCGGGCCAGGAATCGAGTCCAGCGTGTTGGCGGTGCAGATGAACAGCACTTTTGACAAGTCCAGGCGCATGTCCAGGTAATGATCCAGAAACTCGACGTTCTGCTCGGGGTCAAGGGTTTCCAGCAACGCGGAGGCCGGGTCGCCCTGGTAGCTCTGGCCCATTTTGTCGATTTCATCGAGCATGATCACCGGGTTCATCACTTCGACGTCCTTGAGCGCCTGCACCAGCTTGCCCGGCTGGGCGCCGATGTAGGTGCGCCGATGCCCCTTGATCTCGGCCTCGTCGCGCATGCCGCCGACGCTGAAGCGGTAGAACGGTCGCCCGAGGGATTCGGCAATCGACTTGCCTACGCTGGTCTTGCCCACGCCCGGCGGGCCGACCAGCAAGACGATGGAACCGCTGATCTCGCCTTTGTAGGCGCCCACCGCGAGAAATTCCAGGATACGGTCCTTGATGTCATCCAGGCCGGCGTGATGCTGGTCGAGGATCTTGCGGGCATGCTTGAGCTCCAGTTTGTCCTGGCCAAACACGCCCCACGGCACCGAGGTCGCCCAGTCGAGATAATTGCGGGTAACGGCATACTCCGGTGAGCCGGTTTCGAGGATCGAGAGCTTGTTCATTTCCTCTTCGATGCGCTTCTGGGCCTGGGCCGGCAGCACCTTGCCTTCGAGGCGCTGCTCGAACTGTTCAAGGTCGGCGCTGCGGTCGTCCTTGGTCAGCCCCAGCTCCTGCTGGATGACCTTGAGCTGTTCCTTGAGGAAGAACTGGCGCTGGTGTTCGCCGATCTTGCTGTTGACCTCGGCGGAAATTTCTTTTTGCAGCCGCGCGACCTCCACTTCCTTGCGCAGCATCGGCAGCACTTTTTCCATGCGCTTGAGCATCGGCACGCAGTCGAGAACTTCCTGCAACTCGCTGCCGGTGGCGGAGGTGAGCGCGGCGGCGAAGTCGGTCAGGGGCGAAGGATCGTTGGGGCTGAAGCGGTTGAGGTAGTTCTTCAGCTCTTCGCTGTACAGTGGATTGAGCGGCAGCAGTTCCTTGATCGCATTGATCAGCGCCATGCCGTAGGCCTTGACCTCGTCGGTCGGCTCGCTTGGCTGGTGCGGGTATTCGACTTCCACCAGGTAAGGCGGGCGATGGTGCTTGAGCCAGGTGCGGATGCGCACGCGGGTAAGGCCCTGGGCGACGAACTGCAATTTGCCCGCTTCGCGACTGGCGTGGTGCACCTTCACCAGCGTGCCGTACAGCGGCAGCTTCGAGGTGTCGAAGTGGCGCGGGTCCTCTTGGGGCGAGTCCATGAAGAACAGCGCCAGGGAGTGATGATCGGACTTGGCCACCAGTTCCAGGGTTTCAGCCCACGGTTCTTCATTGACGATGACCGGCAGCACTTGGGCCGGGAAGAACGGACGGTTGTGGATGGGAATGATGTAGACCTTGTCCGGCAGGCTCTGGCCAGGCAGGGCCAGGCCGGTGCCGGAAACGGTGTGCTCGATGTGCTCGGCGTCTGCGTATTCGTTTGTGGCTTCAGTAGAGTGCTGGTCGCTCATGGGGCACCTGCGCAATGGAGTATGGATCTTAGATGGGGCAGGTGAGGGGTTGTTTCAATGCTGGACAATTGTGAGCGGTTATTTCATTGGCCTGTGTTCAGGCTGGCGACAGGTTGGTGTGGCGAGGGAGCAACCCCTCGCCACAGGGGACTCAGTCAATGCGATTCAGATCGTTATGACGGGTTTCCTTCAAGCACAGGACCGCGATTACGCTGAGCGCTGCGGCGACGGAAACGTAACCGCCGACGTAGCTTAGGCCGCCCATCGCCACCAGTTTCTGGGCGAAGAACGGCGCCGCTGAGGCGCCGACGATGCCGCCGAGGTTGTAGGCAGCCGACGCGCCGGTGTAGCGCACATGCGTGGGAAACAGCTCCGGCAGCAACGCACCCATGGGCGCGAACGTTACCCCCATCAGGAACAGCTCGATGCACAGGAACAGCGCCACGCCCCACGTCGAGCCGTGGGTCAGCAGGGGCTCCATGAGGAAACCCGAGGCAATCGCCAGGACGCCACCGATGATCAGCACCGGCTTGCGCCCGTAGCGGTCGCTGGCCCAGGCCGACAGCGGCGTGGCGGCGGCCATGAACAACACGGCGAAGCACAGCAGGCCGAGGAAGGTTTCGCGGCTGTAGCCAAGGGTGGCGACGCCGTAGCTCAAGGAAAACACCGTCGAGATGTAGAACAGCGCGTAACACACGACCATGGCGGCAGCGCCCAGCAATGTCGGTGCCCAGTACTGGCTGAACAGCTCGACCAGCGGGATCTTCACGCGTTCCTGGCGAGCCATGGCATTGGCGAATACCGGCGTTTCATGAAGTTTGAGCCGCACATAGAGGCCGACGATCACCAATACGGCACTGAGCAGGAACGGAATCCGCCAGCCCCAGGACCGGAACTGCTCGTCATCCAGGCTCATGGCCAGGGTCAGGAACAAACCGTTGGCAGCCAGGAAGCCGATGGAGGGGCCCAACTGGGGAAACATGCCGAACCAGGCCCGCTTGCCCTTGGGCGCGTTCTCGGTGGCGAGCAATGCTGCGCCGCCCCATTCACCGCCAAGCCCGAGGCCCTGGCCAAAACGCAGCAGGCACAACAGGATCGGCGCCCAGGCGCCGATGCTGGCGTAGCCGGGCAGCACGCCGATAAGCGTGGTGCACACGCCCATCAACAGCAGCGAGGCCACCAGCGTGGACTTGCGTCCGATCCTGTCGCCGAAATGGCCGAACAGCGCCGAACCCAGCGGGCGGGCGAGAAACGCGATACCGAACGTCAGGAAGGACGACAGCATCTGTGCCGTGCCTGAGGTCTGCGGGAAAAACACCGGCCCGATCACCAGTGCGGCGGCGGTGGCGTAGACGTAGAAGTCATAGAACTCGATGGCGGTGCCGATGAAGCTCGCGGTCGCCACGCGGGTCGCCGAGTTGGTCGGTTGCGAGGCCACGGTGTCGTTGCAAGTGGTGGTTGTCATGCGGTTATCCCTGACAGTCATGTGCTCCGTTGGAGCGAATTATTATGGTCGAACACCCAGGGATGTGGGTTAGGGCGCTGCCGCTGTTTCGGGTAGGAACAGTCGCAGGGTTGAAGCGGATACTGCCGGTGGACTGCACGAACTGTCCGAATGCAGGGTAGGCACGGGGCTCGGGCGGGGCTGGGTAAGCGGATTGAGTATAGGAAGGGGGCTAACGGATCGACAAGAGCGCTCGCACACAATATTGAAGCGTGCGCTGAGCCTCTGTGGCGAGGGAGCAAGCTCCCTCGCCACAGGTAGGGCGTTTAGACCACTACCGGCACCGAACTGTTATGCCACACCAGCACCTGGCTCACGCGGTTGTCGACGGTTTCGATGATCTCCAGCCGGTAGCGGCCGATCTTCAGGCAAACCGGACTCTCGGGGATGGTTTCCAGCGCCTCGGTCACCAGCCCGTTGAGGGTCTTCGGGCCGTCGCAAGGCAGATGCCAGCCCAGGGTCCTGTTCAGTTCGCGGATAGACGCCGCGCCATCGATCATCAAGCGCCCATCGGGCTGTGGATGGACGTGAGGGTTGTCGAGGCTGTGCTCGCTTTCAAACTCACCGACGATTTCTTCGAGGATGTCTTCCAGGGTCACGATGCCCAGCACTTCGCCGTATTCGTCCACCACCATGCCCAGGCGCCGCTGTTGCTTGTGGAAGTTCAGCAATTGCAGCTGCAACGGGGTGCTTTCGGGCACGAAGTACGGTTCGTGGCAGGCCGTCAGCAGCGCTTCCTTGGTCAGGCTCGTATCCGCCAACAGGTGACGGATCTGGCGGGTGTTGAGCACGGCTTCGACCTGGTTGATGTCGCTGTGGAACACCGGCAGGCGGGTACGACGGTTCAGGCGCAACTGCTCGATGATATCGCCGATGGGATCGTCGAGGTTGATGCCGTCCACCTCGCTGCGGGGCACGAGGATGTCGTTGACGGTGATGTTGTCCAGCGCGTGGATACCGGAAACCGGATGCGCCCGACCGTGGCCGTGCTCCTGCTCGTGGTCGGTGCGCGGCGGTGCGGGCATTTCATCGTCGCTTTGCTGGACCGCGCCGCTCTTGCGGGCCAAGGGGCGCAGCAGCAACTGGCTGAGGCCATTGAGCAGCCAGGCTGCGGGATAAAGAATTTTCAATGGCACGCTGAGCAAGCTGTTGCCCACGTTGAGCACCGCATCGGGGTGACGGGTGGCCAGGGTGCGTGGCAGGTAGTCGGCAAAAACCAGCAAGGCCGCGCCGCTGCCGAGCCAGGCCAGCCAGGGGCCATTTTCCAACCAGGTGAAAATAGCCAGCCAAGTGCCGATGACCACGGCGAGGGCGCGACAGAGGGTATTGCAGAGGACCAGGCTGACCAGTGGGAAACTCAGCTTGGCCAGCGGCTTGTCGCTGGCGCGCGAGGCCCTGCGCTGGGCCAGCAAGTGCTGTTGGGCGGCTTCGATGGCCGTGAACAGGGCCGACCAGAGGATCAGTACGACCATTACCGCAAACAATGGCCCCAAGGGCAGCCTATCCATCAGCGTCATCCATCAAATATGCAGGATGTATTCACGGACCAGCTTGCTGCCGAAGTAGGCCAGCATCAGCAGGCAGAACCCGGCCAGCGTCCAGCGTATGGCCTTGTGGCCGCGCCAGCCGAGACGGTTACGGCCCCACAGCAGCACGCTGAACACCACCCATGCCAGGCAAGCCAGTAACGTCTTGTGTACCAAATGCTGTGCAAACAGGTTTTCTACGAACAGCCAGCCGGAGATCAGCGACAGCGACAGCAACGTCCAGCCGGCCCAGAGAAAACCAAACAACAGGCTCTCCATGGTTTGCAGCGGTGGGAAGTTGCGGATCAGCCCGGACGGATGCTTGTGCTTGAGCTGGTGGTCCTGGATGAGCAGCAACAACGCCTGGAACACGGCGATAGTGAACAGGCCGTAGGCCAGGATCGACAGCAGGATATGCGCAAGGATGCCGGGTTCTTCGTCGATGATCTGCACTGTGCCCGACGGCGCGAACTGCGCCAGCAGCACCGTGGCCAATCCCAGCGGGAAGAGCAGCACCAGCAGGTTTTCCACGGGGATGCGCGAACAGGCCAGCAGCGTCAGGGCAATCACGGCGACGGCGATCAGGCTGGCGGCGTTGAAAAAATCCAGGCCCAGGCCGATCGGCGTCATCAAGTGGGTAAAAAGGCTGGCCGCATGGCCGAGCACCGCCAGCACGCCCAGCGTGACCAGCAGGCGTTTGTTCGCCTTGGCGCCAGTGGCCAGGCGGGTACCCTGATAAAAGGTCGCAGCGGCATAAAGACAAGCGGCGGCGAGGGAGGCAAGCAAGCTGGGTGACAAGGGGAGCATAAATCCTGTTAGGCAGGCCCGAAAGGCGCGAGTTTGGCATAGAACCCCCATCGCACGAAAGACCACCGCAACCGACAGCGAGGTGTACGTCGCGCGCTTCTTCGCTATAATCCGCGACCTGCCCACGCCGCAGGCTCGCCGAGCACATATTTCACGGTCTGGGCCGCCATTATCCCGGTCTCATCTGGGCCTGAAAGGATCGCGCATGTTTGAAAACCTAACCGACCGTCTCTCGCAGACGCTGCGCCATGTCACCGGCAAGGCGAAACTGACCGAGGACAACATCAAAGACACCCTGCGCGAAGTGCGCATGGCGTTGCTCGAAGCCGACGTCGCCCTGCCGGTGGTCAAGGACTTCGTCAATTCGGTCAAGGAGCGCGCCGTCGGCGCCGAAGTGTCGCGCAGCCTGACGCCGGGCCAGGCGTTCGTGAAGATCGTCCAGGCCGAACTCGAAAGCCTGATGGGCGCCGCCAACGAAGACTTGAACCTGAGCGCCGTGCCGCCAGCCGTGGTGCTGATGGCCGGCCTGCAGGGCGCGGGCAAGACCACCACCGCCGGCAAGCTGGCGCGCTTCCTTAAAGAGCGCAAGAAGAAGTCGGTAATGGTCGTGTCGGCGGACATCTACCGTCCGGCGGCGATCAAGCAGCTGGAGACCCTGGCCAACGAGATCGGCGTGACGTTCTTTCCGTCCGACCTGAGCCAGAAGCCGGTGGACATCGCCCAGGCGGCCATTAAAGAAGCAAAACTGAAATTCATCGACGTGGTCATCGTCGATACCGCCGGTCGCCTGCACATCGATGAAGAGATGATGGGCGAGATCAAGGCGCTGCATGCCGCGATCAATCCGGTGGAAACCCTGTTCGTGGTCGATGCCATGACCGGCCAGGATGCGGCCAACACCGCCAAGGCCTTCGGTGACGCGCTGCCACTGACTGGCGTGATCCTGACCAAGGTCGACGGCGACGCCCGTGGCGGTGCCGCGCTGTCGGTGCGGGCCATCACCGGCAAGCCGATCAAGTTCATTGGCATGGGCGAGAAGAGCGAAGCGCTCGAACCGTTCCACCCCGAGCGTATCGCTTCGCGTATCCTCGGCATGGGCGACGTGCTCAGCCTGATCGAGCAGGCCGAACAGACCCTCGACAAGGACAAGGCCGATAAACTGGCCAAGAAACTGAAGAAGGGCAAGGGCTTCGACCTCGAAGACTTCCGCGACCAGTTGCAACAAATGAAGAACATGGGCGGCCTTGGCGGCCTCATGGACAAACTGCCGAACATCGGTGGCGTGAACCTGGCGCAGATGGGCAATGCCCAGGGCGCGGCTGAAAAGCAGTTCAAGCAGATGGAAGCCATCATCAACTCCATGACTCCGGCCGAGCGCCGCGACCCTGATCTGATCAGCGGCTCGCGCAAGCGTCGGATCGCCATGGGTTCCGGCACCCAGGTGCAGGACATCGGTCGCTTGATCAAGCAGCACAAGCAGATGCAGAAGATGATGAAGAAATTCTCCGCCAAGGGCGGAATGGCCAAGATGATGCGCGGCATGGGCGGTATGTTGCCCGGCGGCGGCATGCCGAAAATGTAAAGAATCCTGGCGTCGGCAGTCATGCCGGCGCTGCCCACGGGGACGTGGGATCTCCAGCCCGCTCGCTTCGGCGGGGGCTGACCAGCTGTTTTCAACGACGGCTTCATGGCAGATCTGAACGGCACGCTGATAGGCGCCGGAAAAAGTCATTTGCAAAAGTCCGGATATTCCTTAGAATATGCGGCCTTTCGGGCACCTATGCCCGCTGTGCATTTAGATTTGCAGCACCGACTACAGGAACGATGTTCACATGCTAACAATCCGTCTTGCCCTTGGCGGCTCCAAAAAGCGCCCGTTTTACCACCTGACCGTAACCGACAGCCGCAACCCGCGTGACGGTTCGCACAAGGAACAGGTTGGTTTCTTCAACCCTGTTGCCCGTGGCCAGGAAGTTCGTCTGTCCGTGAACCAAGAGCGCGTAGCCTACTGGCTGAGCGTTGGTGCACAACCTTCTGAGCGCGTTGCTCAGTTGTTGAAGGAAACGGCTAAGGCTGCGGCCTGAGCAATATGAACGCGACGCCAAAAGATGCTGATGATTTGATCGTTGTCGGCAAGATCTATTCTGTTCATGGCGTTCGCGGCGAAGTGAAGGTGTATTCCTTTACTGATCCGATCAAGAACCTGTTGGAGTACAAAACCTGGACGCTCAAGCGCGAAGGTAGCGTGAAACAGGTGGAGCTGGTCAGCGGACGTGGGAACGACAAGTTCCTGGTCGCCAAGCTCAAGGATCTCGATGATCGTGAAGAAGCGCGTCTTCTGGCCGGTTATGAGATCTGCGTGCCGCGCAACCTGTTCCCTGAACTGACCGACGGCGAGTACTACTGGTACCAGCTGGTGGGTCTGAAGGTCATCGACCACCTCGGGCAATTGCTCGGGAAAATCGATCACCTGCTCGAGACCGGTTCGAACGATGTCATGGTGGTCAAGCCTTGCGTCGGCAGCCTGGATGATCGCGAACGCCTGTTGCCCTATACCGAGCAATGCGTGTTGGCCGTCGACCTTGCCGCAGGCGAGATGAAGGTGGAATGGGATGCGGATTTCTAGACGTGGCTAATTTGCGCGTTGAAGTCATCACATTGTTTCCCGAGATGTTTTCCGCCATCAGCGAGTACGGCATAACCAGCCGCGCGGTGAAACAGGAGCTGTTGCAGCTCACCTGTTGGAATCCGCGGGACTACACCACGGATCGACATCACACTGTGGACGATCGCCCGTTTGGCGGTGGTCCGGGCATGGTGATGAAGATCAAGCCCCTGGAAGATGCGCTGGTTCAGGCCAGGACAGCAGCCGGGGAGGGTGCGAAGGTGATCTACCTGTCGCCCCAAGGCCGCCAGCTGACTCAGTCGGCGGTACGCGAGCTGGCGAATTCGGATGCATTGATCCTGATTGCCGGCCGTTATGAAGGCATTGACGAGCGTTTCATTGAAGCTCATGTCGATGAAGAGTGGTCGATTGGCGACTATGTACTGTCTGGCGGCGAGCTGCCGGCAATGGTGCTGATCGATGCGGTTACACGACTGCTGCCTGGAGCTTTAGGGCATGCGGATTCCGCTGAGGAAGATTCCTTTACGGATGGTCTGCTGGATTGCCCGCACTACACCCGACCGGAGGTGTATGCGGATCAGCGTGTTCCCGACGTGTTGCTAAGTGGCAACCACGCGCACATCCGGCGTTGGCGTTTACAGCAGTCCCTTGGTCGGACCTATGAACGACGCGCCGATCTTCTGGAAAGCCGCTCGCTTTCTGGAGAAGAGAAGAAGCTGCTCGAGGAATACATCCGCGAGCGGGACGATAGTTAACAACGTATCGATGGTAAGTCCGATGACTTGCCTTAGGAGCACAGCATGACTAACAAAATCATCCTTGCACTCGAAGCAGAGCAGATGACCAAAGAGATCCCTACCTTTGCCCCGGGCGACACCATTGTCGTTCAGGTGAAAGTGAAGGAAGGCGACCGTTCGCGTCTGCAAGCGTTCGAAGGCGTTGTTATCGCCAAGCGTAACCGCGGCGTAAACAGTGCATTCACCGTTCGTAAAATCTCCAACGGTGTTGGCGTAGAGCGTACTTTCCAGACCTACAGCCCGCAAATCGACAGCATGGCCGTGAAACGCCGTGGTGACGTGCGTAAAGCCAAGCTGTACTACCTGCGTGACCTGTCCGGTAAAGCAGCTCGCATCAAGGAAAAACTGGCTTAAGTCCAGCTTCCGATGCAAAAAAAAGCAGCCTGCGGGCTGCTTTTTTGTTGCCTGTGATTTGCTCTTTGAGCACCCTGCCTGTCTTCGTTCTCCGTTTCGATGCCGTTTACACCTGCATCCAGTATGAGTTTTTATGCCTGCCATTGATCATCCATTGATAGACCAGTTTCTCGATGCCCTGTGGCTGGAGAAGGGCCTGTCCGACAACACGCGGCAGGCCTATCGCAGCGACCTGGCATTGTTCAACGGTTGGTTGCAGGAAAAGAACCTGGAATTGGCCAATGCCGGGCGGGAGTTGATCCTCGATCATCTGGCGTGGCGCCTGGAGCAGAACTACAAGCCCCGCTCGACCGCGCGGTTTCTCTCCGGTCTGCGTGGCTTTTATCGCTATCTGCTGCGGGAAAAACTGATTGCGGTAGACCCGACCTTGCGCGTGGAAATGCCGCAACTGGGGCGTCCGCTGCCCAAATCCCTGTCGGAAGCCGATGTGGAGGCGCTGCTGGCGGCGCCCGACCTCGGCGAAGCCATCGGTCAACGCGACCGGGCAATGTTGGAAGTCCTGTATGCCTGCGGCCTGCGCGTCACCGAATTGATCAGCCTGACCTTGGAGCAAGTGAATCTGCGCCAGGGCGTGTTGCGGGTCATGGGCAAGGGCAGCAAGGAGCGGCTGGTGCCGATGGGCGAGGAAGCGATTGTCTGGGTCGAGCGCTACATGCGTGATGCCCGTCATGAACTGCTGGGCGGACGTCCCAGCGATGTGCTGTTTCCCAGCCTGCGCGGCGAGCAAATGACTCGCCAGACGTTTTGGCATCGTATCAAGCACCAGGCCAAGGTGGCCGGGATCAACAAATCCCTCTCTCCCCACACCTTGCGCCATGCCTTTGCCACGCACCTGCTCAATCACGGCGCCGACCTGCGGGTAGTGCAGATGCTGCTCGGTCATAGCGATCTGTCCACTACTCAGATTTACACCCACGTCGCCCGGGCGCGGTTGCAGGATCTGCATGCCAAGCATCATCCACGCGGCTGAGTGGCGTACCGCCCTCGCCACGGCTATTGATCCTGGTCCGTTGTGTTTTCTCTTGCGACAGCTGCATTCGGCCCCGCGGGCCTTATGTGGTAGGCTTTGCCGGTTTGCACAGTGGGCGGCTGGAACCCGGATCTGCGGGTCGGCGTTTCCCCGTCCCATTTGTCCGCCTCAGGAGTCCCCATGCGTTTGATCCAGTTGTTTACAGCCGCCGCCATTGCGTTGGCCAGCACCTTTGCTTTCGCCGACGACGCGGCTGACCAGGCTATCCGCAAGAGCCTGGCCAACCTTGAGCTTGAAGTGCCGATCGAAGCCATCACTGCCAGCCCCATGTCCGGCCTTTATGAAGTCAAGCTCCAGGGCAGCCGCGTGCTGTATGCCAGCGCCGATGGCCAGTACATCGTCCAGGGCAACCTGTTCGCGCTCAAGGGCGGCAAGCCGGTCAATCTCACCGAGATCACCGAACGCCAGGGCGTTTCCAAGCTGATCAACGGCATTCCGGTTGCCGAAACCGTGGTCTATCCGGCGGTCGGCGAAACCAAGTCCCACATTACCGTCTTCACCGATACCACCTGCCCGTATTGCCACAAGCTGCACGCCGAAGTGCCGGAGCTGAACAAGCGCGGCATTGAAGTGCGTTATGTGGCGTTCCCGCGCCAGGGCCTGGGGTCGCCAGGTGATGAGCAACTGCAGGCGGTCTGGTGCTCGAAGGACAAAAAAGCGGCCATGGATAAAATGGTCGATGGCAAGGAAATCAAGGCCGCCAAGTGCGAGAACCCGGTTTCCAAGCAATTCGCGCTGGGCCAGTCCATCGGCGTGAACGGTACGCCGGCCATCGTTTTGGCGGACGGTCAGGTGATTCCGGGCTACCAGCCGGCGCCGCAAGTCGCCAAACTGGCCCTTGAGGCGAAATGATCATGGGCCGCGTGCTTCTGAAGATCACGGCTCGGCGAAAACTTTCGCTGGGCCGTTAAACACTAAGTCGCGTAGCTGCGCGGCTGTATTTCACGGCCGACCTTGCGTCGGCCGTTTCATGGGGAGTCAAGAGTGAATCCGGTCAAAGTAGGCATCTGTGGGTTAGGTACCGTCGGTGGCGGCACCTTCAACGTACTTCAGCGCAACGCCGAGGAAATTGCTCGTCGTGCCGGGCGTGGAATCGAAGTGGCACAAATTGCCATGCGCACGCCAAAGCCTCAGTTCCAGACGACCGGTATTGCGATTACCAACGATGTCTTCGAAGTGGCCACGAACCCTGAGATCGACATCGTGATAGAGCTGATGGGCGGCTATACCGTTGCCCGAGAGCTGGTACTCAAGGCCATCGAGAATGGCAAGCATGTGGTCACCGCGAACAAGGCGCTTATCGCCGTTCACGGTAATGAAATTTTCGCCAAGGCGCGTGAGAAAGGCGTAATCGTGGCGTTCGAAGCCGCCGTGGCCGGTGGCATCCCGGTGATCAAGGCGATTCGCGAGGGGCTGTCGGCCAACCGCATCAACTGGGTCGCGGGGATCATCAACGGCACCGGCAACTTCATCCTCACCGAGATGCGCGAGAAAGGGCGCACCTTCGAGGACGTGCTCACCGAGGCCCAGGCCCTGGGTTATGCCGAGGCTGATCCAACCTTCGATGTGGAAGGTATCGACGCGGCGCACAAGCTGACGATCCTGGCGTCTATCGCCTTTGGTATCCCGCTGCAGTTCGACAAGGCCTACACCGAAGGCATCACCAAGCTGACCACTGCCGACGTGAACTATGCCGAAGCCCTGGGCTACCGCATCAAACACCTGGGCGTGGCGCGCAGCACCGCCAGCGGCATCGAATTGCGAGTGCACCCGACGTTGATTCCGGCTGACCGCCTGATCGCCAATGTCAACGGCGTGATGAACGCGGTGATGGTCAATGGCGATGCCTCCGGCTCGACGCTGTTCTATGGCGCCGGTGCCGGCATGGAGCCGACCGCGTCTTCAGTGATCGCCGACCTGGTGGACGTGGTTCGCGCCATGACCTCTGATCCGGAAAACCGCGTGCCACACCTGGCCTTCCAGCCGGACTCGCTGTCGGCACATCCGATTCTTCCGATCGACGCTTGCGAAAGTGCCTACTACTTGCGCATCCAGGCCAAGGACCATCCGGGCGTATTGGCCCAGGTGGCGAGCATTCTCTCGGAGCGTGGCATCAACATCGAGTCGATCATGCAAAAGGAGGTCGAAGAACACGACGGCCTGGTGCCAATGATCTTGCTGACCCACCGCGTGGTCGAGCAGCGCATCAACGATGCGATTGCCGCATTGGAAGCCTTGCAGGGCGTGGTTGGCCCGGTGGTCCGTATCCGCGTCGAGCATTTGAATTGAAGCAGCTGCAAGCTCCGAGCTAAAAGCTGCAAGTTAAATCAATACAGCTCCAAGCCATGAGCTGCAAGCTACAAGTAAAAGCCCGGCTGCTTTTAACTTGTAGCTTGAAGCTTGAAGCTCGAAGCTCAAACCGAAGGTTTGCCCCTATGCGCTATATCAGCACCCGCGGCCAGGCACCGGCCCTGAATTTTGAAGATGTCCTGCTGGCCGGCCTGGCCACGGACGGCGGCCTCTACGTGCCGGAAAACCTACCGCGTTTCACTCAGGAAGAAATCGCCTCCTGGGCCGGCCTGCCGTACCACGAACTGGCCTTCCGCGTGATGCGCCCCTTCGTCACTGGCAGCATCCCAGACGCCGATTTCAAGAAGATCCTCGAAGAGACCTACGGGGTTTTTTCCCACAACGCTATCGCCCCGCTTCGCCAGCTCAACGGTAACGAATGGGTGATGGAGCTGTTCCACGGCCCGACCCTGGCCTTCAAGGATTTTGCCCTGCAATTGCTCGGTCGCTTGCTCGATTACGTGCTGCAAAAGCGTGGCGAGCGCGTGGTCATTGTCGGTGCGACCTCCGGTGATACCGGTTCGGCCGCCATCGAAGGCTGCAAGCATTGCGAGAACGTCGATATCTTCATCCTGCACCCGCACAACCGCGTCTCGGAAGTGCAGCGTCGGCAGATGACGACGATCTTTGGCGAGAACATCCACAATATCGCTATCGAAGGCAACTTCGATGACTGCCAGGAAATGGTCAAGGCCAGCTTCGCCGACCAGGGCTTCCTCAAGGGCACCCGGCTGGTGGCGGTGAACTCGATCAACTGGGCGCGGATCATGGCCCAGATCGTCTATTACTTCCACGCGGCCCTGCAGCTGGGCGGCCCGGCCCGTTCGGTGTCGTTCTCGGTGCCCACCGGCAACTTCGGCGACATCTTCGCCGGGTATCTGGCGCGCAACATGGGCCTGCCGATCAACCAGTTGATCGTCGCCACCAACCGCAACGACATCCTGCACCGCTTCATGAGCGGCAACCAGTACGTCAAGGAAACCCTGCACGCCACGTTGTCGCCTTCGATGGACATCATGGTGTCGTCGAACTTCGAGCGCTTGCTGTTCGACCTGCACGGTCGCAATGGCGCGGCGATTGCCGGCTTGATGGACAGCTTCCGCCAGGGCGGTGGTTTCAGCGTCGAGGCCGAACGCTGGACCGAAGCCCGCAAGTTGTTCGACTCCCTGGCGGTGGACGATGCGCAGACCTGCGAAACCATCGCCGAAGTGTTCGAACAGAGCGGCGAATTGCTCGATCCGCACACGGCGATTGGCGTAAGGGCCGCCCGTGAATGCCGTCGTAGCCTGGACATCCCCATGGTTATCCTTGGCACCGCTCACCCGGTCAAGTTTCCCGAAGCTGTGGAGAAAGCTGGCGTAGGAAAAGCGCTTGAACTGCCTGCACATCTTTCTGATTTGTTTGAGCGAAAAGAGCGGTGCACCGTATTGCCCAATGACTTGAAAGCCGTGCAGGCCTTTGTCAGTCAGCATGGTAACCGCGGCAAGCCTCTCTGACGTCCGCAAGCTGTCACATTTTGAAGCCCGTCTCCTGACGGGCTTTCTTGTTTCTGCATGCCAAACTGGCCGGGTTTTCGCCTTGGAGGGAGGGGCGAGTCATCTCGAAGGAAATGCAGATGTTGTTCTTTATCCGATGCAAACCAGCACTGAGCTGGATGATGGTTTTCACGCTGGCCTATTGGGCGCAGTGTGCAAGCGCCCAACTGGCGGCTTCCGGGCAATCACCGTTCGAGTCAGGAGGGCGGCTGGCGCTCGACGCCGATGAACTGAAATGGATCAGGGATAATCCACGTGTCGTTGTTGCCTCGATGCAGTTCCCGCTGTATCTGTTCAAGGATGAGCATGGACGGTGGAATGGACTCACCGACGACATTCTCCGGCGCATCCAGGACATGACCGGGCTGGAGTTCGTCCATCGGGAATCGTTCTCCCCCGATCAATTGATGACGATGTTGCAAAATGGCGAAGCGGACTTGACGACGACCCTGGTGATGAACGACGAGCGCAGGGAGTTTCTGAGTTTCAGTCATGCATTTGGAGGGTCCGGTTGGGTATTTGTCAGTCGTTTTGGGGAACCGTTACTCCATTCGCTGAGCCAGCTCAACGGCAGGATTCTGGTATTGCCGGCACGGCATGCATTAGAAACGGAAATCAGGCGCGATTATCCGGCTATCGAGTTGCGTACAGTCAAGACCTATGGCGAGGCACGAGCCTTGGTCGAAAGCCGGGAAGCCTATGCCACCATCGAAAATGAAACCGGTGCGCACTTTTATCCCGCAGGGCACTTGCAAGTAGGCGGCAATCTGGAAAACCGGTGGGAGCCGGATTATCTGGCTGTTCGTCAGGAACTGCGGCCGTTGCTGGGTATTCTGAACAAGGCCCTGGAAGCTTTTCCGGCAGAAGACATGCGCGCGCTGCGCTCCAAGTGGCTGGCGGGCTCGGTTTCCCCGCAAGCGCCTTCATCCTCGCTGCGCATCGCCCAGTGGGACTATTGGTGCGTGGCCGTGGTCGGGGTGTTCGGCCTGTTCTCGTTGCTATGGAACCGCCGCTTGCAAGCCCAGATCGACCAGCGCCTGAAGGCCGAGGCTGTCCTCAAAGACCAGTTGGCGTTCCAGCGAACGTTGATGAACGCCATTCCCGATCCGATCTTCATCCGTGATCTTGAGGGCCGCCTGATCATGTGCAATAAAAGTTATGAAGACCAGCTCGCGACTCGCTTCGAAACATTGCGCGGCACACGCCTGACGGACTCCGCGGCGTTTCCACTGGCGACTGCCGAACTGTTGCATGGGGAATTGATGGAACAACTGCTGACCCGTCAGCCGAGATTCGTAGATCGTCAGCTGATGTTCAGCAATGGACTGAGGGATATCTACCACTGGTCGGTGCCGTTTTATGGCAGTGATGGCCAATTACGCGGTCTGCTGGGAGGGTGGGTTGATGTCCGGCCTCGAAGAAGCCGTTCCAACCGGTTCCTGGCTTGATTAACCGAATAGCCATGGTTGTTGTTTGTCTGTCACATTGGACGCGCATCCTCGGTTGAACAGGGCGCAGGCGTGTCGGTTCGTTGCGCAGGCGAACTTTCTGCCGCAGCCCACGGTCACTTACTGTGCAGTTGTTTTTTTCGGATTATTGAAGGGTGATCGAATGGAAAGTATCAGCCTCTTGCTGAATGAAGCCTTGAGTCCGTATCAGGTCACGCTCACTCCCTCCGGCCCTCGTGAATGCCTGGTGACGTTGAGAAACCCGGCGGGCGCTATCATGGTCGAGCACGCGTTCAATCAGGCCCAGCTGGCCGACAAGCGCCAATTGACCGACGTGGTCGACGGCCTGCATCGCGATGTGCTGATTGCCGAGGGGCGCCTGGAGCCTTGTGTGATTGCGGCGTTGCGTAATGTGGCCCAGGACAAGGTCATGGCTGTTGCGAATTGATGTCTGAGGGAACCTTCCTACGTCCCCGTGAGTCAGACCTTTTACCAACAAGAGCAAGCATTGTGCTCCGGTGCTTGTCGCTTGTTGCACGGACCTTGAAGGGTCACGTTTAACCCCGAGTTGTCTCCCCACTTCTCGGGGTTTCTTTTTGCCCGGTGTTTATGGGCGGAGCTCATGCACGCGCAAGCTCAGATGGCTCCCTCGGTACGCAATCGGGCGATGTGTTGTGCATCGTAGCCAAGCTCGTCGAGCACCTCTGCGGTATGTTCCCCGAGCGCCGGCCCGACCCACTCGGATGTGCCTGGTGTGTCGGAAAGTTTCGGTACGATGCCAGGCATCTTGAATGCCTTGCCGTCGGGCAGCTTGGCCTGCAAGAACATTTCACGGGCGAGGAATTGCGGGTCGCTGAACATGTCCTCGGCGCTGAAAATCCGGCTGGCCGGTACGCCCGCCTGGTTCAGTTGCTCGATGACGGCATCCAGTGGCAACGAGTTGACCCAGCGATCAATGACCCCATAGAGCTCGTCCCGGCGACTGTCACGTCCGTCGTTGCTGGCCAGCTGCGGGTCGTTGGCGAGGTCGTCGCGTCCAATGATTTGCATGAAGCGCTTGAAGATCGCGTCACCGTTTGCGCCGATTTGCACATGCTTGCCGTCGGCGCTGGTGTGGATGGATGAAGGTGTGATGCCGGGCATGATATTGCCGGTGCGTTCGCGGATGAACCCGAACACATCGAACTCCGGCACCATGCTTTCCATCATGGCGAATATCGCTTCGTATAACGCCACATCCACCACTTGTCCGGTTCCGCCATTGACCTCCCGATGCCGCAAGGCCATCAGCGCGCCAATCACTCCCCACAGCGCGGCAATCGAGTCGCCGATGGAAATCCCGGTGCGCACTGGCGGGCGGTCCTCGAAACCGGTGATGTAGCGCAGGCCACCCATCGACTCGCCGACGGCGCCAAAGCCGGGTTGGTCCTTCATCGGGCCGGTCTGGCCGAAGCCTGAGAGCCGTACCATGACCAGTTTCGGGTTCAGCGCATGCAGTACATCCCAGCCCAGGCCTAGCTTTTCCAGCACCCCGGGACGGAAATTCTCGATCAGTATGTCCGCTTCGCCGATCAGTTTTTTCAGGACAGCCAAACCCTCCGGGTGCTTGAGGTTCAGGGTCAGCGACTTTTTGTTGCGGGCCTGGACGAACCACCAAAGGGACGTGCCTTCATACAATTTGCGCCACTTGCGCAGCGGATCGCCGCCATCGGGCGATTCGACCTTGATCACCTCGGCACCGAATTCACCGCAGATTCGCGAGGCAAAGGGGCCGGCGATCAAGGTGCCGAGTTCGATGACCTTGACGCCGGCAAGAGGTTTGGCAGTAAGCGACATGACGAATCCTGTAGGACAAAGGCAGAACGAATAGAGGGTTTTATCATAGGCCAAGGCCAGTCGCCGCAGGTTGATGGTCGGCAATTCGTGGATTGCCCGTCTCATCGGTTAGACTTGCCGCCTTTCCTCGTATCAAGAAGCCCGTTCATGGCCCAGCCGTCCACGACCTATAAGTTTGAACTGAACCTCACCGACCTCGACCGCAGTGTGTACGAAAGTGTGAAGCAGACCATCGCCCGCCACCCTTCGGAAACCGAAGAGCGTATGACCGTGCGCCTGTTGGCCTATGCGTTCTGGTACAACGAGCTGCTGGCGTTTGGGCGTGGTCTGTCGGACGTCGATGAACCTGCGCTGTGGGAAAAAAGTCTGGATGACCGTGTCTTGCATTGGATCGAAGTCGGCCAGCCGGATGCCGATCGCCTGACCTGGTGTTCGCGTCGTACCGAGCGTACCAGCCTGCTGGCCTACGGCAGCCTGCGGGTCTGGGAAGGCAAGGTGATCCCCGCGGTGAAAAACCTGAAGAACGTGAACATCGCCGCCGTCCCCCAGGAGGTTCTTGAAACCCTGGCCAAGGACATGCCCCGCGTCATCAAGTGGGACGTGATGATCAGCGAAGGGACGATTTTCGTGACCGACGACCGTGGCCAGCATGAAGTCCAGCTGCAGTGGCTGTCGGGCGAGCGCGGTTGAGCCATTGATGCGGTAGTGAGTGAATTTCATTGTGGCGAGGGGGCTTGCCCCCTCGCCACAATCCAAGATCCCGAAAAAATAGAGAAATGTCCGTCACCCCATGCGCATAGAACCCCGCCAACTGCCCGACACCCTGCCATTTCTTGGCGACCTGCCGCCCTTGTTGACCCGTCTGTACGCCGCCCGTGGCGTGCAGTCCGAGGCTGAGCTGGACAAGAGCCTGGCGCGCCTGATTCCTTATCAGCAGCTCAAGGGGATCGATGCCGCGGTGGATCTGCTGGTGGTAGCGCTCGAGCAACGCCAGCGCATCCTGATTGTCGGGGACTTCGACGCCGATGGCGCGACGGCCAGCACGGTGGGCATGCTCGGGCTGCGCCTGCTCGGTGCGGCCCATGTCGATTATCTCGTGCCCAATCGCTTTGAGTATGGCTATGGATTGACGCCGGAAATCGTCGAAGTCGCCCTGACACGCGAGCCGCAGTTGTTGATCACCGTGGACAACGGCATCTCCAGCGTGGAAGGCGTGGCGGCGGCTAAAGCGGCGGGCCTCAAGGTGCTGGTGACCGACCACCACTTGCCGGGTCTCGAATTGCCAGCGGCCGATGCCATCGTCAACCCGAACCAACCCGGTTGCCAATTCCCGAGCAAGGCATTGGCAGGCGTCGGGGTGATTTTTTATGTATTGATGGCTCTGCGGGCTCGCCTGCGCAGCCTGGGCTGGTACGCCAGCACACCTCAGCCGAACATTGGCGAGCTGTTGGATCTGGTGGCGTTGGGGAGCGTCGCCGACGTGGTGCCCCTGGACGCCAACAACCGGATCCTGGTGCATCAGGGCCTCGAACGTATTCGCGCCGGGCGCGCCCGCCCAGGGATCAAGGCCATCCTGGAAGTGGCTAAGCGCGACTCTTCGCGAATTACTTCCACGGACCTGGGTTTCATTCTCGGCCCGCGGTTGAACGCGGCGGGGCGACTCGATGACATGAGCCTGGGTATCGAATGCCTGCTCACCGACGACCCGGCGCTGGCGCGGGACATGGCGGCGCAACTGGATGGCATGAACCAGGACCGCAAGTCCATCGAACAGGGCATGCAGCGCGAAGCGTTGGCCCAGCTCAAGGACCTGCCGGTGGAATCGATGCCGTTCGGCTTGTGCCTGTTCGACCCCCAATGGCACCAAGGCGTCATCGGTATCCTCGCGTCGCGCATGAAAGAGCGTTATTTCCGTCCGACCATTGCCTTCGCCGATGCCGGGGATGGCCTGCTCAAGGGCTCGGGTCGCTCGGTGCCGGGCTTTCACATTCGCGATGCGCTGAGCGTCGTCGCGGCGCAGCATCCGACGCTGATCAGCAAGTACGGCGGTCATGCCATGGCGGCGGGACTGACGCTGCCCGAGGCGAACTTTCCCTTGTTCGCCGAGGCTTTTGACGCTGAAGTACGTAGGCAACTGCGCGAAGAAGACTTGACCGGAAGGCTCCTGTCGGACGGCACCCTCGCGGTGGAAGAGTTCCACCTGGAACTGGCCCGGGCACTGCGCCATGCCGGTCCCTGGGGCCAGCATTTCCCGGAGCCGATGTTTCATGGCGTGTTCCAGTTGGTCGAGCAGCGCGTGGTGGGCGAACGGCACCTGAAGGTCGTGCTCAAGACTGAGTGCGGTTCGGTGAAGCTCGATGGCATTGCCTTCGGTATCGACCGCGAGATCTGGCCCAACCCTACCGTGCGCTGGGTGGAGCTGGCCTACAAGCTCGACCTCAACGAATTCCGCGGCCAGGAAACGGTGCAACTGATGATTGCCCATATCGAGCCGCGGTAGGCAACACTGGCTGACGCGTGGTTCTCTTGTTTTTACCCCGGAACCCTCCCTCACCCCCGGTTGTCGACTAGTCTCTAAGCACTGCTTGATAGCCCTTGTGACGTCTTGTCGAATTTTTTGCCCGCGGGGGCGGGTGTTGCATCCTTTGTCACTCGTCGACTTTTCAAACAGAACCCTGGAGCCTGCCCACTGATTCGAGAGGTGCCCCATGAGTCTGCTGCTGGAACCCTATACCCTTCGCCAATTGACCCTGCCCAATCGCATCGCGGTATCGCCGATGTGCCAGTATTCGAGCGCCGATGGCTTGGCCAATGACTGGCATCTGGTGCACCTCGGCAGCCGCGCCGTGGGCGGCGCCGGCCTGGTGTTCACCGAAGCTACCGCCGTCACCGCCGACGGCCGTATCACCGCCCAGGACTTGGGGTTGTGGAACGACGAACAGATCGAACCCTTGCAACGCATCACTCGTTTCATCACCGCCCAAGGTGCGGTGCCGGGCATCCAACTGGCCCACGCTGGCCGCAAGGCCAGTACCTGGCGACCCTGGTTGGGCAAGCATGGCAGCGTCAAGCCCGAGGAGGGTGGCTGGGTTCCGGTTGGCCCATCGCCTATTGCCTTCGATCCGCAGCACACCCCACCGACCCAGCTGGATGAAGGGCAAATCGCCGATGTCATCCAGGCGTTCGTGGACGCGGCCAAACGCGCCCTGACGGCTGGTTTCAAGGTCGTCGAGGTCCACGCTGCCCATGGTTATTTGCTGCATCAGTTCCTGTCGCCCTTGAGCAACCAGCGCCGAGATCAATATGGCGGATCTTTCGAGAATCGCATCCGGCTGGTGCTGCAAGTCACCGAAGCGGTCCGGGCCGTATGGCCTGAAGAACTTCCGGTGTTCGTCCGCGTCTCCGCCACCGATTGGGTGGAAGACGGTTGGAACCCGGATGAAACCGTCGAACTGGCGCGGCGCTTCAGAATATTGGGGGTGGACCTGATCGACGTGTCGTCGGGCGGTACCGCGGCGAACGCGGAAATTCCCACCGGCCCTGGCTACCAGACGCGCTTCGCCGAGCGGGTGCGCAAGGAGTCGGAAATCGCTACCGGTACCGTGGGCATGATTACCGAACCGGCCCAGGCCGAACACATCCTGCGCACTTGCCAGGCCGATATCATCTTCCTGGCCCGCGAATTGTTGCGCGATCCCTATTGGGCGCTGCATGCCGATGATGACCTGGGTGGACGCAAAGCCACCTGGCCGGCGCAGTACCAGCGAGCGACGCATCGGGACCAGCCGATCCACGAGTCGGATTTGCGCGACTGAGTGCTCGATAAGACAAAAGCCCCGGTTGGTCTGGCCGGGGCTTTTGTTTATCTGAGGTGCAGTGCTTGCGTGCTTAAGGGTATTTACGTTTATCCGGGGCTGGCGGGAAATACTGGTACAACCAGGTTTCGCTCAGGGTCCGGTCTTTGGTGCGGATAAACAGGCGCATTTCTACAGGATCCACGCGGTCGTCGGTCGGGTACCAGTCGAAGGTGATGCGGTAGCCCTTGATCGCATCCAGCACCAACACGTTGAAGTCCTTCACTTCGCCATGGGAGCAGGTCACCACCGGTTCGATGCCAGTGCCCGGAGGCAATTGATCGATGCCGCCGCCGGTGAAGTCCACGGCGAAACGTCGTGCCCAGACGGTTGGATAATGCTCGCCGGGCGCCCAACCTTCGATGAAGCCGCCCATGCCAGAACGTGTAGCGTCCACACGCGCCAGCTCAGTGCTCACCGGTGGCAGCGCGCTCCAATAGAGCTTGTAGCCATAGTTCAGCGAATCGCCGGCAGCGACTGGTTTCTTCGGCGTCCAGAAGGCAACGATGTTGTCGAGGGTTTCGCCGGTGGTGGGAATTTCCAGCAGATCGATAGAACCTTCACCCCAGGCCGTGGTGGGCTCGACCCACAGGCTTGGGCGTTTGCTGTACCAGTCCACGGTGTCCTGGTAGCTGTCGAAGTCATGATCGGTCTGCACCAGGCCAAAGCCTTTCGGGTTATTGTCGGCGAAGGCGTTGAATTGCAGGGTGGCGGGGTTGTTCAGCGGACGGCAGACCCATTCGCCGTTGCCGCGCCACATGGCCAACCGGTCGGAATCGTGGATCTGCGGGTGGATGGTGTCGCACATGCGTCGCTCGACCGTGCCGCAGCTGAACATGCTGGTCATCGGCGCGATGCCCAGTTGCTCGATGGCGGTGCGGGCGTTGACATGGGCGTCGATTTCCATGACGACCCGGGTCGGCTGGCA
Organism: Pseudomonas marvdashtae; assembly: GCF_014268655.2. Taxonomy (NCBI): domain Bacteria; kingdom Pseudomonadati; phylum Pseudomonadota; class Gammaproteobacteria; order Pseudomonadales; family Pseudomonadaceae; genus Pseudomonas; species Pseudomonas marvdashtae. Next base: position 534,708 of record NZ_JABWQX020000002.1, read on the forward strand.
ATCGATATCAAACCGATAGGCACCCGTGGCGCTGGGCGAGTCGAGCAGGGCGTAGACCACAAAACGCGTGCTGTTCTTGTCCGGGGTTTCGAACCAGAATTTGGTGAAGTCCGGGAATTCCTCGCGTTTCTTTGCGTAGGTGTCGATGGCCAGGCCGCGGGCTGACAACCCGTACTGTCCGCTCTCATCCACGGCGCGGAAATAGCTGGCGCCCAGGAATGAAACGATATCGTGCCGATCCAGCTCTGGAGCCTTGAATGCCCGGAACCCGGCGAAGCCCAGGTCACCGGTCAGTTGCGAGGTGTTGACCGTGGTCTTTTCGTAATTGAACAGCTCCGGGCGGAAATGCACCTCGCGGGCCATGCGGGTCTTCGGATCGACGCTGTACATGCGCACCGGTTGCTTGAAGCCCATGCCGACATGGAAGAACTGCACGTCCAGTTGACCGTCCAGCGCATTCCACAACGAATGGTTGGCGTCGTACCGGATGGCATTGAATTGCAGGGGCGACATCTGGGCCAAGGTCGGCGGCAAGACTTGCTTGGTGTCGACGTAGCGGCTAGCGGCCAATTTCCGGGCCTGGTCTTTCAGCCCGTTGAAATCGAAGGGCCGGGCTTCGCCGTCGGCCGCCTGATCGGCCGCCCAGGCTCGTGCAGCCATGAGTCCAGAGGCTGAAAGCCCGGTGTAGGCGGCGAAGGCCATAGAGGCCTTTAGCAGATTCCTGCGGTGCATAAATACAACCTTTTCTCGAAACAATCCCGAGCCGATCCTGGCCGCGGCAATTGATAAGGGAGTTCGGACATGCCTTTGGCCAAACGCGACGAACGTAAGAACAGATGCCTGGGAGCTGGATCGGTTCACCGAGGCGCAAAATCATAGGGGAATTGCTGGGCGGGAGAGAAAGGAAAAGCGTGGTTTGGTCAAACTTTCTTACAGATATTTCTTTTTTTCGGAGGATTTCTGATTTTTTTGACTAATTACTCTAAAACTCTCTTCTCACGCTTCGAATCCTCCCTATTCTTAGCGTGGACAGACGCTTCAACCCCCGAATCACGGGGCGCTATCAGGCCAAATCGACGTACAGAAGGACAACGTTCATGACGAAAATACAGGGCATTACCCAAATGCTGGGGATCTTTCCAGGCCTGACCAATGGGCGCAGGACACGACGACTCAGCCTGGAAGAACTGAGGCTGGTCGAACGTTATCGGGAGCTGTCGGAAAACGACCGGATCGCCATGCGTTACCTGGTGGATGCGATGCGCAGTGTTTCGCGGTTTTGAACGGTGACTAGATACGCTTCACCACGACCAGTACGACCCGTTGGTCGTGGTGTACCTTCAATTGGCGTCGACTCAATGCTTGAACATCACATGCCGCACCACCGTGTAATCCTCCAGCCCATACATGGACATGTCCTTGCCATAACCGGAACGTTTCTGACCGCCATGGGGCATTTCGCTGACCAGCATGAAATGGGTGTTCACCCAAGTGCAGCCGTACTGCAAACGTGCCGACAGGCGATGGGCGCGACCGATGTCAGCGGTCCACACCGATGAGGCCAGGCCGTAGTCCGAATCGTTCGCCCAAGCCAGGACCTGTGCTTCGTCGACGAATGACGTGACGGACACCACCGGGCCGAAAACCTCCCGACGGACGATTTCATCGTCCTGCTGGGCGTCGGCCAGCACGGTTGGTTCGAAGAAGAAGCCGTTGCCGTCGACGGCCTTGCCTCCAGTGATCAGGCGAATGTGCGGTTGGGCAATGGCCCGTTCGACGAAACCGGCCACGCGGTCGCGATGCTGGGCCGTGATCAGTGGACCCATCTCGGTGCCGGGCTCGTTCTGCAGGCCATATTTGATACTGCCGACCGCGGCGCCGAGCTTTTCGACGAACTGGTCATAGATGCCTTGCTGGGCATAGATGCGGCAGGCGGCGGTGCAGTCCTGGCCGGCGTTGTAGAAGCCGAAGGTGCGGATGCCTTCCACGGCCGCATCAATGTCGGCGTCGTCGAAAATGATCACCGGGGCCTTGCCGCCCAGCTCCATGTGCGTGCGCTTGACGGTGTCGGCAGTGCTGGAAATGATATTCGAGCCGGTGGCGATCGAGCCCGTCAGGGAAACCATGCGCACTTTGGGATGGGTAACCAAGGGCTGGCCAACCGTTTGCCCGCGCCCAAAGACTACGTTGAGTACGCCTGCGGGGAAAATTTCCGACGCCAGCTCCGCCAGGCGCAGGGCGGTCAATGGTGTCTGTTCCGACGGTTTGAGCACCACGGTATTACCGGCGGCCAAGGCGGGGGCGATCTTCCAGGCGACCATCATCAGCGGATAGTTCCACGGTGCGATGGAGGCAATCACGCCCACCGGGTCTCGACGGATCATCGAGGTGTGCCCCGGCAGGTATTCGCCGCCCGCCGAACCGTTCATGCAGCGGCTGGCCCCAGCGAAAAAACGGAACACGTCGGCAATCGCTGGAATCTCGTCATTCAGCGCGGCGCCCAAAGGCTTGCCGCAGTTATCCGACTCCAGCTTCGCCAGTTCTTCGCCGTTGGCTTCGATGGCATCGGCCAATTTGAGCAGTAGCAGGGAGCGGTCCTTGGGCGCCACCTGCGACCAGGATTCGAAGGCGCTGTCGGCGGCGCGCACGGCGGCGTCGACCTGGGCTTCGCTGGCTTCATTGATTTCCACCAGCACCCGGCCCAGCGCCGGGTTGAATACCGCCTGGCCGGGGCCTTCGCCGTTGACCAGGTGGCCGTTGATCAGCAGTTTGGTTTGCATGTGCATGTCCTCTTGAATCTGGTTTGTAACCCCGTGGGGGCCGGTTTCACAGTGACATTCATTTACCGCCGCTCCCCGCCACGCTCTCGCCCCCACGGGTCAGGTAATAGGCGCCGAGTATCGGCAGCATCGTGACCAGCATCACTAGCATGGCCACCACGTTGGTCACCGGCACGTCGCGGGGGCGGCTGAGCTGGTTGAGCAACCAGAGCGGCAGCGTGCGCTCATGGCCTGCGGTGAAGGTGGTGACGATGATTTCATCGAACGATAAGGCAAACGCCAGCATTCCGCCGGCCAGCAACGCTGACCCCAGGTTAGGCAAGATGATGTAGCGAAAGGTCTGCCAGCCGTCGGCGCCCAGGTCCATCGAGGCTTCGATCAGGCTGTGGGACGTGCGGCGCAGTCGGGCGATGACGTTGTTGTAGACGATCACCACGCAGAAGGTCGCATGGCCGACGATGATGGTGAACATGCCGGGTTCGATGCCCAAGGTCTTGAACGTTGCCAGCAGGGCGATGCCGGTGATGATCCCCGGCAAGGCAATCGGCAGGATCAGCATCAGCGAAATGCCCTGCTTGCCGAAGAAATCACGGCGATACAGCGCCGCCGAGGCGAGCGTGCCGAGGACCATGGCAATCAGCGTGGCGACGGCCGCGACCTGCAAGGACAATTTGATCGCCTCCAGCACGTCCGGTCGCGAGAAGGCGATGCTGAACCACTTCAGGGTCAAGCCCTTGGGCGGGAAGCTGAACGCCGCGTCTTCGGTATTGAAGGCGTAGAGAAAGATGATCAGGATCGGAAAGTGCAGGAACACCAGCCCGCCCCATGCCGCGGTCCGCAAGCCCCACGAGGCCCGAGAGTCAGAGTGCATCGAAAGCCCCCAGTCGCTTGACGATGGATAAGTAGATGGCGATCAGCACGATAGGCACCAGCGTGAACGCCGCCGCCATGGGCATGTTGCCGATGGCCCCTTGCTGGGCGTAGACCATGCTGCCGACGAAGTAGCCCGGCGGGCCCACCAGTTGGGGCACGATGAAATCCCCCAAGGTCAGCGAAAACGTGAAGATCGAGCCAGCGGCAATGCCTGGGATCGACAGCGGCAGGATCACCTGCGTGAACGTCTGGCGTGGCCTGGCGCCCAGGTCCGCCGAGGCTTGCAGCAGCGACGGTGGCAAACGCTCCAGCGACGCTTGGATCGGCAGGATCATGAACGGCAGCCAGATGTAGACGAACACCAGGAAACGCCCTAGGTGCGAGGTGGACAAGGTGCTGCCGCCCACGCCCGGGATTCCCAGCACGAACTGCAACACCGGCCCCAGGCCCAGGTGCTGGACGAACCACTGCGCCACGCCACCCTTGGCCAGCAGCAACGTCCAGGCATAGGCCTTGACGATGTAGCTGGCCCACATCGGCAGCATCACCGCAATGTAGAAAAATGCCTTGGTCTTGCCGCTGGTGTAGCGCGCCATGTAATAGGCGATCGGGAAGGCGACGATGGCGCTGGCAATGGACACGGCGATTGCCATGGCCAAGGTGCGCGCAATGATGTCGAAATTCGACGGCTGGAACAGCGCCGAAAAGTTCGCCAGGGTCAGGTCGGGCGTGACCGCCATGGTGAAGTCGTCGAAGGTGTAGAAACCCTGCCAAAGCAAAGTCAGCAGCGAACCCAGGTAGATCGCGCCGAACCAGATCAGCGGTGGCACCAGCAACATCGACAGGTAGAGGTTGGGCCGTCGGTACAGCAGGTTGGAAAAACGGCGTAACGGCGAGCCGTGCGCGGGCGTTTGAGTGATGGCCACGGTGTTCATTTCAGGCCTCGCCGCCAACGGTGTCGTGCAGGGCGACCATCGCCTCACGCGCCCAGCGTACCGTGATCGGTTGGCCGGTCTGGTGCTGGGCGCTGTTGTCGTTCCATTGGGTGTTGGCCTGGCTGAGGCTGAGCGTCTGGCCGGTCTCCAGCGTCAGCTCGTAGCGCGTCGCACTGCCTTGGTATTGGATGTCATGGAGCAGGCCGCTGACTTCGATTTCATGCCCAGCCAGCGGGCCTTCGGCAAAGCGCACATGTTCCGGGCGGATCGAGAACGGCTGTGGGTGCCCGCTCAATTGCCGGGCCAGTTCGCCACGAATCACGTTGGAGGTGCCGACGAATTCGGCGACGAAGGTGGTGGCCGGCCGCATGTACAGGTTGCGCGGCGTATCGACCTGTTCGATGCGGCCCTTGTTGAACACCGCGACGCGATCGGACATCGACAACGCTTCGGTCTGGTCATGGGTGACAAAAATGAAGGTGATGCCCAGCTGCCGTTGGAGTTTCTTCAATTCGCTCTGCATTTGTTCACGCAGCTTCAGGTCGAGGGCGCCCAGGGGCTCATCCAGCAGCAGGACGCGCGGGCGGTTGACCAGCGCGCGGGCCAGGGCGACGCGTTGACGTTGGCCGCCGGAGAGTTGCACCGGCTTGCGCTGGCCGTAGCCGTCCAGGGCAACCATCTCCAGTGCTTCGTCGGCGCGCTTGATGCGTTCGGCCTTGGCGATGCCTTTGACCTTCAGGCCATAGGCGACGTTGTCGCGCACGTTCATGTGGGGGAACAGGGCATAGTCCTGGAAAACCGTGTTGACGTCCCGCTGATAGGGCGCGAGCCCCACGGCTTCCTCGCCGTGGATGCGGATCGAACCGGCGCTGGGCTGCTCGAACCCGGCGATCAGCCGCAGGCAGGTGGTCTTGCCGGAACCGGACGGTCCCAGCATGGAAAAGAACTCGCCGTCCTGAATGTCGATGGAGACCCGGTCAACGGCCTTCACATCGCCGAACTGACGGGAAACGTGAGTGAACTGGACTGCAAGCGTCATGGTGCGGGGCTCCAGAAAGCGGGGCGGGTATGAAATCGCAACGGTTGGAACGCGGTCCCGTGGCGAGGGAGCTTGCTCCCGCTGGGTGGCGCAGCCACCCCAAAACCAGCCGATGCGGTGGGCAGGTCATACCGCGTCGGTCGGTTTTGGGCGTGCTGCGCGCGCCAGCGGGAGCAAGCTCCCTCGCCACAGGGTTAACCATGTCCCCCCGGTCCAAACAGGTGACTGCGACTTAGCGCCCACCCATGATCGCAATGTAATCCTGGGTCCAGCGACTGTACGGCACGAACTTGCCGCCCTCGGCCTGTGGGGTTTTCCAGAAGGCGATCTTGTCGAACTGGTCGAAGCCGTTGGTCTTGCAGCCTTCGGCGCCTAGCAGTTCGCTGCCTTTGCACGCCGCCGGCACGGCCGGCAAGGAGCCGAACCAGGCGGCTACGTCGCCCTGGACCTTGGGTTGAAGCGACCAGTCCATCCATTTGTACGCGCAGTTGGGGTGCTTGGCCTCGGCGTGCAGCATCGTGGTATCGGCCCAGCCGGTGGCGCCTTCCTTGGGAATGGTCGAGGCGATCGGCTGTTTCTCGTTGGTCAGGCCATTGACCTGGTACGGCCAGGCGCCGGATGCCACCACGCCTTCGTTCTTGAAGTCGCTCATCTGCACAGTGGTGTCATGCCAGTAACGGTGGATCAACGGTTGCTGGGCCCGCAGCAATTCCAGCACAGCCTTGTACTGGGCTTCGTCGAGCTGGTACGGGTCCTTGATGCCCAATTCGGGCTTGGCGGTCTTGAGGTAGAGCGCCGCATCGGCGATGTAGATCGGGCCATCGTAGGCTTGCACGCGTCCCTTGTTCGGCTTGCCGTCAGGCAGGTTCTGCGCCTCGAACAGCACACTCCAGCTGGTCGGTGCCTGCTTGAACACCTCGGTGTTGTACATCAGCACGTTCGGGCCCCATTGGTACGGGGTGCCGTAGGTCTGCTGATTGACCACGTACCACGGCGCATCCTTGAGACGCGGGTCGAGGTTTTTCCAATTGGCGATCAGCGCGGTGTTGATCGGCTGCACGCGTTTGCCGGCAATCAGCCGCAAGGAGGCGTCGCCGGAGGCAGTGACCAGGTCATAGCCGCCCTTGCTCATCAGGCTGACCATTTCATCGGACGTCGCGGCAGTCTTCACGTTGACCTTGCAACCCGTTTCCTTCTCGAAGCCGGTCACCCAATCGTAGGCCTTGTCGCTTTCACCACGCTCGATGTAGCCCGGCCAGGCGACGATATCCAGTTGGCCTTCGCCAGCGCCAACCGCCTTGAGCGGTTCGGCGGCCTGGAGGCTGACGCTGGTCAGAAGCGCCGTGGTGATTGCACTGAGCAATGCGGTCTTGTGCGCGTACATGGAAATCCCTCTTGCTTTAATTATGGTCGGGGCAGTTTCGCAACGGGGTGAAGCGCCAGGGCTGGCCTGTTATTAGAGTAGTGCTGTTATCTACAGATGCTGGCCGTGGCGGGCCATGATATGGCGCACCACGCTGTAGTCCTGGAGCGAATCGCTCGACAGGTCTTTCCCATAGCCCGAGCGTTTCAGGCCGCCATGGGGCATTTCGCTGACCAGCATGAAATGGCTGTTGATCCAGGTGCAGCCGTATTGCAGCCGCGCGGCCACCTGCATCGCCTTGTCAAGGTTATGGGTCCAGACGGAGGAGGCCAGGCCGTATTCCGAGTCGTTGGCCCAGTCCACCGCCTGGCTGAGCTCATCGAAGCGAGTCACCGTGACCACCGGGCCGAACACCTCGCGCTGGACGATTTCATCGTTTTGCTTGCAACCGGCCAACAGCGTCGGCTGGTAAAAGAAGCCGGCGCCGGAATGCACCGCCGCACCCGTGATGCGTTCGATGTGCGGCTGGCCGAGGGCGCGCTCGACAAAACTGGCGACGCGGTCGCGCTGGCGGATGCTGATCAGCGGGCCGATCTCATTGTCGGCATCGCGCTTGCCGGCAAAACGCAGGCTGCCGACCGCCGCGCCGAGCTCGGCCACCAGACGGTCGTGGATCCCCGCCTGGGCGTAGATCCGGCATGCCGCGGTGCAATCCTGCCCGGCGTTGTAGTAACCGTAGGTGCGCACGCCTTCGACCACCGCTTGCAAGTCCGCATCGTCACAGACGATCACCGGAGCCTTGCCGCCCAATTCCAGGTGCGTGCGCTTGAGGGTTTTGGCGGCGGCCTGGAGGATTTTCTGCCCGGTGACGATATCGCCCGTCAACGAAACCATGCGGACCTTGGGATGACTGACCAGATGGCTGCCGACACCTTCACCGCCGCCGCAGACAATGTTGATGACGCCGCGCGGCAGGATCTGCGCCAATAATGGCGCCAGGGCCAGGATCGATAGCGGCGTATGCTCCGAGGGCTTGAAGACCAAGGTGTTGCCGGCGGCCAGGGCGGGAGCGATTTTCCAGGCCGCCATCATGATCGGGTAATTCCACGGCGCAATGGACGCGACCACGCCAATCGGATCGCGGCGCACCATGCTGGTATAGCCGGGCAGGTATTCGCCGCTGAGCTGGCCGGTCTGGCAGCGTACCGCGCCGGCAAAGAAGCGGAACACATCCACCGTGGCGCTCAGGTCATCCTGGCGTGCCAAGTGCAGCGGCTTGCCGCAGTTCAAGGATTCGAGGCGGGCCAGGTAATCGGCGTTCTTCTCGATCGCGCTGGCAATGTCCAGCAGCAGGTTTGAGCGCAGCTGTGGGGTGGTGCGCGACCAGCCATCGAAGGCGCGATGGGCAGCATGGATTGCGGCTTCGACCTGTTCGGTGCTGGCCTCGGCAATGTGCGCCAGCGTTTCACCGGTGGCGGGGTTGAGGATTGGCTCGACAAAACCGTCGCCGGGCACGCTTTCGCCATCAATCAGCAACGCGGTACACAACGGGGTCTGCGTGCCAGCCATTGTCGGTTTCTCTTTTTGTCAGTGGCCCAAAGGATGCAGCAAGACTAGTGCGCAGTCCGGCGGACAACAAATTCTAAATACTCAAGGCTGCATTCGATTAAATAGATGGCTTGCGCCCGCCGTGACGCTGTTCCCTCGCGACCGCCAGGAACGGGTCGACCGACGCCGGCCGCGCGGTGCCTCGGCGCCAGGCCAGGCCAACATCAAGGGTCTGGTTGAGGTCGGCAATTGGCCGGGCCTCGATGATGTCGCCTTCCAGTGACCAGGGGCGGTAGGTCATGTCCGGTTGGATCGACACGCCCAGCCCGGCCGCCACCAGGCTGCGCACCGCTTCGGTCGAGGCAGTGCGCAGCGTGATGTTCGGTTGCAGGCCGGCGCCACGCCACAGGCGTTGCGCGTTGCGATCCATTTCGTCGACATTCAATTGGATCAGCGGCTCGCGGGCCACGTCCGACAGGTGGATGCTGTCGTGCTCCAGCAACGGATGCTGGGCCGGCAGCCACAAGCGGTGGGGCGAGTGGGTCAGCACCTCAGTCTGCAGCGCGTGGCGATCTTCCAGGTTGGACAGGATCAGCACGCCGACGTCGATTTCGCCGCTGACCAGCAAATGCTCGATATACGGCCGCTCGTCTTCCATCACGCGAATCGCCACGTTGGGATAGGCGCGCTGGAAACGGGTCAGCAGGTCCGCCAGGTAATACCCGGCAACGAGGCTGGTCACGCCGATGGTGACTTGGCCGGCGACCTGGTCGGTGCTCTGTTGCAGGCTGCGCTTGGCGTTGTCGACGGTGGCAAGGATCAGGTGGGCCTGGCGCAGGAATTGATGCCCCTGGTGGGTCAGGGTCATGCCCTTGGCGTGGCGGCTGAACAGGCTGACGCCGATGTCTTCCTCCAACTGCTGGATGGCCAGGGTCAGCGTCGACTGGGAAATGAACGCCGTTTGCGCCGCAGCGGAAATCGACCCGGTCTCGGCCACGGCGATGAAGTGACGGATCTGGCGCAGGGTCATCATGGTTGAGCACCGCCGAGCGAATTTATCGATGTCTTGGAGTGTATATCGTTTTTATCGAATGGCTGCAGGTCGACTGAATCCTGTCAGGCAACATCTCGAAGCAATCTCGCCGAGGATGCCGGGCACTTTCGATCTAGGCTGGGGGCCTTATGATCCGGTTAACCCGAATGCGTGGAGGCAACAAATGAACACCCGTGGATTGCTCGATCAGTTACTCAAGTCCGGCCAGGAAATGCTGCAGAACAAGGCTGGCGGCTCCCAGGGCAAGTCGTCCGGCGGGTTGGGCGGATTGCTCGGTGGTTCCGGCAACCTGGGCGGAATGCTCTCCGGCGCGGGTGGCGGGGCGTTGGCAGCCGGTGCCATGGGCTTGCTGCTGGGCAACAAGAAAGCCCGCAACTTCGGCGGCAAGGCACTGACCTATGGCGGCCTGGCTGCGTTGGGCGTCATTGCGTACAAGGCTTATGGCAACTGGCAGGCCCAACAGGGCACTGCACCGAAAACCGAGCCGCAGACCCTGGACCGCGTCCCGCCGGCGCAGGTCGAGCAGCACAGCCAGGCGATCCTCAAGGCTCTGGTCGCGGCGGCCAAGGCCGACGGCCATGTAGACGAGCGTGAACGGCAGTTGATCGAGGGCGAATTCACCAAGCTCGACAACGACCAGGAATTGCAGCACTGGCTGCACGCCGAACTCAACAAACCCCTGGATCCCAGCGACGTCGCCCGTGCGGCAAGCACACCGGAAATCGCCGCCGAAATGTACATCGCCAGCGTGATGCTGGTGGACGAAGAAAACTTCATGGAGAAATCCTACCTCGACGAACTGGCGCGGCAGTTGAAGTTGGAGCCAGGGCTGAAAGCGGAACTGGAAAAGCAGGTGCGGCAGGCGACTATATAGATCAATCCCAACCTCAATCCCTGTGGCGAGGGAGCTTGCTCCCGCTGAGCGGCGAAGCCGCTCCCAAAAAAAACTGCCGATAGATCTCTCGGCTGACGGACGACGGGAGCAGCTCCCTCGCCACAGGTGCGCCACCGATCAAGACAACGGCGGCCGAAAATCCCCCCCAGCCGTCATGCAGACGCACCATTGCCCTCGGCTATACTCCCGGCAATTCAAAGTGCCCCGAGGTTTTACTGTGAAGAACTGGACGTTGCGCCAACGCATCCTGGCGAGTTTTGCGGTGATCATCGCCATCATGTTGCTGATGGTAGTGGTCACGTATTCGCGGTTGTTGAAGATCGAGGCCAGTGAACAGAAAGTGCGTACCGACGCCGTCCCAGGGGTTTATTTCAGTTCCATGATCCGAGGCGGCTGGGTCGACAGTTACGTCAAGACCCAGCAGATCGTCGGCCTTTCCGGCCAGCGCGAAATCACCGCTGAGGACAAGGCGCTCTACCAGGGTTACGAGCAGCATCTTCGCGAAGAAATCCAGAACTATCAGAAGTTGATCCAGGACCCGGCCGACCAGGCTTCGTTCGACGAATTCGAGGTCAATCACCAGGACTTCAACAAGGCCTTGGCAAAGGTGCTGGATCTGTACCAGCGCAAGGACTACGAAGGCGCACGGTTGGCATTGGAAAAAGAGCTGACGCCGGCATGGCTCGACGGCCGTGGGCACTTGAACCAGATCATCGAGCGCAATCGCGAGCTGGCGGAGCGAGCCGCTCAGACAATTGGCCATGCGGTAACGGCCGCCGAGATTGCGATGGGTCTGTCATTTGTCGTCGCGGTGCTCGTGGCTGTGCTTTGCGGCCTGTTGCTGATGCGCGCGATCATGGCGCCCATGACTCGCATCGTGGAGATTCTCGATGTCATGCGCAGCGGCGACCTGAGCGGGCGCCTGAACCTGGCGCGCAAGGACGAATTCGGCGCCGTGGAGACTGGCTTCAACGACATGATGGCCGAGCTGACGTCGCTGGTGTCCCAAGCCCAGCGTTCCTCGGTGCAGGTCACCACTTCGGTGACCGAGATCGCCGCCACTTCCCGACAGCAGCAGGCCACGGCCACCGAAACCGCCGCGACCACCACTGAGATCGGCGCAACCTCCCGGGAAATCGCCGCCACGTCCCGCGACCTGGTGCGCACCATGACCGAAGTCTCCACCGCCGCCGACCAGGCCTCGGTCGCTGCCGGTTCAGGCCAGCAGGGCCTGGCGCGCATGGAAGAGACCATGCACTCGGTGATGGGCGCCGCCGATCTTGTAAACGCCAAGCTGGCGATCCTCAACGAGAAGGCCGGCAACATCAATCAGGTGGTGGTCACCATCGTCAAGGTCGCCGACCAGACCAACTTGCTGTCGCTCAACGCCGCCATCGAGGCCGAGAAGGCCGGTGAGTACGGACGCGGTTTCGCCGTGGTCGCCACCGAAGTCCGCCGCCTGGCCGACCAGACCGCGGTTGCCACCTACGACATCGAGCAAATGGTTCGCGAGATCCAGTCGGCCGTTTCGGCGGGAGTGATGGGCATGGACAAGTTCTCCGAAGAAGTGCGCCGCGGGATGGCCGAGGTACAGCAGATCGGCGAGCAACTCTCGCAGATCATTCATCAGGTCCAGGCGTTGGCGCCGCGGGTGTTGATGGTCAATGAGGGGATGCAGGCCCAGGCCACCGGCGCTGAGCAGATCAATCACGCCCTGGTGCAACTGGGCGATGCCAGCAGCCAGACCGTGGACTCCCTACGCCAGGCCAGTTCCGCCATCGATGAACTCAGCCAGGTGGCCGCGGGGCTGCGCAGCGGCGTCTCGCGCTTCAAAGTCTGATGGGCGAGTTCGAAGCCCGATATGGCGTCGCTCCGGCGGCCCGGCAAACGCTGTTCCTGGTGTTCTGCATCGGAAACGAGCGCTACGCCTTGCAGGCCACCGACGTGGTGGAAGTATTGCCGCGCTTGTCACTCAAGCCGATCGCCCGGGCGCCGTCCTGGGTGGCGGGGGTGTTTGCCTGGCGCGGGGTTGTCGTGCCGGTGATCGACCTTTGTGCCCTGACCTTCGGCCAGGATGCCCAGGCGCGCACCAGCACCCGGCTGGTACTTGTGCACTATCGGCCGCAGGCGCAGCAAGCCGCGCAGGTGCTGGGTTTGATTCTGGAACAGGCCACCGACACGTTGCGTTGTGATCCGGCCGATTTCAAGCCTTATGGCCTGGACAATCGCCAAGCACCTTACCTCGGCCCGGTGCGTGAAGATGCCCAGGGCATGCTGCAATGGGTCCGGGTTAACGATTTGCTCGACGAGTCCGTTCGCGCGGTGCTGTTTCCCACGCCACCGCTGGACCTCAATGACAACGAGGGAGAGCGATGAACAGCGACCAGCGTTTTTTCGACTTCCTCAAGGAGCGTATCGGCTTGGACGTCACGTCCGTCGGCACTGCCATTATCGAGCGAGCGGTCTGCCAGCGTGTCCTCGCCGTCCCTGGCCGATCCACTGACGAGTACTGGCAATCGCTGCAACACTCTACCCAGGAGCAGCAGGCGCTGATCGAAGCGGTAATCGTCCCGGAGACCTGGTTCTTCCGTTACCCGGAATCCTTCGCCACGCTGGCCCGGCTGGCAACCCTGCGTCTCGCCGAGATCAAGCACCTGCGGGCGCTGCGCATTCTCAGCCTGCCGTGCTCCACCGGCGAAGAACCCTACTCGATCGCCATGGCCTTGTTCGACGCAGGCCTTGGGCCGCATCAGTTCAAGGTCGATGGGATGGACGTCAGCCCGCTGTCGGTGGAAAAGGCCAGGCAAGCGCGTTACGGCAGAAACTCTTTTCGGGGTGCGGACCTGGGTTTTCGCGAACGATATTTCAACGCCGAGGATGACGGCTATCGTCTCGATGGGCGCGTACGCGAGCAGGTGCGCCTGCAAGTGGGCAACTTGTTGGACCCGGCCCTGCTGGTAAACGAGGCCCCCTACGATTTTGTCTTCTGCCGCAACCTGCTGATCTATTTTGACCAGCCTACCCAGCAGCAAGTGTTCGCGGTTCTCAAGCGCCTGACCCATGAGGGCGGCGTGCTGTTCATCGGGCCCGCCGAGGGCAGTCTGTTGGGGCGCCTTGGCATGCGCTCGATCGGTATCGCCCAGTCGTTCGCCTTCAGCCGCCAGGGCGCGCCGGAGCCGCAACCGCTGCCGGCCCTGATGCCGACGCCGCTGCCGATTCGCCAGCCGCCACCGCGAGTCGCTGCGCCGGTGATTCGGCCCCGGCCGTTTGCTGGCGGCGTCACCCCGATTGCCGCACCGAAAAGCAGCGACGCCGCCACCTTGCTAGCCAATATTGCCGCCCTTGCCAACGGCGGCAGAAGCGCCGAGGCCCGCGCCGCTTGCGAACAGTACGTGCGCAGCCATGCGCCAAACGCCCAGGTCTTCTATTGGTTGGGACTGCTCAGCGACATGGCCGGCAGTGCACTCGAGGCCCAGGGTTTTTATCGCAAGGCGCTGTATCTTGAGCCGCAACACGCCGAGGCGTTGGTGCACTTGGCGGCGCTGCTGGCTTCCCAGGGAGACGCGGCCGGTGCCCGTCGATTGCAGGAGCGCGCGGCACGCAGTGGGCGCGCGGCTGACAGTGAGCGTAGATGATGAGCGGTTCGGCTTTCTATAACGTGACCCATGACGATACCCAGGCCATCGATGACTGTTGGAATCGCATCGGCGTTCATGGCGACAAGTCTTGCCCGCTGCTGGCTGAGCATATTCACTGTCGCAATTGCTCAGTGTATTCGGCCGCCGCCACCCGTTTGCTCGACCGTTACGCCCTGCGCCAGGACGACCGCGACTTGGCTTATGCCCCGGTGGACGCCGATATCGTCACGCGCTCGCTGCTGATGTTCCGCCTGGGCGAAGAGTGGCTGGGCCTGACCACCCGCAGCCTGGTGGAAGTGGCGCCGTTGCAGCCGATCCATTCATTACCTCACCAGCGCTCCCGGGCCTTGCTCGGGGTTGCCAATGTGCGCGGGGCCTTGGTGGCTTGCCTGTCGCTGGTTGACTTGCTCGGGCTGGAGCCCGGCTCGGCGGCGCCCTCCGGTGGTCGGGTCATGCCGCGCATGCTGATCGTCGGCGCACAAGGCGGGCCGGTGATGATGCCGGTCGATGAGGTGGACGGGATCCATGCCATTGATGAACGTATTCTGGCGAACGCTTCGCAATCGACCGGCAAATACACCCGGGGTGTCCTGCAGTACAAAGGCCGCAACCTGCGTTGGCTGGATGAAGAGCAGCTGCTGTCCGCCGTGTCCCGGAGCTTGTCATGACCCCCGACCAGATGCGCGACGCCTCGCTGCTGGAGCTGTTCAGCCTGGAAGCCGAAGCCCAGACCCAAGTGCTGAGCGCCGGCCTGCTGGCGCTGGAACGTGATCCGACCCAGGCCGACCATCTGGAATCGTGTATGCGCGCGGCTCATTCCCTCAAGGGTGCCGCGCGGATCGTCGGGGTCGATGCCGGGGTCAGCGTGGCTCATGTGATGGAAGATTGCCTGGTCAGCGCCCAGGAACGGCGCCTGGTGTTGCGCGCCGAACACATCGATGCCTTGCTGCAAGGCACTGATCTGTTGACCCGCATTGCGACGCCCGGCAACAGTGTCGGCGCCGAAGACGTCGAGGCCTATGTCGCACTGTTGGGCCGTTTGCTTGACCCTGCCGCGACGCCGGCGCCGACGGTTGTGTCGCCGAAGGACGACCTATCCGCCGAGCCCATTGCTCTCGAAATGGCCGAGCCCGCGTCCACGGAGCCCGCGGGGCCGCCCACCAAGAAAAAGCGCGTCACCGAAGAGGGCGAGCGGGTCTTGCGAGTCACCGCCGGGCGCCTGAACAGCTTATTGGACTTGTCGAGCAAGTCCCTTGTTGAAACCCAGCGTCTCAAGCCTTGGCTGGCGACCATGCTGCGGCTCAAGCGCCAGCAAGGCAATGGTCTGCGCGCCCTCGAAGACTTGAATGTGCACCTCAAGGACCACGTCCTGAGTTTGCAGGCCCAGGAAGCCCTCGGCGATGCCCGGCGCCTGCTGGCCGAAACCCAGCAATTGCTGGCGCAGGAAATCGCTGAACTGGACGAGTTCGCCTGGCAGGCCAGCCAGCGGGCGCAAGTGCTGTACGACACGGCGCTGGCCTGTCGCATGCGCCCGTTTGCCGATGTGCTTTCGGGGCAGGCGCGCATGGTTCGCGACTTGGGCCGCAGCCTCGGAAAACAGGTGCGCCTGGAAATCGAAGGGGAGAAAACCCAGGTCGATCGCGACGTACTGGAAAAACTTGAAGCGCCGCTGACTCACTTGCTGCGCAACGCCGTGGACCATGGCATCGAGACGCCGGAACAACGGGTGTTGGCCGGCAAACCCGCCGAAGGCCTGATCCGCCTGCGTGCCTCGCACCAGGCCGGCCTGCTGGTGTTGGAACTGGCGGACGACGGTGCGGGCGTGGACCTGGAGCGGGTACGCCGCAGTGTCGTGGCGCGCGGCCTGTCCCCCGAGCACACCGCCGCCAGCCTGAGTGAGGAAGAGCTGCTGGCGTTTCTGTTCCTGCCCGGCTTCAGCCTGCGGGACAAAGTGACCGAAGTGTCCGGGCGCGGTGTCGGCCTGGATGCGGTCCAGCATATGGTCCGGCAGTTGCGCGGCGCGGTGGTGCTGGAGCAGACGGCCGGGCAGGGCAGTCGTTTCCACCTCGAAGTACCGCTGACGCTATCGGTGGTGCGCAGCCTGGTGGTGGAAGTCGGCGGCGAAGCCTACGCGTTTCCCTTGGCCCATATCGAACGCATGTGCGACCTGGCGCCCGAGGACATCGTCCAGGTCGAAGGTCGCCAGCACTTCTGGCACGAAGGTCGCCATGTTGGCTTGGTTGCCGCCACTCAACTGCTCAATCGCCCGGCGACGCCGAACAGCGACCAGACCCTCAAGGTCGTGGTGATCCGTGAGCGGGAGGTGATTTATGGCGTGGCGGTGGAACGGTTCATTGGTGAGCGGACCCTGGTGGTCCTGCCCCTGGACGAGCGCCTGGGCAAGGTCCAGGACATTTCCGCCGGCGCCTTGCTGGACGACGGCTCGGTGGTGTTGATTGTCGATGTCGAAGACCTCTTGCGCTCGGTGGAGAAACTGCTCGATGCCGGCCGACTGGAGCGCATTGCCCGGCGGAACGAGGCCCAGTCGCCGCGCAAGCGGATCCTGGTCGTTGATGACTCGCTGACCGTGCGTGAGCTGGAACGCAAGCTGTTGCTCAATCGCGGCTACGACGTGGCCGTGGCCGTCGACGGCATGGACGGTTGGAATGCGTTGCGCGCGGAAAATTTCGACCTGCTCATCACTGACATCGACATGCCCCGCATGGACGGTATCGAGTTGGTATCGTTGCTGCGGCGCGACAGCCGCTTGCAATCGCTGCCGGTGATGGTGGTTTCCTACAAGGATCGCGAAGAAGATCGTCGCCGTGGCCTGGACGCCGGGGCCGACTATTATCTAGCCAAGGCGAGTTTTCACGACGACGCCTTGCTTGATGCCGTGGTCGAATTGATCGGAGGAGTACGGGTTTGAAGATCGCCATTGTCAATGACATGCCCCTGGCGGTCGAGGCCCTGCGCCGCGCGCTGGCGTTGGAGCCTGTGCATCAGCTGGTCTGGGTGGCCGTCAATGGCGCTGACGCTGTGCAGCGGTGCGCCGAATACACCCCGGACCTGATCCTGATGGACCTGTTCATGCCGATCATGGATGGGGTGGAGGCGACGCGGCGGATCATGGCCGACACCCCGTGCGCCATCGTGATCGTGACCGGTGACAGCCAGCAGAACGTCCATCGGGTATTCGAGGCCATGGGCCATGGCGCCCTCGACGTGGTCGATACGCCGGCCCTGGGCGTCGGCAGGCCGGAGGACGCCGCGGCACCGCTGTTGCGCAAGATCGCCAACATCGGCTGGCTGATCGGCGAGCGCGGGAACGCTGAGCGCGCCACCCCGACCGCACCGCGCGCGCCGTTGTCACGCAACAGCCTGGTGGCGATCGGCTCGTCGGCGGGCGGCCCGGCTGCGTTGGAAGTGCTGCTCAAGGGGCTGCCGCGTGACTTCGCCCCGGCCATTGTGCTGGTTCAGCACGTGGACGAAGTGTTTGCCGCCGGCATGGCCGAATGGCTCAGCGGCGTGTCGGGCCTGGATGTCCGGTTGGCCCGGCATGGCGAGACGCCGCAAGGCGGCACCGTGTTGCTGGCAGGGACCAACCACCATCTGCGCCTGTTGAAAAACGGTACGCTTGCCTACACCGCCGAGCCGGTCAATGAGATCTATCGGCCCTCCATTGATGTGTTTTTCGAAAGTGTCGCCCATTACTGGAACGGCGATGCGGTGGGGGTATTGCTCACTGGTATGGGCCGCGACGGAGCGCAGGGGCTTAAACTCATGCGCCAGCAGGGCTGCGTGACCATCGCCCAGGACCAGCAGAGCAGCGCGGTGTATGGCATGCCGAGGGCGGCGGCGGCCATCGACGCGGCGGCACAAATTCTCGCGCTGGATAAAATAGCGCCACGCTTGGCGGAAATTTTCACCCCATGATCAACCCTCGCGCCCCAGGCAGTTTCAGGTGAGCCTCCATGAATGATTTACAGCTCGACGATTTCAAGCGCGACGAGAACGCCGCGATGGTCTTGCTCGTCGACGACCAGGCGATGATCGGCGAGGCGGTGCGGCGCGGGTTGTCG
The DNA here is from genome assembly GCF_014268655.2 of Pseudomonas marvdashtae. Lineage (NCBI taxonomy): Bacteria > Pseudomonadati > Pseudomonadota > Gammaproteobacteria > Pseudomonadales > Pseudomonadaceae > Pseudomonas > Pseudomonas marvdashtae. The sequence goes on from NZ_JABWQX020000002.1 coordinate 552,915, forward strand.
AATGAACAGAACATCGATTTCCACTTCTGCTCCGACCCTCACCAAGCCATCGCCCATGCCGTTCGTATCAAGCCGACGGTGATTCTCCAGGACTTGGTTATGCCAGGCCTCGACGGCTTGAGCCTGGTGCGTGAATACCGCAACCACCCGGCTACCCGTGACATCCCGATCATTGTCCTTTCCACCAAGGAGGATCCGCTGGTCAAGAGCGCGGCGTTTGCCGCCGGGGCCAATGATTACCTGGTCAAATTGCCGGATAACATCGAGCTGGTGGCGCGCATCCGTTATCACTCGCGGTCCTACATGATGCTGCTGCAGCGCGACGCAGCTTATCGCGCCTTGCGGGTCAGCCAGCAGCAGTTGCTCGACACCAACCTGGTGTTGCAACGGCTGATGAATTCCGATGGCCTCACTGGGCTGTCCAACCGTCGGCACTTCGATGAATACCTGGAGCTTGAGTGGAGGAGGGCGCTACGGGACCAGACCCAGCTGTCGCTGTTGATGATCGACGTGGACTACTTCAAGCCCTACAACGACAACTTCGGCCACCTGGAGGGCGATGAAGCCCTGCGCAAGGTCGCCACGGCGATCCGCGATGCCTGTAGCCGCCCTTCGGACCTGCCGGCCCGTTACGGCGGCGAGGAATTCGCCCTGGTTTTGCCGGGCACCGCGCCTGGCGGCGCCCGGTTGATGGCCGAGAAACTGCGCCAGAGCGTGGTCGCCCTGAAAATCCCTCATGCCACGCCTGACGGTGGCGAGAACCTGACCATCAGCATTGGCGTCTCGACCTTCATCCCACAGCAGGGCGGCGATTGCCGGCAACTGATTTCGGCGGCGGACAAGGGGCTGTACCTGGCCAAGCACAATGGGCGTAATCGGGTTGGAGTCGAATAAGCCTCTGCGGGATGGCTTTCGTGGCGAGGGAGCAGCTCCCTCGCCACAGAACCTGTGGCGTATCAGGAATTGGTGTTCCTAAAGCCGCCAGGCGGGCTGCCGCTGGCGCTTGATTACGTTATACTCGCCGGCTTTCAAAAGTTCGCCAACGAGTGCTGCCCGCCATGGAAATCAACCCGATCCTGAACACCATCAAGGACCTGTCCGAGCGCTCCGAAACTATTCGGGGGTATCTTTGACTACGATCAAAAGCATGAGCGCCTGACCGAAGTCAATCGCGAGCTTGAAGATCCGAATGTCTGGAACAACCCTTCCTACGCCCAGGAGCTGGGCCGCGAGCGCTCTGCGCTGGCGCAGATCGTCGAGACCCTGGACGAAATGTCCAGTGGCCTGGCCGATTGCCGCGACCTGCTGGACATGGCCGTCGAAGAGAATGACGAAGGTGCGGTCGGCGATGTCGTCGCCGAACTGACACGTCTCGAAGAGGCCCTGGCCAAGCTGGAATTCCGTCGCATGTTCAGCGGCGAAATGGACATGAACAACGCCTACCTGGACATCCAGGCCGGTTCCGGCGGCACCGAAGCCCAGGACTGGGCCAACATCCTGCTGCGCATGTACCTGCGCTGGGCTGACAAACGCGGTTTCGACGCCACCATCATGGAACTGTCCGCTGGTGAAGTCGCCGGGATCAAGGGCGCCACCGTGCACATCAAGGGCGAATACGCCTTTGGCTGGCTGCGTACAGAGATCGGCGTGCACCGCCTGGTGCGCAAGAGCCCGTTCGACTCCGGCAACCGTCGGCACACCTCGTTCTCGGCGGTATTCGTCTCGCCGGAAATCGATGACAACATCGAAATCGAGATCAACCCTGCCGACCTGCGCATCGACACCTACCGCTCCTCCGGTGCCGGTGGCCAGCACGTCAACACCACCGACTCGGCCGTACGGATTACCCACGTACCGACCAACACCGTGGTCAGTTGCCAGAACGAACGTTCCCAGCATGCGAACAAAGACACCGCGATGAAAATGCTGCGGGCCCGTTTGTACGAGCAGGAAGTGCAGAAGCGCAATGCCGCGTCCCAGGCGCTGGAAGACACCAAGTCGGACATCGGCTGGGGTCACCAGATCCGTTCGTACGTGCTCGACGCCTCGCGGATCAAGGACCTGCGCACCAGCATCGAACGCAGCGACTGTGACAAAGTGCTCGACGGCGACATCGACGAATACCTGATCGCCAGCCTCAAGCAAGGGCTGTAACGCGACACCCACGCGGTGGGCAGGCACGCTTTTTCGGGAGCGCGGCTTGCCCACAAACTCCGGCCCCGGGGCCGGGGGCAACGAACCTGTGATGGAAACCTTAAAGACATGAGCGACCTAGAACTCGACCCGCAAGCCCTGCAACAGGAAGAAAACTCCCTGATCGCCCTGCGCAAGGAAAAGCTTGCTGCCGAGCGCGCCAAGGGCCAGGCCTTCCCTAACGACTTCCGCCGCGATTCGTACTGCGACGCCCTGCAGAAGAAGTATGCGGACAAGACCAAGGAAGAGCTGGCCGAGGCTGCGATTCCGGTCAAGGTTGCCGGTCGCATCATGCTCGACCGTGGTTCGTTCCTGGTGATCCAGGACATGACCGGTCGCATCCAGGTCTACGTCAACCGCAAGACCCTGCCGGAAGAAACCCTGGCCGCCGTCAAGACCTGGGACCTGGGCGACATCATTGCCGCCGAAGGCACCCTGGCCCGTTCCGGCAAGGGCGACCTGTATGTCGAAATGACCAGCGTGCGCCTGCTGACCAAGTCCTTGCGCCCGCTGCCGGACAAGCACCACGGCCTGACCGACACCGAGCAGCGCTATCGCCAGCGCTACGTCGACCTGATCGTCAACGAAGACGTGCGCCACACGTTCCGTGTCCGCTCGCAAGTCATCGCCCACATCCGCAGCTTCCTGATGAAGCGCGACTTCCTCGAAGTCGAGACGCCGATGTTGCAGACCATTCCTGGCGGCGCGGCGGCCAAGCCGTTCGAAACCCACCACAACGCCCTGGACATGGAAATGTTCTTGCGCATTGCGCCGGAGCTGTACCTCAAGCGGCTTGTTGTCGGTGGATTTGAAAAGGTATTCGAGATCAACCGCAACTTCCGGAATGAAGGCGTCTCGACCCGGCACAACCCCGAGTTCACCATGCTCGAGTTCTACCAGGCCTACGCCGACTACGAAGACAACATGGACCTGACCGAAGAGCTGTTCCGCGAGCTGGCGCAGTTGGTATTGGGCACCACCGACGTGCCTTACGGCGACAAGGTGTTCCATTTCGGCGAACCGTTCGTGCGCCTGTCGGTGTTCGACTCGATCCTCAAGTACAACTCGGATATCACCGCGGTCGACTTGCAGGACATCGACAAGGCTCGCGCCATCGCCAAGAAGGCCGGCGCCAAGGTCCTTGGCTTCGAAGGCCTGGGCAAGTTGCAGGTGATGATTTTCGAAGAGCTGGTCGAGCACAAGCTGGAGCAGCCGCACTTCATCACCCAGTACCCGTTCGAAGTGTCGCCGCTGGCCCGTCGCAATGACGAGAACCCAAGCGTGACTGATCGTTTCGAGCTGTTTATCGGTGGCCGTGAAATCGCCAACGCCTACTCCGAGCTCAACGACGCGGAAGACCAGGCCGAGCGCTTCATGGCCCAGGTGGCCGACAAGGACGCGGGCGACGACGAAGCCATGCACTACGACGCCGATTTCGTCCGTGCCCTGGAGTACGGCATGCCGCCGACGGCTGGCGAAGGCATCGGGATCGATCGCCTGGTGATGTTGTTGACCAACTCACCGTCGATCCGCGATGTCATCCTCTTCCCGCACATGCGGCCCCAAGCGTAAGTGTTTCAATTAAAAAGCCGCCTCGATGGGCGGCTTTTTATTGCCTGTCTGGTACAAACGTATCAAATGGTTACTTCTGACTAGCGAGGAAAGACCTGTCGTGAATCGTGCAATGGCTCCAGAAGGTGCAGCGGGCGTCGCCACTGCTGTCGCTGAAAGTGTTCAGTACCAGGGCCGCAAGGCCAGCCGACAGGGCAGTGAACAGCGCCGCCAGGAGATTCTCGACGCGGCCATGCGCATCGTGGTGCGCGATGGCGTGCGGGCAGTGCGACACCGCGCGGTGGCTGCTGAAGCGGGCGTGCCGCTGTCGGCCACCACTTACTATTTCAAGGACATCGACGACCTGCTCACCGATACCTTCGCCCAGTATGTGGAGCGCAGCGCGGCATTCATGGCCAAGCTGTGGACCAACAATGAAGGCCTGTTGCGCGAAATGGTCGCCTATGGCGACGGCAGCGCGGCAGCACGCTCGCAACTGGCGGACGACATCGCGCGGATGACGGCGGAGTACGTGCAGCATCAATTGCAGAGTCGTCGCGATTACCTGATGGCCGAGCAGGCGTTCCGCCAGGAAGCGCTGCTCAACCCACGCCTGGCGGAGTTGGTGCGTTCCCACCAGCAGATTTTGCTGCACGGCACGTGTCAGTTTTTCCAGGTTCTGGGCTCGCGCGAGCCGCAACAGGATGCCAAAGTGTTGACGGCGATTATCGGACGGATGGAATATCAGGGCTTGCTCAATGGCGCCGAGCCGGTAGCCGATGAAGACATGCTCGGCATCCTGACCCGTTACATGCACCTGGTACTGGCGTCGGTGTGACCCCTTTTGGGTCCACCACAGGGGATAAAAGCGACCTGTGCCATAGGGAGTTCAAATGAAAGCCTGGCGTGCCGTTGTACTGGCCGTGTCGTTGTTGTTGCTAAGTGGTTGCCTGGTGTCGTTCAAGGCGCCGCTGCCCGACAGCGAAGCCGCACCCAAGGGCCTGCTCGGCCAGTGGACCAGCACCAACGCCTGGGGTGAACCGTTGAACCTGGAGCTGACGGAAGTCGGCAAGCACCGCTACCAGGCGATCAGCTACTTCAGGGCCAAGCCCCAGGAGCGCGAAGCCATTCCCCTGACCGTCTCCCGTCACGGCAGCCGCTGGTACCTGTCGGCCAAAGTGCCGGCGCGCTATGGTGGGCATTTCCTGATCGCCGGCTTCGAACTGACCGACAAACACGAGCTGGTGGTCTACAACCTGGACCTGGAGCAGATCAACCAGGCGATCGGACAGAAGATTCTCAGTGGTCAGCCAAACCAGAGCGGGGAAGGCGACGGCGTGTTGGTGGACAGTGACATGGACAAGGTTTTCAGCTACCTCGACAACCCGGCCAACTCCGATGTGTTCTCGGAAGCCGTGCGCTACCAACGACTGACCCAACCCCAATAACTGCAACAAGCGGACGTTTTTTCACAGGAGTTCCGGGTGGACGATTACCAGCAGACGATACGCAACTTGTCCGATCGCATTGTGCTGGCGCAAACGCCGATTCGCATTCTCGACGCGGTGAAGTGGGACGAGAACATCCGCAAGGGCTTTCTCAAGGCCAAGGGCAAGGAAATGCCTGCCGTGGACCGCGACTATTACCTCAACCGACCGCTGGCGTTCGATTCGAGCAAGGTGAAGCTGGAATTCCAGAACATCGAGCGCGACATCACCCGCCAACTCGGGCAGTTCAACCCGGTTGGCCAGATCATGCGGCGCATGTGCAAGGAGTACCGCATGGTGGTGCGCATGCTCGAAGCGCGCGGCACCGAGGATTTCGGGCTGATTTCCCAGGAGCTGTACGGCGCCGCCTCCGACGCCTTCCATGCCGGTGACCCGACCCTGGCCGACCTGGGCCTGATGCTCTCTGATTACCTGAATAACATCGACGGCCGTGGCGACCTCAAGGACGAACCCAAGGAGCTCAGTGCCAAGGAAGCCGTCAGCCTGTTGCAACACCGCCTCAACCGGGTGTTTGGCGAAGCCGAGGAAACCATCCGTGTGTTCGAGTCCGACGGCATCGTGGCCGACGCGGCGGCGGGCGCCGACTACATCAAGATTCGCACCGATGCGATGTTCAATGAGCGAGACGTGCGGGCCCTGGAAGTCCATGAGGGATTGGTGCACGTCGGCACCACCCTGAACGGTTTGAACCAGCCGATCTGCACCTTCCTGTCCAAGGGGCCGCCCTCGTCGACGGTGACCCAGGAAGGCCTGGCGATCCTCATGGAAATCATCACGTTCGCCTCTTACCCGAGTCGCCTGCGCAAGCTCACCAACCGCACCCGCGCCATCCACATGGTGGAGGAGGGGGCCGATTTCCTGCAGGTGTTCGAGTTCTTCCGCGAGCAAGGTTTTGAAATGGCCGAAAGCTATGGCAACGCCAGTCGGGTTTTCCGTGGCTCGGTGCCGACCGGTCTGCCATTCACCAAGGACTTGTCCTACCTCAAGGGCTTCATCATGGTTTACAACTATATTCAGCTGGCCGTGCGCAAAGGCAAGCTGGAGCAAGTGCCGCTGCTGTTCTGCGGCAAGACCACCCTGGAGGACATGCGCACGTTGCGGCAACTGGTGGACGAAGGCCTGGTCGTCCCGCCCAAGTATCTGCCCGAACAATTTCGCGACATGAACGCGCTGTCGGCCTGGATGTGCTTCTCCAACTTCTTGAACCATCTGAGCCTGGACCGGATCGAAGCGGATTATTCCAACATCCTTTGAGCATCACGAAGTCCAACCACAGGGGGACTGCGTTCAACTTCTGACTTGCGAGGCTGCACCGGATGCGAACCCTCGGCATCATTTGCCTGTTGTTGGCCCTGAGCGGTTGCAGCTCACTGCTGTTCTACCCGGAGCGCGGCCTGCCTTTCACGCCGGAGCGGGCCAAGCTCCAATACCGCGATGTCACCCTGACCACCGCTGACGGCCTGAAGCTGCGCGGCTGGTGGCTGCCGGCCAAGCCGGGCGTCGAGGTCAAGGGCACGGTGCTGCATCTGCACGGCAATGGCGGCAACCTGGCCTGGCACCTGGGCGGGAGCTGGTGGTTGCCCGAGCAGGGTTATCAAGTCTTGATGGTCGATTATCGTGGCTATGGCGTGTCCGAAGGTGAGCCGAGCCTGCCGGCGATCTATCAGGACATTGACGCGGCGTTCCAATGGCTCGACCAGTCGCCCGACGTCCAGGGCAAGCCGCTGGTGTTGCTCGGCCAGAGCCTGGGCGGCGCGCTGGCGGTGCATTACCTTGTCGAACATCCCCAGCGCCAGCGGCAGCTCAAGGCGCTGGTGCTCGACGGCGTGCCCGCCAGTTATCGCGACGTCGGCCGTTTTGCCTTGGGCACGTCATGGCTGACCTGGGCGTTGCAAATGCCGCTGTCATGGCTGGTGCCGGACGGTGACAGCGCCATCGGCTCGATGGCGCAACTGACCGGCGTGCCGAAACTGATCTACCACAGCCTTGACGATCCCATCGTGCCCCTTTCCAATGGCCTCCGCTTGTACCAAGCTGCGCCGCCGCCTCGAGTCCTGCAATTGACGCGGGGCGGGCATGTACAAACCTTCGCCGACCCGACCTGGCGAACCGTGATGCTGCGCTACCTCGACGATCCCCAGCATTTCGACGGCCTGCGCCGCCTGGGCGAGGTTGCGAATTACCCGAAATCATCCGTTGAATCACCTGAGAATCCGCAATGAGCGAAGAACGTAACGCCATCCCCCTGATCATCACCGGCATCTGCAGCATCCTCGGCACCGTCGCGGTGCTCTGGTACTACGGCTACCTGCATTTCGCCAAGCCCGAGGATGCGTTGCTGCTCGACCAGTTCACCATGCTCAAGACCGTCCCGGGTGAAGATTACAAAGTCGCCCTGGAGCCTGCGCCACAGGTCGCCCAATGTATCGATGGCGTGCTGGTGTTGTTCGACACCGAGCAGAAAGGCCTGACTGGCGTGCTGATCAACCAGAAGAAGCGTGCCGTGCGCTGCATGGGCCAGGAAACGCCGCAAAAACTGCAGCCTTGAGCGATTCAATTGTGTGAGCCAATAAAAAGCCCCGCCTGAGCGAACCCAGGCGGGGCTTTTTGTCATGCGGTCAGCCGATCATTGTGCGCTCATGGATGAACGTGGGGCGACTGGCTGGTTGTCGTTGGAGATGGTCACTTCCACACGACGGTTCATGGCACGGCCCGAGACGCTGGTGTTGTCGGCCACCGGGAATTCCTTGCCGTAACCCTGGGTCACGATGCGGGCTGGGTCGACGCCCATTTTCACCAGGGCGGTACGCACGGAGCTGGCGCGACGCTCGGACAGCGACTGGTTGTACGAGTCGGAGCCGGTGCTGTCGGTATACCCTTCGATGATCACTTTGCGATCCGGGTTTTCCTGGAGGAACTGCGCCAGTTTGCTCACGTTGGTCATGCCGCTGGTACGCAGGTCGGACTTGTTGGTGGCAAACAGCACGTCGCCGAAGGTCACCAGCGTACCGCGCTCGGTCTGCTTGGCGTTGAGGCTGTCCTGCAGCTGCTTGATCTGCGCGTTACGGGCTTCGAGCAGTGCGCGGGCGCGTTCGTCACCGGCGTTTTTCAGCTCGGCTTCGGCGTTGCGCAGGGCGATGGTCTGTTTGGCCACCTCGACACGCTGGTTGGTCAGGTAGGCCAGTTGGTCAACCTTGGCTTCGTCTTCCTTGTCCAGGTAGGCCTTGTCGGCCTTGGCCAGGAAATCGGCCGCGTCCTTGGTTTCCAGGGCGGCGACTTTAGTGGCGGCTGGATCGGCCTGCAGGCCGTTGTAGTTGGTGCGGGCCTGTTCCAGGTTCGCGTTCGGGTCGTGGGAGCAAGCGGCCAGGGCTACGCAGGCAGCGAGCAGGGCGGGCATCATGAAATGTTTGTGCGTCATAGTCTGTCGTCCTTTTATCGTTGAGAAGTACGTCGTGGCGTGAACAGGCTTACTGGACCTTGTTCATGCCTTCCTGACGCAGTTCCTGAACCCCTTTCTGGGAATCCTTGAGTGCTTGTTCGGCTTTGGCGGCCTGGGCCTTGCGCTCGGCGACGCGGGCGTCCCACTCGGCCTGTTCGGCCAGACGCTTGGCCTCTTCGTAATTCTCGTCGTGCATGGCGATCTCGGCCTGCTTGAGCTTGTCCTGGGCCGATTTCATTTCCACTGCAGCGAACTCGGTACCGCCGGCGCTGACGGCGCTGTTGACCGCCGATTGCGTGACTGCGTACTGCTCAGAAGGTGGATTGCCGGCACAACCGGCCAGGATGAAGCTGCTACCGATAGCCAGGGCAGCCAACTTCAGGCCGCGCAGGCCAGTGGATGAGGGTTTGGCAGTGCAGGTATTCATAGGCTTCAACTCCATTGGAAAACTCCTGAAAAAACACTTATCCATGCTGGGACCGAAGCCGTGACGTCTGTTTTGGCGCTGGCGCCAGGGCGCGTTTATTTAAACGGCCGTTCCAGTATGGTTACTCGGTGTGACCCGAGGCGTTTTTCAAAAGTTCAGGCAAGGATGGCCAATCGCCAAAAGAAATGCTGACTGATCGGTCAGCCGCGAAAAAGCTGAACTTTCAAGGCGCGCGGCGGTATTCCCGGCACCTTGAGATCAAGTGCAGTGCCGGGAATCGCGCAATAACGGATGGGGGGAGGTCAGTGCCTGGACTTGTCGTTCTGCGAAGAAAGTTGCTGCAAGTGACGACGGGAAAGCGCGAGAAAACGCGGGGTTGGACCGACATCTTCGTACAGCGGATCGCCTTCCTCGTCGGTGGCGACGACATGCGAACCCTTGATGTAGGGAAAGCTCGCTTCGAGCTCCTCCAGCGCGGCGCCGATCAGCTCGCCGAGCAGCTCCTCGGGCTGGCGCTTGGGGTACATGTCGCAGATTGCCGCCAGTCGCGCGGCCGCCTCCACATCCAAATGAATCGAGTAGCCGGTCTGGGTCAGGTGACCCTTGGCGTTTTCTTCCCAATGCTGGGCGAGTTCACGGATTTTCATGATGGCCTCAGTGGGCCTGCTCGTGGCAGGCGCGATAGTGACAAGCCGTTGTGTGGCTTATTCATGAGACTAGCTTTGTCCGACAAGGTTTAAAGTCCCTTCGTCGCTTGTCATAAACGACCGGCATCGGCACTCTCTTCCCAGGAGCTGTGCTCTACAAAGCTGTCCGGACCTTTTTGCTGGAGAACTGCCGATGACCGATATCGATGCCCGCTTGCGTGAGGATGTCCACCTGCTTGGCGAGCTGCTGGGCAACACCATTCGCGAGCAGTACGGGGACACCTTTCTCGACAAGATCGAGCAGATCCGCAAGGGCGCGAAGGCTGACCGTCGCGGCTCCATGGACGCCGAGCTGAGCGCCAGTCTCAACCAATTGAGCGAGGATGAGCTGCTGCCGGTGGCGCGTGCGTTCAACCAGTTTCTCAACCTGGCCAACATCGCCGAGCAGTACCAACTGATCCATCGGCGCGAAGAATCGAAACCGGCTCCGTTCGAAGCAAGGGTGCTGCCCGAATTACTGGCGCGCCTGCGAGCCGAAGGCCATGGCGCCGAATCCCTGGCCCGGCAGTTGGCGCGGCTGGATATCGAACTGGTGCTCACCGCCCACCCGACGGAAGTGGCCCGACGCACCCTGATCCAGAAATACGACGCCATCGCTGCGCAGCTGGCAGCCCAGGATCACCGCGACCTCACCAGCGCCGAGCGCGCGCAGATCCACGCGCGCTTGCAGCGGTTGATCGCCGAAGCCTGGCACACCGAAGAAATCCGCCGGACCCGGCCCACGCCGGTGGACGAGGCCAAGTGGGGTTTCGCGGTGATCGAGCATTCGCTGTGGCACGCCATCCCCAATTACCTGCGCAAGGCTGACCAGGCCTTGCATGCCGCCACCGGGCTGCGCCTGCCACTGGAAGCCGCACCGATACGCTTTGCTTCGTGGATGGGCGGCGACCGGGATGGCAACCCGAACGTCACCGCGGCGGTCACTCGCGAAGTGCTGTTGCTGGCGCGTTGGATGGCCGCGGACCTGTATCTGCGCGACGTTGATCAACTGGCCGCCGACTTGTCCATGCAGAACGCCAGCGAGGCCTTGCGTGCCCAGGCCGGCGACAGCGCCGAACCCTATCGCGCGGTGCTCAAGCAATTGCGCGAACGCCTGCGGGCGACGCGCAATTGGGCCCAGGCCTCCTTGAAAGCCACGACGCCGGCCAGCGCCGAGGTATTGCAGAACAATCGTGAACTGCTCGATCCGCTCGAGCTGTGCTATCAGTCGTTGCACGACTGCGGCATGGGCGTGATCGCCGACGGACCGCTGCTCGATTGCCTGCGTCGGGCGGTGACCTTCGGGCTGTTCCTGGTGCGTCTCGATGTGCGCCAGGACTCGACGCGCCATACGGCGGCCATGACCGAAATCACCGATTACCTGGGACTGGGGCGCTACGAGGAATGGGACGAGGAGCAGCGCATCGGCTTCCTGCTCGATGAGCTGAATAACCGTCGTCCCTTGCTGCCGCCGCACTTCAAGCCATCGGCCGACACTGCCGAAGTCCTGGCGACGTGTCGTGAAGTCGCGGCGGCGCCAGCGGCGTCCCTGGGTTCCTACGTGATCTCGATGGCCGGCGCGGCTTCCGATGTACTGGCGGTGCAACTGCTACTCAAGGAAGCCGGTGTGCTGAGGCCGATGCGGGTGGTGCCGCTGTTTGAAACCCTCGCCGACCTGGACAATGCCGGGCCAGTGATCGAGCGCCTGTTGTTGCTGCCGGGCTATCGCTCGCGCCTGCAAGGACCGCAGGAAGTCATGATCGGTTACTCCGACTCGGCCAAGGACGCCGGGACCACGGCGGCGGCCTGGGCGCAATATCGGGCCCAGGAGCGGCTGGTGGACATCTGCCGCGAGCAGCAAGTCGAACTGCTGCTGTTCCATGGTCGCGGTGGCACGGTCGGCCGTGGTGGCGGCCCGGCGCATGCGGCGATCCTGTCCCAGCCGCCGGGCTCGGTGGCCGGTCGTTTCCGCACCACTGAACAAGGCGAAATGATTCGTTTCAAATTTGGCCTACCGGACATCGCCGAACAAAACCTCAATCTATACCTCGCCGCGGTGCTCGAAGCGACCCTATTGCCACCGCCGCCGCCCACGCCCGAATGGCGGCACCTGATGGACGAATTGGCCGCTGACGGTGTCAATGCGTACCGCGCCGTGGTGCGTGAGAATCCGCAGTTCGTCGAGTATTTCCGTCAGTCCACGCCGGAGCAGGAGCTCGGCCGCCTGCCGTTGGGTAGCCGTCCGGCCAAGCGTCGCGCCGGCGGTATCGAAAGCCTGCGGGCCATTCCGTGGATCTTCGGCTGGACCCAGACCCGCCTGATGTTGCCGGCCTGGCTCGGCTGGGAAACGGCGCTGGGCAAGGCGCTGGAGCGGGGCGAGGGCCAACTGCTCGCGCAGATGCGCGAGCAATGGCCGTTCTTCCGGACTCGCATCGATATGCTGGAGATGGTGCTGGCCAAGGCCGACGCCGACATCGCGCTTTCCTACGATGAGCGCTTGGTGGAGCCGGCGCTGTTGCCGCTGGGTGAGCATTTACGCGACCTATTGTCGCAGGCCTGTTCGGTGGTCCTCGGCCTGACTGGTCAGTCGCAGCTGCTGGCACATAGCCCAGACACGCTGGAATTCATCCGCCTGCGCAATACCTACCTCGACCCGCTGCACCTGTTGCAGGCCGAGCTGCTAGCCCGTTCGCGGCAACAGGACGTGGCCCAGGGCAGCCCCGTGGAACAGGCATTGCTGGTGTCTGTGGCAGGGATTGCCGCCGGTTTGCGCAACACCGGCTAATCTCCCGGAAGGTCAAAAAACAGCGCGCCCGGCATGTCCGGGCGTAGCTGTTTGCAGGGGCAGGGAGGTCGACCAGGCGACAGTTTGTTGTCCGGTTGCGACTCTCATCACCCCCTACGAAGGTCGCGTGCGGCGCGGGTTACTCCGACTTTCGGCGGCTTGTGTGGGTCGGGCCTGCTGTGTATCTTGATCAGCCTTTGGCCGTTTGGGCGGTCACGATCCTGTTTTCGAAGATTGGCCCCACGAGGCGAATCCGAGCGTTTTACATAAAAAAATTGAGGAGCACATCGATGCGCGTCATTCTGCTGGGAGCTCCCGGGGCCGGTAAAGGTACTCAGGCAAAGTTCATCACCGAAAAATTCGGTATCCCGCAAATCTCCACTGGCGACATGCTTCGCGCCGCGGTCAAGGCTGGAACTCCGCTGGGTGTTCAGGCCAAGAGCATCATGGATGCCGGCGGCCTGGTATCGGATGACCTGATCATCGCCCTGGTCAAGGACCGCATTGCTCAAGCCGACTGCGCCAACGGCTTCCTGTTCGATGGCTTCCCGCGGACCATTCCCCAGGCTGAAGCGCTGGTAAGCGCTGGTGTCGAGCTGGATGCGGTCGTCGAAATTGCCGTCGAGGACGAAGAAATCGTCCAGCGCATTGCCGGTCGACGCGTTCATGAGCCGTCCGGGCGTGTCTACCACACGGTCTACAATCCTCCGAAAGCTGAAGGCAAGGACGACCTGACCGGTGAGGAACTGGTGCAGCGCAAGGACGACACCGAAGAAACCGTGCGTCATCGCCTGTCGGTCTACCATTCCCAGACCAAGCCGCTGGTGGAGTTCTACCAGAATCTGTCCGCCAATAACGGTGGCAAGCCGAAGTACAGCCACATCCCGGGCGTCGGCTCGGTTGAAGAAATCACTGCCAAAGTGCTTGCAGCCTTGAGCTGAAAAGTCTGATCAGCTGCATCAACTCCGGCCCGCTTGCGGGCCGGAGTTGTTTATACTGGCGCACTTTTTCCCACCTGATTTACGGACACATTGATGAGCACCTTGCTGGCCCTGGACACCGCGACTGAAGCTTGCTCCGTTGCCTTGCTGCATGACGGCAAGGTCACGAGCCATTACGAGGTGATCCCGCGCCTGCACGCGCAAAAATTGCTGCCGATGATCCAGCAATTGCTCAGCGATGCGGGAATCAACTTGCGAGCGGTGGATGCGATCGCCTTTGGTCGTGGCCCCGGGGCGTTTACCGGCGTGCGCATCGCCATTGGCGTCGTGCAGGGCCTGGCCTTTGCCTTGGAACGCCCAGTCTTGCCGGTGTCGAACCTGGCGGTGCTGGCCCAGCGGGCCATGCGTGAGCACGGCGCACGTCAGGTGGCAGCGGCCATCGATGCGCGCATGGACGAGGTGTATTGGGGCTGCTATCGCGAAACCGCCGGTGAGATGCGCCTGGTCGGTGCTGAAGCGGTGTTGCCCCCCGAAGCGGCGGCGTTACCGGCAGATACCAGCGGCGACTGGTTCGGTGCCGGGACTGGTTGGGGCTATGGCGAGCGGATCGGCGTCAGCCTCATCGGCCAGGACGCCTTGATGTTGCCCCATGCCGAAGACCTGCTGACCCTGGCACGCTTCGCTTGGGAACGCGGCGAAGCCATCCCGGCTGACGATGCGCAACCCGTTTACTTGCGGGACAAAGTCGCAACGCCCAAGTCCGAGCGATAACTCAAGCTTCGAGCACACTTCCAGCGGGCACAGTTGTGGCGAGGGGATTTATCCCCGCTGGGCGCGCAGCGCCCCCTACATTGTTGTGTCAGCCGCTGAGCTGGCGAGCGCTGCGCACTCTAGCGGGGATAAATCCCCTCGCCACAAAAGCCATTGCCCAGCACAAACTCATTTCCCCGGCCAAAAGTCACACCCAAAATTGCCAGTCGTCACTTTTTCCCCCGGTTTTTAAACCTTTTTACCTTTATGTGTTCTAGTTATCACTTGCGCATTTGCGCGGACGCGAATGTGCCGCTAAATTGCCATCATTGATACCGAGCATTCTGTTATGCGTATAGACGGCGTTTCATCCCAGTCCTACCCCATCAAGCGTCGGCCTCGTGCGGGTAAAGCCTCTGAGCCTGAAAACTTCGATGACATCGAGGGTGAACTGGAGTTTCCGTCCGAAGAGCAACTGGCCGCCCGTGCCGCCAAAGCCTCTGCGCAACGCCTGGGCAATCTTCCCGCCCGTCAGCAGGACATGCTGTATCACCGCGCAATGAGCCGCAGCGTCGCCACCGCGCTGGCCAGTTACCTGAGCACCGCCGGTTTCGTCGACTGGGATATGGAAGTGCTGGGGCTCGACCTCTACATCTGATGCGGTTGCCTTACTATCTGGGCTGCCCGTCATGGAGTGAAAACGCCTGGCGCGATTATCTTTACCCGCAGGACGCCAAAAGCTCCGATTTCCTTAGTCTCTACTCTCAAGTATTCAACGCCGTGGAAGGCAACACGACCTTCTACGCGAGCCCGGCCGCGACCACCGTTCAGCGCTGGGCCGAAATCATGCCCGAGCACTTTCGCTTCACCGCCAAGATCCCCGGTGACATCAGCCACGGCGGCGACCTGCGCGAACACCTGACCGCCACCGAAACCTTTGTCCAGTTGCTGAGCCCGTTGGGCGAGCGGGTTTCGCCGTTCTGGCTGCAATTGTCCAAGGCGTTCGCGCCCAATCGATTGCCGGAGCTGGCAGCCTTCATCGACGCGTTCCCACGGCCGCTGGCCGTCGAGGTGCGTCACGATGAGTTTTTTGCCAAAGGCGATGCCGAACGACAGCTCAATCGCTTGCTGCTCGATCGCGGCGTCGAACGCATCTGCCTCGATCCCCGGGGCCTCTTCAGCTGCGCGTCGAGCGCCCCTGAAGTGATTCACGCGCAATATAAGAAACCACGGGTGCCAACGCGGCCGGCGGCGTTCACTCAATGTCCGCAGGTGCGCTTCGTCGGTCATCCCGTAGTCGAGGCCAACGAGCCATTCCTGACGCCATGGGTAGAGAAAATCGCCGTGTGGATCGAAGAGGGGCGCACGCCGTATATGTTCCTGCACACCGCCGACAACTTGCTGGCGGCGAAACTCGCGATGCATTTTCACAATCGCTTGATGGATCGTTTGCCTGGCTTGCCGGCCCTGCCTGAGCTATATAGAGAACCCGCCGCTGAGCAACTGGGATTGCTCTGAGGCGAACTCTTCCACAGCCCAGGAGCGACTTTAATGGATGCGCAAACCCGACGAGCCCAGGCGTTCAAGGCCTTGCACGAACGCGAAGGGGCGTTTGTCATTCCCAATCCATGGGATGCCGGTTCGGCAAAGATGCTCGCCAGCCTTGGCTTTGAAGCATTGGCGACGACCAGTGCCGGTCACGCTTTTTCCCTGGCACGACCTGACGGCGCCCTGGGCCTGGATGACACGCTGGCAAATGTGCGAGCGATTGTTGCGGCCACGGACCTGCCAGTGGCCGTCGACCTGGAGAACGGTTTTGCCGATGCGCCCGAAGACTGTGCCCGCAGTTTGCTCCGCGCGGCGGAAGCTGGGGCTGTGGGTGGCTCCATCGAAGACGCCACGGGCCGCGAAGACGACCCGATCTATGCTTTCGAGCACGCAGTGGCTCGGGTCAAGGCGGCCGCCGAGGCGGTGCGCAGTCTGCCGTTCCCTTTCCTGCTGACCGCGCGGGCGGAAAATTTCCTGCATGGCAGGCCGGACCTGGACGACACGATCCGGCGCCTGAAGGCCTTCGCCGACGCCGGCGCCGACGTGCTGTACGCGCCGGGGCTGAGCAGCACCGAGCAAGTGCTGGCGGTGGTCCATGCCGTGGCGCCCAAGCCCGTTAACGTACTGATGTCCGGCGCACTGGACCTGACGGTGGCGCAATTGAGCGAACTGGGTGTCAAGCGCATCAGTGTCGGATCGGCCCTCGCGCTGGCGGCATATGGCGAGTTCTTCCGCGCTGCCGAGGAAATCCAGCAGCAGGGGACCTTCACCTTCACGCGTCGCTCGATGCCTTTCAGCCAGGCCAATCGATTATTCAAGGGCTGATGCCCGAGGCGTTGTCGTGCGGTTTTTGAAAGCACTGATGGTATTGACGCTGATCGCTGGCGTCGCGGTGTTGGCGGTATGGCGCGGCTGGCTCGCCGTGCCGCCGCAATGGAATCCCTGGGCGCCGCTGGACGTGAAAGCGCCGCCGAATCTGCTGACCCGCTACAAGCTCATGGCCCTGCGCAACGATCCGCAACTGTGTGACCAGGCGCTCGCGACGTCGGGGCTTCGGACGGCTCGCCAGGCGGACAGCGGCGCGAATACTTCGTGTCCGTTGACCAACGTGTTGAGGGTGCAGGGCGGTGAGGTGGCGCTGAGCAGCAGTTTTCTCGCCAGTTGCCCGCTGGCGGTGGCCTTCGCGCTGTTCGAGCGACATGCGCTGCAGCCAGCGGCGGCGACGGTGTATGGGCAGAAAGTCACGCGGGTCGATCACCTGGGCAGCTTTGCCTGCCGCAACATGTACGGCCGTGAAACGGGTGCGCGTAGCCAACACGCCACTGCCAGCGCGCTGGACATTGCCGGGTTTCGCCTGGCCGACGGGCGGACGGTCAGCGTGCTCCGGGATTGGCCGAAGGAGAGCACTGATGCGCAATTCCTGCGTCAGGTGCGCGACGGCGCCTGCGACATGTTCAGTGTGGTCTTGAGTCCGGACTACAACGCCGCACACCGCAACCATTTCCACTTGGATGTGGGGCCGTGGTGGATCTGTCGGTAAGAATCAGGCAGCGATACGCAGGTTCTGCAGCACGATCGGGCGTGCCCAGCGGGTATCGAAGTCGAGTTGTTTCTGTTGCGCCACCAGTTCTTCTTCCGGGAACGGAGCGAATGGCTTGTCCAGCAGGTCGAGTTCGAACTCGGCGATTGGCAGGTGCAATGGACGCGGCTGCGGCGCCGGGCCGGGCTCCGGCAGCGGTTGGCCGGCGGTAAGGACGAGTGGGCGAACCCAGCTGCTTTCGAAGTTCTGTTGTTTTTGCTGGGCGACGATTTCTTCCGCTGGGAAGGGCGGGAAGGGCTTGTCGAGCAGGTCGAGTTCGAATTCGGCGATCGGCAGGAACAGCGGTTCAGGCGGCTTGACCTGGGTTTCGGTCACGTCGCAGGTGCGCTGGCTGATGATGTGCTCCAGCAGCTCGGCGCCAAGGGTCGGTTCAACCGCTTCATCGAGGGGCACTGGCTGGTAGCTGCCAGGCGCCGGTGCGTCATCACCCAGTTGATCGGCCAGGGCCCGGGCAAAAAAATCCTGCCACAGGTGACTGACGCCGCTCAGCGCTTGAGTGTTACGCAGGCTGTAATCGCCGTAAGGGGAGATAACGCCTATCGATGTGGATTGAATGTCTGACATTTTTCTCGGTCGACGCTCAGCTCTGGCAAAATGCCGTTCACCGTTGTTATCGGCCGTTTTTGCCGATCCTTAATTTTTTGAGCGTGTTTTCATGATCGAGCAATCCACAGCCTGCCGCATCCACGTCGAGGCCCTGGCCACTGCCTTCCAACCGCAGGCCGAGCAGTGGGCCGAGCGGCTCGGCCTGCCTTTGCAAATGGACGCTGGTGAGTTTGCCTTGCAGGTCGGCGAGCAGGGGCTGCAATTGCAGCAACTGGGGCCGGAGGCGCCAGGGCCGGTGCGTGTGGACTTCGTCGAGGGTGGCGCCGCCCATCGTCGTTTGTACGGCGGCGGCAGTGGCCAGATGATCGCCAAGGCGGTCGGTGTCGCCCAGGGTGTGCGTCCACGGGTGCTCGACGCCACGGCCGGATTGGGCAAGGACGCGTTCGTGCTGGCGAGCCTGGGTTGCGAAGTGAACCTGATCGAGCGCCAGCCGCTGATTGGGGCTTTGCTGGAGGATGGCTTGGCGCGGGGCGCGGAAGATTTCGATGTGGCGCCCATCGTGGCGCGGATGCGCTTGCTCAAGGGCAACTCCATCGAGGTGATGCGCAACTGGCAAGGCGAGCCGCCCCAGGTGATCTACCTGGACCCGATGTTTCCCCATCGAGAGAAAACCGCCCTGGTGAAGAAGGAGATGCGTCTGTTCCGGCCGCTGGTGGGCGATGACAACGACGCCCCTGCGCTGCTGGCCGCTGCGTTGGCACTGGCGACCCACAGGGTGGTGGTCAAACGGCCACGCAAGGCGCCTTATATCGAAGGACCGAAGCCGAGCCATGGGCTCGAAGGCAAGTCCAGTCGCTACGACATTTACCCGAAGAAGGCGCTCAAGGCTTGAGGCTCCCCGGTGGCTAAGGCCGATATGCCCGCATGAACAACCCCACCACTTCCTGCACATGGGCCTCGGCCGCTTCAGCGTCCTGCGGCCCGTCGCAGCCGTACAGCAATCGGAAATTCGCGGCGCCCTTGATCAGGCAGAAAAAGTGCTCGGCGGCATTTCTGGGTTTGTCGATGCTCAAGGCGCCGCTCTGGTTGACCTTGACCAGCAGCCGTTCCATCCCTGACAGCATTCGTTGCGGCCCGGCCTCGTAGAAGATGCTCGAGAGTTTCGGATCCTGGCTGCCCAGCGCCAGCATCAACCGATGCAGGTTCACCGACTCGTCGCTGTTGATCAATTGATTGAAGCCACGCGCGATGTTCAGCAGCACGTGCTCAATCGGCACGCCATCAGCCCATTCGAAGAACAGCGGCGGCACCTGTTCCTCGCACTTGGCAATCACCGCGGAGGAAAACAGGGTTTCCTTGTCGTTGAAGTGGCTATACACCGTCAACTTCGACACGCCGGCCTCGGTCGCCACGGCGTCCATGCTGGTGCTGGCGTAACCCAGGCTCAGGAACAGGCGTTTCGCCGCGTCGAGAATGGCCTGGCGCTTGGCCAGATCCTTGGGACGACCGGGGCCGTTGGGGGGAGACGGATTGTTCGACATTATTCGCTTTTAATACTGGACTGGTGAGTTTGCTATTAATAACATACCCGCCAGTATAATTATTCCAAGCACCATTAGCGAAAGGTCATCCACCATGTTCCGCTATGTCCTGCCCCTCGCCGTGCCAATCAGCCTGGCTTTTTTATTGTCCGCGTGTGGCCAGGATGAGCCGGTGTCCGTCGCCATCCGCCCCGCCATGGTGGTCAAGCCAGAGCCTTCGAGCCAGGCCACGGACAGTTATCCCGGCGAAGTGCGTGCGCGGTTCGAGCCGGACCTGGCCTTTCGTATTGGTGGCAAGGTGAGCCGACGATCGGTCGAAGAGGGCCAGCGGGTCAAGGCCAACCAAGCCTTGGCGGAACTCGATCCCGAGGATGTGCGCCTGCAACTGGAAGCGAGCCGCGCCCAGGTCGCCGCCGCCGAGGCCAACCTGAGCCTGGTCAAAGCCGAGCGTGACCGCTACAAGACCTTGATGGAACGGCAGATGGTCAGCCGTTCCCAATACGATAATGCCGAGAACCTCTATCGCTCCGGTGCCGCGCGGCTCAAGCAGATCAAGGCGCAGTTCGACGTCGCCAGCAATCAGGCCAGTTATTCGGTGCTGCGTGCGCCCCAGGACGGCGTAGTAGCCCGCCGTTCCGTGGAAGTTGGGCAGGTGGTGTCCGCCGGACAAACGGTGTTCACGCTCGCTACCGACGGCGAGCGTGAGGTGCTGATCAGCCTGCCGGAGCAGGGTTTCGGCCGCTTCAAGATCGGCCAGCCGGTTTCGGTGGAGCTGTGGAGCCAGCCCGATCAACGCTTCAGCGGACGCATCCGCGAACTCTCCCCGGCGGCCGATCCGAAATCGCGCACCTTCGCTGCTCGCGTCGCCTTTACCGCGGGCAGCGTCCCGGCGGAACTGGGACAGAGCGCGCGGGTATTTATCCAGACTGCGGAAAAGGCCCCGCTGTCAATACCGCTTTCCGCCCTCACTGCCGAGAATGGCGCCACCTACGTCTGGGTGGTCAACCCTGACAACACGCTCAAGAAAGTCCCGGTCCGCGTCGGTGCCTTCGGCGAAGAGACCGTGCCGGTGCTCGAAGGCCTGAGCGCGAATGACTGGGTGGTGGCCGCAGGCGTGCATGTGCTCCTCGACGGCCAGCCGGTCCGGCCGGTGGATCGCTCCAACCGCGTGGTCAACCTGGCGGCCAAGGAGTAATCCCCGATGGGCTTCAATCTTTCCGAATGGGCGTTGCGTAACCGCCAGATCGTACTGTTCCTGATGCTGTTGCTGGCAATCGTCGGCGCACTTTCCTACACCAAGCTCGGCCAGAGCGAAGACCCGCCATTTACCTTCAAGGCCATGGTCATTCGCACAGTATGGCCGGGGGCGACGGCCGAGGAAGTGTCGCGCCAAGTCACCGAGCGCATCGAAAAGAAGCTGATGGAAACCGGCGATTACGAAAAGATCGTCTCGTTCTCCCGCCCGGGCGAATCCCAAGTGACTTTCGCGGCGCGCGATTCCCTGCATTCGGCGCAGATTCCCGAGCTGTGGTACCAGTTGCGCAAGAAGATCGGCGATATCCGCCACACCCTGCCGCCGGATGTCCAGGGGCCGTTCTTCAACGATGAATTCGGGACCACCTTCGGCAATATCTACGCGCTGACCGGCGACGGCTTCGACTATGCCGTGCTCAAGGACTACGCCGATCGTATCCAGCTGCAGCTGCAACGAGTCAAGGACGTAGGCAAAGTCGAGCTGATCGGCTTGCAGGAAGAGAAGATCTGGATCGAATTGTCAAACGTGAAGCTGGCAACCCTCGGTCTGCCCTTGGCGGCGGTCCAGCAGGCCCTTGAAGAGCAAAACACGGTCTCCACCGCAGGTTTCTTCGAAACGGGCAGCGAGCGATTGCAGCTTCGGGTTTCGGGGAATTTTCAGACGGTGGAAGAAATCCGCAATTTCCCGATCCGGGTCGGCGATCGTACGTTCCGTATCAGCGACCTCGCCGATGTGCGCCGCGGTTTCAACGACCCGCCGGCGCCACGCATGCGCTTCATGGGCGAAGACGCCATTGGCCTGGCCGTGGCGATGAAGCAAGGAGGGGATATCCTGGTTCTGGGCAAGGCCCTTGAGGTCGACTTCGCCCGTCTCCAGAACACCCTGCCGGCCGGCATGCAATTGCGCAAGGTGTCGGACCAGCCTGCGGCGGTGAAGACCGGGGTCGGTGAGTTCGTCCAGGTGCTGGTGGAAGCACTGACGATTGTGTTGCTAGTGAGCTTCTTCTCCCTGGGGCTGCGCACCGGGATGGTAGTGGCCCTGGCGATTCCGCTGGTGCTGGCGATGACGTTCGCGGCGATGTATTACCTGGGGATCGGCCTGCACAAGATTTCGCTCGGCGCGCTGGTATTGGCCCTGGGGCTGCTGGTGGATGACGCGATCATTGCAGTGGAGATGATGGCGATCAAGATGGAGCAAGGTTTCGACCGGATCAAGGCGGCCAGCTATGCCTGGACCAGCACGGCGTTTCCAATGCTCACCGGTACGTTGATCACAGCGGCCGGCTTCCTGCCGATCGCCACCGCGCAATCGGGCACCGGTGAATACACCCGTTCGATTTTCCAGGTCGTGACCCTGGCGTTGGTCGCCTCCTGGGTGGCTGCCGTGGTGTTCGTGCCGTACCTGGGGGAAAAATTCCTGCCGGACCTGGCGAAAATTCACGCGGCCAAACATGGCACGACTGACGGCCAGACCGACCCTTACGGCACGCCGTTCTATCAACGTGTCCGGAGGGTGGTCGAGTGGTGCGTGCGTCGGCGCAAAACCGTCATCCTGCTGACCGTGCTGTTGTTCGTCGGCTCGGTGGTGTTGTTCCGGTTCGTGCCGCAGCAGTTCTTTCCGGCTTCGGGGCGGCTGGAGCTGATGGTCGACTTGAAGCTGCAGGAAGGCGCCTCCCTGAGCAACACCGCCGAGCAGGTCAAGCGCCTGGAAGCGCTGCTCAAGGACCATGCCGGCATCGACAATTACGTGGCTTATGTCGGCACCGGTTCACCGCGTTTCTACCTGCCGCTGGATCAACAGCTGCCGGCCTCCAGCTTCGCCCAGTTCGTGGTGCTGGCCAAGACCATTGAAGACCGCGAACCGCTGCGCAGTTGGTTGATTTCGACTCTGAACGAGCAATTCCCGACCCTGCGCTCGCGGGTAACGCGCCTGGAAAACGGCCCTCCCGTCGGTTATCCCGTGCAATTTCGCGTCACAGGCGAACACATCGAAGAAGTGCGGGCCCTGGCACGGAAAGTGGCGACAAAAGTTCGCGAAAACCCCTACGTGGTCAACGTGCATCTGGACTGGGAAGAGCCGAGCAAGGTGGTGTACCTGAACGTCGACCAAGACCGCGCCCGGGCCCTGGGTGTCAGTACGGCCCACTTGGCGAGTTTCCTGCGCAGTTCCCTCACCGGCTCCAGCGTCAGCCAGTACCGGGAAGACAACGAACTGATCGAGATCCTGCTGCGCGGTACAGTGCATGAGCGCACGGAGCTGTCGTTGCTGCCGAGCCTGGCAGTGCCGACCGACAACGGCAAAAGCGTTGCCCTGTCGCAGGTCGCGACATTGGAATACGGCTTTGAAGAGGGTGTGATCTGGCACCGCAACCGCTTGCCGAGTGTGACCGTACGGGCTGACATCTATGGCAAGGAACAACCGGCGACCCTGGTGCAGCAGATTTTCCCAACCCTGGAGCCGATTCGCGCGCAACTGCCGGACGGTTATTTGCTTGAAGTGGGCGGCACCGTAGAGGACTCGACTCGTGGCCAGAAGTCGGTTAACGCCGGTGTGCCGCTGTTCATCGTGGTGGTGCTGACCTTGCTGATGCTACAACTGCGCAGCTTTTCACGCACGGCCATGGTGTTTCTCACCGCTCCGTTGGGGCTGATTGGCGTCACGCTGTTCCTGCTGGTGTTCCGCCAGCCGTTCGGTTTCGTGGCCATGCTGGGGACCATCGCGCTGTCTGGCATGATCATGCGCAACTCGGTGATCCTGGTGGACCAGATCGAACAGGACATCAAGGCCGGGCTGGCGCCCTGGCAGGCAATCATCGAAGCGACCGTGCGACGTTTCCGCCCGATTGTGCTCACCGCGCTAGCGGCGGTGTTGGCGATGATCCCATTGTCGCGCAGCCTGTTCTTCGGGCCGATGGCGGTCGCAATCATGGGTGGCTTGATCGTGGCGACAGCGTTGACACTGCTGTTCCTGCCGGCGTTGTATGCAGCGTGGTTCAGGGTCAAGAAAACCTGATCAACAGGGGCACACCGAACCTGTGGTGATGATCATTCCCACGCTCTGCGTGGGAATGATCCTTGACTCAGAGCGTACCGAAAACCTTCTTCGCCAAACTGGTCGCGGCAGCCGCCGGGTTCTGGCGGATGGTGGCTTCCTGCTTGCCGATCATTTCGAACAAACCGTCCAGCGCTTGCTCAGTCACGTAGTTTTCCACGTTGGCGCTTTTGGCATCCAGCACCCCGAGCGTTGCAGCCTGACCGGCAAAGGCGTTGTATTTTTGAGCCAGGCCGACCTTGTCCGTAGCTTGCTTGACGATGGGCAGGAACTTGGCGCGGATCTGCTCACGGCTGCTTTTGTTCAGGTATTGGGTGGCCGAATCGTTCCCACCGCTCAAGATACCCTTGGCATCGGTCACGCTCATGTTCTTTACCGCGTCGACCAGGATCGGCTGGGCCTGTACCACGGCGGCTTCGGCAGCCTGGTTCATGCTGGTTTCCAGTTGATCGACCTGGTCGCCCATGCCGAAGGCCTTCATCTTGCTGGCGACTTTACCGAGCTTGCCGGGCAATTCGATCTTCACGTCCGGGTTGTTGCTGAACCCACCCGGAGTGCCCAATTGTTTGACGGCGATCTGGGCGCCTTGGGTCAGTGCATCCTTGAGACCGCCCGTGGCGTCTTTCTGGGAGAGATCGCTCAGGGACAGGGCCATGACGTTGGCGCAGATCAACAGGCCGGCGCATAGACTGGTGAAGCGAAGGGGAGAGCGGAGCATGACAGCTTCCTTGAACAGATTTGGAAAAAAATCAGCGTGCGGCGTTGACGCGGATCTTCAACGGCTGCGGATCTTTGCCATCGAGCTGCACGGCGTTCTGTTCAGTGGTGATGAACATCAATTGGCCGTCAACCTCGATGCGGGCGCTCACGGCATAACGATGACCGGGCTTGACCTGGGCGGGATCATAACTGAGCTTGAAAGGTAATGGGACCTGCCCTTTGACCGGGCCGCGCTGTTCATCGATCACCACCGCAGGAGCATCGGCCAGGGAAATGTCCTGCAGGCTAACGGTCAAGGTAGCGGTAGGCGGCAAGGCGATGCGTTGCAAATAGAATACTTCGCCATCAAGGGATTCGAGGGAGGCGGTGGGTGGTGCTGCCGATTGGCAAGCAGTCAGTAAAGCCATGGAGGCAAGCAGGGCAAATTTTTTCATGGTGAATACCATTCTCCTTGGCGCCAGCAACATGCCGGCGTCAAGGAGAATCTGGAGGATTTTGAGTTATTAATCCACCCGAACGTAGCGGTTTAGGAGCCGAACGCGAATGGCTCGGTGTCTTCCTCAGTCGATACTGGCGCAAGGATCAAGTTGAAGTCGACTTCCTGATCGCCGCCGTTCCAGGTAAACGTATGTGGGGTATCAAGAAACAGAGGGCGGGGGCCTGTGATCTGCGCGCCCACCGAAAACTCTTCCCCTTCGCTGACAACGTCGCTGTCAACGGTAAAGCTTACGATCCAAGGCATCTTGGTCGGTATTTGGTTGGAGCCGCTGCCACCAGAGGTGTTCGGCGTGGTGAAGCTGATGTGGGTGCCGCCACTTTCAGGAAGTTGAAAGCCGTCTGGCGAGTGCAGGGTTACTTTGATGGTGTATAGGCTCATGTTGAATTCCTTTTCTATGCGTCGAATTGACGGGGGCCATGTTGAGGCCCTGTCATTAAATATTCTGTAGGGCTTTTCCCTGCTTGGTATCAACTTTGTCGCTGCGCAACGTCGGAGCGAACTTCGAGGCGTTACTGGATCGATCGTGGTGTCTGTCAAGCCAAAACAAGCAGTACTGCTTGTTAGTAGGACTTTAAACTGAAGCCACCAGTACCTCGATCGGCTTCAGGTAATTGGCGCGCGGGTCGACGGGGTGGGAGGTTTTATTGATGAACCGTAACTCACCCGCGGTTTCGATACGCACCCTGATCGCATAAGTACGGCCTTCGATAATAGCCGATACGGGCATGTGCAGTTCGAAGTCCAGGCCGGCGGTCTCGGCATTTTCAACGATGCAAGTGGCAATGATTTCAGCCGGTGCGTCGGCGAAACTGATGTCTTCCAGGAAAGCATGCAGGGTCGAGTCGGGAGCCAGACTGATTTTTTCCAGATAATGGGCAATGCCGGAAATGATGTAGAGGTTATTCATAATAATGTCCTTATATTGAAATGGGCGCCGTCAATGGCGTGAGTTGGAATATAAGGGTTTTCGTGAGGAGGAAAAGTAGGAAAAATCTTTAATTGATGCTTGGCATGAACGGGTTGTGTCAGTGAATGTTTTAGCGCTTCGGCTATTTTAATGATGGGTTATTCATGTTTCATGAAAAGAATGCGGTTTAATGCCGCCGCTGTGGCGGCATTAAACCGATTCCTTATGCTTGGGCGTCAGTATCGCGTTCCGCCGCGTCTTCACCCCGATGCAGCGCCACCTGCCGAATCGACAAGCGAATCTCCGCCGGCAGTACCCGCTTGGCCGCGCCTTCGGCCAGTTCGCCGAGCAGCTCGTGGTAGCTCAGCTTGCCCGCTTCATCACGGCGCAGCACGTCGAGGTCGAGCATGGTCTGGATGAAGTGCCGGAATAGCGTCTTGTCGAAGAACTCCGGCGCGTTCAGCCCGTGCAGGATCGACAGGCGCTGGGCCATGACCGTGCAAAGATCTTCCAACTCTTCGGCGCTGATGCTGTTCTGGCCACTGTTGAGCAGCAGCGAGACGGTCATGTAGAAGCGCTGCAGGGTCTGGGCGATGCTTTTTGACAGCAGGGTCAGCAGCACGAAATGCCGCGAACTCGGCGCCGGTCGCAGGTAAAGGTCTTTTTCGAAACGCAGCAGGCCTTGTTCGACGAAGGCTTCGAGCCATTGATCGACCACGGCGTCCAGCTCTTCCAGCGACCAGCGGATGAACAACTCCGATTGCAAGTAGGGGTACAAGGCTCGGGTGTAGCGCAGGAGCTGCTCGCGATTCATGCGCGAGCTGCTCTGGAAGAAACTCGCCAGCAATGCCGGCAAGGCAAAGATGTGCAAGACATTATTGCGGTAGTAGGTCATCAGGACCGCATTCTGCTCATCCAGATACAGAATCTTGCCCAAGGCATCGCTCTGTTCCGACAGCAGGTCCATGCCCTTGACATGATCGATCAGCGCTCGGCCGTCACCTTCGGGCAGGGTGGTATGAGGCGAATATGGCACTTTGCGCAGCAACGCCAGGTACAAGTCGAGCACGCGGGCCAAGGCCTGGTCGTCCAGGGCCAGGCGGCTGGTGGACAGTAACGCCAGGGCAACCAGGTTGACCGGGTTGATAGCGGCAGCCTCGTTCAAGTGCCGGGCCACGCGTTCGCCGAGGCGGTGGGTGGTCGCGTTGAGCCAGGCCGGCTTGAACTGCGGGCCCAGCTCCTGCTGGCGCCAATCCGGCTGCTCGCTGTCGAGGAACTCCGCCAGTTTGATCGGCTCGCCGAAATTCACTGCGACTTGGCCAAAGCGTTGCTTGAGGGCGCCGATGACTTTGAAGATGTCAAAGATCGACTCCTTCTTCTTGCTCGCCCCGCGCAATTCGCCGAGGTAGGTCCGGCCTTCCAGTACCCGCTCATAACCGATGTAAACCGGCACGAACACGATCGGCATGCGTGACGATCGCAAGAAGCTGCGCAGGGTAATGGCGAGCATGCCGGTCTTGGGTTGCAGCATGCGTCCGGTGCGCGAGCGCCCGCCCTCGACGAAATACTCCACCGGGAAGCCCTTGGTGAACAACGTGTGCAGGTATTCATTGAACACGGCGGTGTAGAGCGGGTTGCCCTTGAAGGTACGGCGCATGAAGAACGCCCCGCCACGGCGCAGCAGACCGCCGATCACCGGCATGTTGAGGTTTATGCCGGCGGCGATGTGCGGTGGGGTCAGGCCGTTGCGAAACAGCAGGTACGACAGCAGCAAGTAATCGATATGGCTGCGGTGGCACGGCACGTAGATGACTTCGTGGCCCTGGGCGACGTTCTGCACGCCCTCGATGTGGTTGACCTTGATGCCGTCGTAGATCTTGTTCCAGAACCAGCTCAGCACCACTTCAAGGAACCGGATCGCGGTGTAGGTGTAGTCCGAGGCGATCTCGTTGCCGTAGCGCAGGGCCTGGGCCTTGGCTTTTTCTGCAGGAATCTTTTCTCGCTCGGCCTCGTCGAGAATGGCCTGCTTGACCAGCGGCTGGTTCAGCAGTCCCTTGACCAGGTTGCGCCGGTGGGAGATGTCCGGGCCGATGACCGCTGCTTTCAAGTTGCGAAAGTGCACCCGCAGGATTCGCTGGGCCATGCGCACGGTGCGCTCGTGGCCCTTGTCGTGTTCGATCAGCTCGCGCAAATGGATCGGCGCAGAGAACTGCACGCGGGTCTTGCGCCCAAGGATCATGATGCTCAACAGGCGGCGCAGGCGTCCGGTGACGGCCCAACTGTCGGCGAACAAGAGTTTCCACGGGCTCGATTCGCTGTCGGGCGACTGCCCCCAGAACACGCTGACCGGGATGATCTGCGCGTCTTCGGCGGCGTTGTGGGTCAGCACATCGACCAGCCGCGTCAGGGTGGGGGGCGCGCCGCGTTTGTCCTGGCGCCCAAGCCAGTCCGGCGCCGGTGTGAGGTAAAAGAATGCCGCTGGTTCCAACAGGTCGCCCACCGATACGGGCAGGACGGGGCGCGGCAGGCCGGCCTTGGTGCACTCGGTGTCGAGCACCGCCAGGTCGGTGAGCGACGGGTCTTGCAGAACGTAAAATACCGGACGACTGCGGTCGAGGTTGAGGGTGAAGGACGACTGGTTGATCGTCTCGGAGCGAACCCAGAGGTACAACAGTCGGCGCAAGGTGCCAAACACAAGACGGCGGAACGGGGAACGGGTCATACGGCTTCTGCATGAGTGGATAAGAACAAGCGGCGCTAGTGTGCCGGATTCACCGAAAATCGGCAAAAAAGCGCCGAAGTAAAGTCAGTTGAGAGTTTTTCCGGGTGTCATATACTCGGCCGTTACTGCCCTGGCCTCGTTCATGGACGGCCGGACGGTGACTGGAGTTCGTACGGCTTTGCCTTTTGCAGCTGGGCAGGAAAAGCCGACCTAACAATAAGAAATGGAGTGAGCATCATGGCAGCACGGGAAACCGGCAATGTGAAGTGGTTCAACGACGCCAAAGGCTATGGCTTCATCCAGCGTGAAGACGGGAAGGACGTGTTCGTGCATTACCGCGCGATCCGGGGCGACGGCCACCGTTCGCTGACTGAAGGCCAGCAGGTCGAATACGCAGTGGTGGTAGGGCAGAAGGGCTTGCAGGCTGAGGATGTGGTGGGGTTGTAACTCGCCTCGGTAGCCATGAAAAATCCCCTGCGGAGCGAAGATACTCGCTCCGCAGGGGATTTTTTGATGCGGCATCGATAGGTGGGCATATGCCCACCGGGGCGATCAGGCCGTCTTCCAGGTGATCTCTTCTTCACCATCGGCACTGATCCGGATCCAGCGATCCGCCGATTCCTCGCCTTCCTCTTCCACCCACGATCCCGGCGCGCAGCGCACTTCCACGTTCAGCGCGGCGAAGGCGGCGCGGGCGCAGGCGATGTCGTCTTCCCACGGGGTCTGGTCGCTTTCCAGGTACAGGCTGTTCCATTTGCCCACGGCCTTGGGCAGCCAGGTCACCGGGACGTTGCCGGCCTTGCACTTGTAGGTCTGGCCTTTCTGTACCCAGTCGCTGCACGGGCCAAGGGCCTGGCCGAGCCAGCCTGCGATGGCCTTGTGGTCGACGTCGGCGTCTTTGAGGTAAATCTCGATATCGGGTTGGCGCATGGATGTCCTCGCTGCGGTCTTGAAAAATCCATTCGCGGATTTAACTGGCCCCCGGACGGTTTGCCCGAGGTCCGGAATAAAAGGTTATTGAAGAACGAAATAATCGTAGCGCATCGACACCGTGACCTCGAACGGATCGGCCTGCTCGATCACGCTGGCGCGGCGTTCGGCACTGGCGCGCCAGCCGTGGGGCGTCATCGCCAGCAGGTTGGCGCGGTCCTGGCCACTGTCGAGCGTCAGCTTGAATTCGAGGGTTTCGCTGTGATTGAGCACCATGCCCGTCGGCACCAGGGCCAGGTGCTTGTCATCGGTGTATTCGCGCACTTCGTCGTAGAGGCGCTCGCGCAATTCCATCAGGTGGCCGGCGGTGGGGCCGACTTTCATCAGGCCGCCGCCGGGGCTGAGCAAGCGTTTGGCTTCTTGCCAGTCCAATGGGCTGAAGACGCTGGCGAGGAACTGGCAGCAGCCGTCCGCCAGCGGCACCCGGGCCATGCTGGCGATCAACCAAGTCAGTTGCGGGTTGCGCTTGCAGGCCCGTTTGACGGCTTCGCGAGAGATGTCCAGGGCATAGCCATCGGCGTTGGGCAGGGCGTCGGCGATCTGCGCGGTGTAGTAGCCTTCACCGCAACCGATGTCGAGCCAGCGTCCGGGCGCGCGTTCGGCTGCCAGCTCGGCCAGGCGCCGGGCGACCGGGGCGTAGTGCCCGGCGTTGAGGAAGTCGCGGCGTGCTTCGACCATGGCCAGGTTGTCGCCGGGGTCGCGGCTGTTCTTGTGCTGCACCGGCAGCAGGTTCAGGTAACCCTGGCGCGCACGGTCAAACCGATGCCCGGCCGGGCACACCACGCCGTTGTCCACGGCGTTCAGCGGTTCGCTGCAGATCGGGCAGGCGAGCATCAGGCGAGCAACTTGATCAGCGTCTTGTAGTAGATCTCGGTCAACACGTCGAGATCGGCCGCCAATACGCGTTCGTTGACCTGGTGGATGGTCGCGTTGACCGGCCCCAGTTCTACCACTTGCGTGCCCATGGTGGCGATGAAGCGACCGTCGGACGTGCCGCCACTGGTGGACGCCTGGGTCTCGCGACCGGTGACGTCCTTGATGCTCGACGACACCGCATCGAGCAGCGCACCCGGTTCGGTGAGGAACGGCAGGCCGGACAAGGCCCAGTCGATGTGCCAGTCCAGTTGATGCTTGTCGAGGATATCGGCGACGCGCTGTTGCAGGCCTTCGACGGTGGATTCGGTGGAGAAGCGGAAATTGAAGACTGCCTCCAGGTCACCCGGGATCACGTTGGTCGCGCCGGTGCCGGAGTTGAGGTTGGATATCTGGAAACTGGTCGGCGGGAAGAAGCCGTTGCCATGGTCCCAGTGCTCGGCGGCTAATTCGGCCAAGGCGGGTGCGGCCAGGTGGATCGGGTTTTTCGCCAAGTGCGGGTAGGCCACATGGCCTTGCTTGCCGCGCACGGTCAGCTTCGCGCCGAGGGAACCGCGCCGGCCGTTCTTGACCACATCGCCCACCAAGGTGGTGCTTGACGGCTCGCCGACGATGCACCAGTCCAGTCGTTCCTGACGGGCCTTGAGGCGCTCGACCACGGCTTTGGTGCCATGGTGGGCCGGGCCTTCTTCATCGCTGGTGATCAGGAAAGTCACCGTACCCTTGTGGTCCGGGTAGTCGGCGACGAACCGTTCGGCCGCCACGACCATCGCGGCCAGGCTGCCTTTCATGTCCGCCGCGCCGCGGCCGCAGAGCATGCCTTGTTCGTCGATGACGGCATCGAACGGGTCGAGCTGCCATGCCTGTACCGGACCGGTCGGCACCACGTCGGTATGCCCGGCGAAGCACAGCACCGGACCGTCATGCTTGCCATGGCTGGCCCAGAAGTTATCCACATCCTCGATGCGCATCGGCTCGAGCTTGAAACCCGCGTCGCCCAGGCGCTGCATCATGATTTTCTGGCAATCGGCATCCACCGGCGTCACGGACGGACGGCGGATCAGGTCGCAGGCAAGTTGCAGGGTCGGCGAGAGGTCGGCGTGGGCCGTCATGAAAGCTCCGGGATATAGTGTGAACGCAAGGCTTGTATGAGCGCGGGCTGGCTCGCGCGAAATGGCGGTTATCTTATAGCAAAACGATAACGGTGGGCTCAGGTGCCGGTCGGTTTGGCCACAAAAACCATGGAGGTTTTGCTCAAATTGCTCAGGCAAAGCCCTATAATGCGCGCCGGTTTTTGGGGTAATGGTCATGAGTACAGAAGATCCACGGTTCGCCGGCATCGCCCGTTTGTATGGCATTGAAGGCCTGGAGCGCCTGCGGGCGGCCCATGTGGCGATTGTCGGCGTCGGCGGTGTCGGGTCCTGGGCGGCGGAAGCCATTGCCCGTTGTGGCGTGGGCGAGATTTCGCTGTTCGACCTGGACGATGTCTGCGTCAGCAACGCCAACCGTCAGTTGCACGCTCTGGACAGCACCGTCGGCAAGCCCAAGGTCGAGGTGATGGCCGAGCGGCTGCGCGGGATCAACCCCGATTGCACGGTGCACGCGGTGGCGGACTTCGTTACGCGCGAGACCATGGCCGAGTACATCACGCCGAACATCGATTGCGTGATCGACTGCATCGACAGCGTCAACGCCAAGGCCGCGCTGATCGCCTGGTGCAAGCGCCGCAAGATCCAGATCATCACCACTGGCGGCGCGGGCGGGCAGATCGACCCGACGTTGATCCAGGTCTGCGACCTGAACCGCACGTTCAATGATCCGCTGGCCTCCAAGGTGCGCTCCACCTTGCGCCGCGACTACGGTTTTTCCCGCACCGTCACCCGCCATTACAGCGTGCCGTGCGTGTTCTCCACGGAACAACTGCGCTACCCGAAGCCGGACGGCAGCATTTGCTTGCAGAAGAGTTTCGTCGGCGACGGCGTCAAGCTCGACTGCGCCGGTGGGTTTGGTGCGGTGATGATGGTGACAGCGACGTTCGGCATGGTCGCGGCGACCAAGGCTGTGGATAAGATCGTGGCGGGCGTGCGGCGGCCGGCGGATAGGCCTAAGCCCGGACAGTAATGCAACGTTGTTCCCTAAGGGAGTGATGAACCTGTGGCGAGGGAGCTTGCTCCCGCTGGGCTGCGCAGCAGACCCATTAATGTGAGCGCTTCGCGCTCAGGCGGGAGCAAGCTCCCTCGCCACAGGTTATTGCGTCAGTTCGCGCATCCGCTTTAGCACCGCATTCAACCCATTGCTACGCGACGGCGATAGCTGGCGCGACAACCCCAGCTGATTGAACCAACCCGGCAAATCCACCTGCCGCAACTCTTCAGCGGTCAGCCCGTTGACGCGCGCCAGCAGCAACGCCACCAACCCCCGGATCAACCGCGCATCGCTGCTCGCGCAAAACTGCCAATGCCCGTCATTCAGCCGGCCCAGCAGCCATACCTGGCTTTCACAACCACTGACGAGGTTCGCATCGCATCTGTCCTCGTCGCTCAATGGCGCCAGGCGCTCGCCCCACTGCATCAACAGCCGCGCACGTTGTTCCCAGCCTGACGCGTCCTGGAAAATCTGCAGCGCCGCGGCGGCGTCGGCAGGCAGTTTCATCGCAGCATCTCCAGGGCCTGATCCAGCGCGTCGAAGAACCGTTCAATGTCGGCGGAGTCGTTGTACAGCGCCAGCGAAACCCGGATCGCCCCGGACAGCTTCAGGTGTTTGAACAATGGCATGGCGCAGTGATGCCCGGCGCGCACGGCAATGCCTTGCTCGGTCAGCAGGTGCGCCAAATCAGCGTTGTGGATGCCGTCGACAACAAAGCTGACCAGGGCCAGCTGCGGCTCGCCCACAAGACGAACGCCGTTGCGAGCTCGCAGGCCGTGAAGCAAATAGTCATGCAGCGCTCGTTCATGATCGATGACCGCTTGCCCGTCGATATCGGACAGGTAATCGAGCGTCGCCCCCAAGCCGATCACGCTGGCTATGGGCGGTGTACCCGCTTCAAAACCCAGCGGTGCCGGGCGGAACGTGGCGTTGTGATAATCGGCTTGCTGGACCATTTCGCCTCCGAACTGCCAATGGCGCAATTGGCCCAGCGCTTCGGTGCGACCGAACAGCACGCCCAAGCCTTCGGGACCATAAAGCTTGTGGCTGGAAAACACATAGAAGTCGCAGCCCAGCGCATCCACGTCATGACGGCCATGGACGATGCCCTGGGCACCGTCGACTACCGTCAGCGCTCCCTGGGCCTTGGCCATCGCCAGCAATGCCTGCAATGGTTGCCAGGTTCCCAGGACATTCGACAACTGACTCACCGCGAGCAGGCGGGTGCGCGGGCCGATCAGCTCGGCGGCAGCGCTCTTGTCAATTACCCCATCGGCATCCAGCGGCAGCACCACCAGCGACAACGAGCGGCGCTCGGCCAGTTGTTGCCAGGGCAGCAGGTTGGCGTGATGTTCCAGGGCGCTGACGACAATTTCATCGCCTGGATTGAACAGGTGTTCCAGCCCGTAGGCCAGCAGGTTCAGCGCCGAAGTCGCGCCATGCGTGAAGATGACCTGGCCGCAGTCCACGGCATTGAGCCACTGGGAAACCTTGAGGCGACTGTCCTCGAACGCCTGGGTGGCGAGGGCGCCCGGCAAGTGTTGCGCGCGGTGCACGTTGGCCGCGCCATTGGCATAGTAATGCGCCAGGGCGTCCAGCAAGGCTTGGGGTTTCTGTGTGGTGGCGGCGTTGTCCAGGTAGGTCTGGCCTTGCCGTTGCAGGGCGGCGATGGCCGGGAAGTCGGCACGCCAGGGTGAGGGCAGGAACATGGTGATCAGGACTCGTTTGGGCGGGCCGGGCGTCGATGATACGCGCCCGGCCGCTCCATTGGCACGCGGCTTAGTTGTGTGCGTGCAGTGCTTCGTTCAGCTCGATGGCGGATTTGTGGGTCTTGCATTCCACCGCGCCGGTCTCGGAATTGCGGCGGAACAACAGGTCGGGCTGGCCGGCCAGGTCGCGGGCCTTGACCACTTTCACCAGTTGGTTGTTTTCGTCCAGCAGCGCGACCTTGGTGCCGGCGGTCACGTACAGGCCCGACTCCACGGTGTTGCGGTCGCCCAGCGGGATGCCGATGCCGGCGTTGGCGCCGATCAGGCAACCTTCGCCGACCTTGATAACGATGTTGCCGCCACCCGACAGGGTGCCCATGGTCGAGCAACCGCCGCCCAGGTCAGAACCCTTGCCGACGAATACGCCCGCCGAGACGCGGCCTTCGATCATGCCCGGGCCTTCGGTGCCGGCGTTGAAGTTGACGAAACCTTCGTGCATCACCGTGGTGCCTTCACCCACATAGGCGCCCAGGCGCAGACGCGCGGCGTCGGCGATACGCACGCCGGCCGGGACCACGTAGTCGGTCATTTTCGGGAACTTGTCCACCGAGAACACTTCCAGCAACTCGCCGCGCAGGCGGGCTTCGAGCTGGTGCTCAGCCAGTTCGGCCAGGTCGATAGCGCCCTGGCTGGTCCAGGCCACGTTCGGCAGCAGCGGGAAGATGCCGGCGAGGTTCAGGCCGTGGGGCTTGACCAGGCGATGGGACAGCAGGTGCAGCTTGAGGTAAGCCTCAGGGGTGGAACTCAGTTGGGCATCTTCGGCCAGCAGGGTGGCGACCAGCGGCTTGTGGCTTTCAGCCAGGCGGGTCAGCAGCTTGGCTTGCGCGGCATCGACGCCCCGGAGTGCATCAGCCAGTTGCGAGGCCTGGGCCGTGGTAAACGTGATGGCCTGGTTGCCTGCGCTGTAGCCAAGAATCGGCGCGATAGCCGCAACGACGTCTGCCGACGGGTTGAGCAGCGGCTGTGCGTAGAATACTTCCAGCCAGGCGCCTTCGCGGTTTTGGGTGCCGACACCAAAGGCCAGGCTGAACAGGGTTGTGGACATGAAATTACCTCTACAAAATGGACTGGGCAGGCTTACTTTATCTCTGCCGCATAAATATCTGGCTTGAAGCCAATCAGGGTTCGGTCACCGAGATCAAGCACTGGACGCTTGATCATCGAGGGTTGGGCGAGCATCAGTTTGATGGCTTTCGTCTGGTCGAGATCGGCTTTGCGTTCGTCGTCGAGTTTGCGAAAGGTCGTACCGGCACGGTTCAACACCACTTGCCAGCCATGCTCGTTGCACCATTGGGTCAGGTGCTCACGGTCGATGCCGGCAATCTTGTAATCATGAAAGTCATAACGCACCGCGTGCTCATCGAGCCAGGTGCGGGCCTTTTTCATCGTGTCGCACGCTTTGATGCCGAAAAGGTGCAACGTTTTGCTTGAATCGGTCAAGGAACTGCCCCCTTTGCAGGTGCTGGAAATAAAAGGTGAAGGATTATGCCATGACCGGACGGTTCGCGGCGGCCCAGATCGGCATGCTCCCATCGGCTCATTCCACAGGGCGGCCTGCGACATAGGTGTAACGGCCAAGCTAATGTTAGGCGGTTAATATGGCACTTCATCGGCAAGCTGTTGCCGGATGTGTGTCGCCGCAAGTGGAAAACCGTCATGCAAAGCGCTTATACCGTCCTGATCCTGTTGATGCTGGTAGGCGTGTCTCGCCTGATCGGACGGTTGATCCCGTTGCCGTTGCCTCTGGTGCAGATCGCCGCCGGCGCCTTGCTGGCCTGGCCGTCCCTGGGCTTGCACGTGGCCCTCGATCCTGAGTTGTTCCTCTTTCTCTTTCTTCCGCCGCTGCTGTTCTCCGACGGTTGGCGCATGCCCAAGCGCGAGCTCTGGCGCCTGCGTGGGCCGATCCTGACGCTGGCGGTGGGGCTGGTGTTGTTCACGGTGGTGGGCGCCGGCTATTTCATTCATTGGCTGTTGCCGAGTATCCCGTTGCCAGTGGCCTTTGCCCTGGCCGCGGTGCTGTCGCCGACCGACGCCGTGGCGGTCTCGGCGATTGCCCGGGACCGTCTGCCCGCGCCGTTGATGCACATGCTCCAAGGCGAGGCGCTAATGAACGACGCGTCGGGCCTGGTGACCTTCAAGTTCGCCCTGGCGGCGGCGATCACCGGCGTGTTTTCCCTGGCGGGTGCGAGCCTGGCCTTTGTCCTGGTGGCGGTCGGCGGCCTGTTGGTCGGCGTGGCTTTGAGCTGGCTCGTGGGGCGCTTGCGGGCGTGGATGATTGCCCGAGGCTGGGACGATCCGGCCACCCATGTGGTGTTCATGTTGCTGCTGCCGTTTGCCGCCTATGTGCTGGCTGAACGCTTGGGCGCGTCGGGCATTCTCTCGGCGGTGGCGGCGGGGATGATGCAGAGCTGGCTCGACCTGCTGCCGCGCCAGACCGGCACGCGGCTGCTCAATCGCAGCGTTTGGTCGCTGCTGGAATTTGCCTTCAATGGCTTGATTTTCCTGCTGCTGGGCTTGCAACTGCCGGACATCATCAAGGCGGTGACCAGCCACGAGACGACGCTGTGGCCAACGCTGTTCTACCGCTGCCTGGAGGTGGTGGCGATTTTTTTGGTGTTGCTGGTGTTGCGGTTTGTCTGGGTGCAAAGCATCTGGCGCTTGTCCGGGCAACTGCGGCGCTGGCGCGGCAAGGGCGAGTTGACCCTGGTGCCGACCACGCGTTCTTGCTGGCTGCTGACATTTGGCGGGGTGCGCGGGGCGGTGACGTTGGCGGGTGTGTTGTCGGTGCCGTTGTTGTTAAGCGCCGGTGTTGAATTCCCGGAGCGCGACTTGCTGATCTTCATTGCCGCCGGGGTGATTCTGTTGTCGCTGATTGCGGCCTGCATCGCCTTGCCATTGCTGCTGCGAGGTATCGAGAAAAGTCCCGATGACAAGCGTCGCAACGAAGTTCGCGAGGCCTGGCGCAAAACCGCTGAAGCGGCGATCCATGCGCTGGAAGTGGAGGAGCCGACCGAAGCGACCAGCACACCGGATGCGGCCCAGGCGGCACTGGCGACTGAGGTCAAGGCACGGCTGATGTCCGAATATCGTCACCAGCTCGACGTCTTCAACGACTCCGCCGAAGCCCAGGCACTGGCATTCGAAATGGACCTGCTGGAACGCCGGCTGCGCTTGAAAGCCTATCGGGCGCAGCGACTGGAGTTGTATCGCCTCAGTCGTGAACACCAGATTGGCGATGATGTATTGCGTGAGGTGCTGGGGGAGTTGGATTTGGCGGAGGCGAATTTGGGGTTGGGGAAATAGCAGCCATGGCGCAAAGCTAAGTGTGGCGAGGGGATTTATCCCCGTTGGACTGCGCAGCAGTCCCAAAGCAGTCAATTCAAGCTGTCTGACACAGCGCGTTGTTAGCTTTGAGGGCTGCTTCGCAGCCCAGCGGGGATAAATCCCCTCGCCACAGGATAGATCACCACCACTTTGCGGATCTTCGGCATTTCAGGCGCAACAAAGCCCGGTGTGCCTTGTTCTCATAGAAAGCAAAGCCACCCGAAGGCGGTTTCAATCGACACGCAGCTGAGGTTGCTTTGCCCCGTCTGCGTGGCTGGGTCAACCCGGAGAGGGACCCAGACTCCTGCCAGCTTTCGCTGGTGACGGGGGCGATCATGGCTGCTGGTATTAGCGAATTCAAGCCAGCTTGATTCTTGAAACAGGGCTGCAAGTGATCTGTTGAGGTGCTAAACCTATGAAATCAATGGTTTGCCTTAGGGAGGCGCGTTTTATTTCTTTTCTTGTCTGAGCAGACAGATTGTCGTCTGTCAGACGTACCGAAGTTTCCGACAAGTTTTTAAGGTTGTCCGTCGGAAGCGAGGGCTCTAGCCTCTGGGTGTCGCTGCCAATTCAGCGACCGGACGTGATAATCCGAACAACACCTCTAGGAGCACGGGCTTCTGCGCTATCCAAGCGCGGGGCTTTACATACTTCAGCTCTAGGGAGCAATTTTGATGGACAAGAAAGAGACTCAAAACGCACCAAAGCCAGCCTCCACTTCCCCTACGGTGACTATGCCCCCGAAAAGCTGCAAGAGGCAGCCGATCGTGTGTTGGATCAATATCTCAAGCCTGATGACGACAGCAAGTCAGACCCCAAACCCTCGGTACAGTTATTCACTGTGGCTGACGGTATCGACACCGAAGTGTTGCTGGCCAACCTCAGCGAAACCCTGGCTTCGGCCAATGCGATGCTCAACGACCTTGCCTTCGATCAGGACGGCTCGCGACGGCATGTAGCATTGGGAGTGGCCCAGATGATTGAGTTGGGGATGTTGTTGGCGAACAAGTGCCTGGATCGGGTAGAGCTTCGGACTTGATGCAATAAGTGCCGGCCTCATCGCGAGCAAGTTCGCTCCCACAGGGGATTTGTGGTGTTTGATCGTTCCCACGCTCTGCGTGGGAATGCCGCCAGGGACGCTCCGCGTTCCGCTTCGGGGATGTGACGCAGAGCGTCACGGGATGAATTCCCACGCAGAGCGTGGGAACGATCAATGGGGTGATTAACCCCGACGCTGGATGAACGCGCGGATCCGTTCCGCCGCTTCCACGCATTCGGCCAATGGCGCGACCAGGGCCATGCGCACGCGGCCGGCGCCTGGGTTGACGCCGTCGACATCGCGGGACAGGTACGAACCCGGCACGACGGTCACGTGTTCCTGTTCGAACAGGTCACGGCAGAACGCTGCGTCGTCGCCCGCTACGTTCGGCCACAGGTAGAAGCTGCCGTCGGGGCGTTGCACGTCCAGCACCGGGCTGAGGATTTCCAGCACCGCGTCGAACTTCTCCCGGTACAGCACGCGGTTGGCCCGTACGTGCACTTCGTCGTTCCACGCGGCGATGCTCGCCAGTTGGGTTTGAACCGGCATGGCGCAGCCGTGGTAGGTGCGGTACAGCAGGAAGCCCTTGAGGATGTCCGCATCGCCGGCCACGAAGCCTGAGCGCAGGCCGGGCAGGTTGGAGCGTTTGGACAGGCTGTGGAACACCACGCAGCGCTTGAAGTCCT
Source organism: Pseudomonas marvdashtae (assembly GCF_014268655.2). Taxonomy (NCBI): domain Bacteria; kingdom Pseudomonadati; phylum Pseudomonadota; class Gammaproteobacteria; order Pseudomonadales; family Pseudomonadaceae; genus Pseudomonas; species Pseudomonas marvdashtae. The sequence goes on from NZ_JABWQX020000002.1 coordinate 592,410, forward strand.
TGCGCCCGAGTTCAACGCAAGCCGTGAGCAGCCCCGGCGGCGGGGTTTGTTCGTCGAAGTAGAGTTCGCTGTAGCACTCGTCCGAGGCGATGACGAAGTCGTATTCGTCAGCCAGGGCGATGAGTTTCTTCAGCACATCCACCGGGATCAACGCGCCGGTCGGGTTGCCCGGGGAGCACAGGAACAGGATCTGGCAGCGTTTCCAGATGTCCGGCGATACGGCGTCGAAATCCGGATTGAAGCCGTTCTCGTCCAGGCACGGCAGGTAGTGCGGCTTGGCCCCGGCCAGGAACGCCGCGCCTTCATAGATTTGATAGAAGGGGTTCGGACTCACCACCAGGGCATCGTCGGCCCGGTTGACCACGGTCTGGGTGAAGGCGAACAGCGCCTCGCGGGTGCCGTTGACCGGCAGTACGTGGCGCGCCGGGTCGAGCCAGCCGTTCGGCACGTTGAAGCGGCGCTCGCACCAGCCGGTGATGGATTCACGCAGTTCCGGGATGCCGAGGGTGGTCGGGTACACGGCCATCTTTTCCAGATTGCTGGCCAGGGCCTCAGCCACGAAGCTCGGCGAACGATGCTTGGGCTCGCCGATGGACAACGCGATCGGGCGCTTGTCCGGGTTGGGCGTGACGCGGCCGAGCAGGGCGCGCAATTTTTCGAACGGGTAGGGCTGGAGCTGGTTCAGGGCGTTGTTCATCGTTGCGCAATCTCTCAAAACGGCTGAATCATGACGCAATCAGATGCTGATGCGCGTCAGGTTGATGTCGGGTTCCTGGTTGACGCTCAAGTGCCGGACGATCGCTTCCTGCAAGCGGCTGCATAACTGCGGATCGGACAGCGGCTGGTTGTGAGCGTCGGTGATAAAGAAAACGTCTTCCACCCGCTCGCCGAGCGTTGCGATCTTGGCGTTCTGCAGTGACAGGTCGAACTCCAGGAAGATATGGCCAACCCGCGCCAACAGGCCCGGCCGGTCCGGAGCACTGAGTTCCAGTACCGTGACCTGGCGCTGGGCATCGTTGTGGATCGTCACCAGAGGCGCGAAGGCGAAGTGCTTGAGCTGGCGTGGCACCCGGCGCTGGATGATGGTCGGGTAGTCCGCCGGGTTGCGCAGGGCTTCGGTAAGTCCGTCGCGAATCTGCTTGACCCGCGCCGGGTTATCGCCGATCGAGTCGCCGTCGGTGTCGAGCACGATGTAGGTGTCGAGGGTGAACTGGCTGCTGGACGTGATGACCCGGGCGTCATGAATGTTGAGGTTGAGCTGGTCCATTGCGGCCACGGTCACGGCGAAGAAGTCGTGCTGGTCCGGGGCATAGATGAATATCTGCGTGCCGCCCTCGAACTCGCGCTGGGTGGTTTCCTTGATCAGCACCAGCGGCCCGCCATCGGCCGGTTGCTGGAGAATCGCGTCGCTGTGCCAGGCCACATCGCCGGCGGTATGGCGCAGGAAATAATCATCGCCCAGTTGCGACCAGAGCTGCTCGACGTCGTCCGGGTCGGTGCCGCCGCGCACCAGGATGTCCAGCGCCGCGCTTTGGGTGCGACGGATCTGCTCTTCGCGGTCCACCGGGTTTTCCAGGCCGCGGCGCAAGGCACGCTTGGTCTCGGTGTAGAGCTGGCGCAACAGGCTGGCGCGCCAGGAATTCCACAGGCTCGGGTTGGTGGCGTTGATGTCGGCCACGGTCAGCACGTAGAGGTAATCCAGGCGGGTTTCATCGCCGACGATCTGGGCGAAGTCATGGATCACCTGCGGGTCGGACAAATCCTTGCGCTGGGCGGTGGTCGACATCACCAAGTGGTTCTGTACCAGCCAGACGATCAACCGGCTGTCCCATACCGGCAGCTGATGCCGCTGGCAGAAGGCTTCGGCATCCACCGCGCCGATTTCGGAATGGTCGCCTTGGCGACCTTTACCGATGTCGTGATACAGCCCTGCCATGTAGATCAGCTCGGGCTTGGGCAACTTGGCCATGAGCTTGCTGGCCAGCGGGAATTTCTCCGACACCTGGGTGTACTGCAGCTTGCGCAGGTGCTTGATCAGGTTCAGCGTGTGGGCGTCGACCGTATAGATGTGGAACAGGTCGTGCTGCATCTGTCCGACAATGAAGCCGAATTCTGGCAGGTAACGCCCGAGGATCCCGTAGCGGTTCATCCGCCGCAGGTTGCGGTGCACGCCGATCTTGCACTTGAACAGCTCGATGAACAGGCTGGTGTTGCGAATATCGTGGCGGAAGTCGTCGTCGATCAGGTGACGGTTTTCCCGCAGCAGGCGGATGGTGTCGGCGCGCACACCCTTGATTTCCGGCTGCTGGGCCATGAGCACGAAGATTTCGAGCATGGCAAAGGGCGTGCGGCGGAACACATTGGGGTTGCGCGCTTCGATGTAGCCGTCGTGCAACTGGAAACGTGAGTTGATCGGCTGCGGTGGCTCTTCGTCTTCGGGCGCGAGGATGACTTCCTCGAAGTGCTGGATGATCAGCTCGCTGAGTTGGGCGATGCTCATCACCACGCGGTAGTACTGTTGCATGAAGTTTTCGATGGACTGCTTGGCATCCTGCCCCTCGAAACCCAGCAGGCCAGCGATGGATCGCTGATGATCGAACAGCAGGCGGTCCTCGGAGCGTCCGGCGAGCATGTGCAGCGCATACCGGACCTTCCACAGGAACTCCTGGGACGACGCGAGCAAGGCGTTTTCGCTTTCCACCAGGAAGCCTTCCCCGGCCAGGGCCCGCAGGTTCAGCGTGCCGTACTGGCGGCGGGCGACCCACAGGATCGTCTGGATGTCCCGCAGCCCGCCCGGTGAGCCCTTGACGTTGGGTTCCAGGTTGTATTCGGTGTCGTTGTACTTGTGGTGGCGGGCCTTCTGCTCGGCGTGCTTGGCCAGGAAGAAATCCTTGCTCGGCCACATGTGCGCCGTGCTGGTGACATCGAGCATGCGCTGGCGCAGCCGCTCGGGGCCGGCGATGGTGCGACTTTCCATCAGGTTGGTGATCACCGTGAGGTCGGCGCGAGCCTCGTCGGCGCATTCCTGCACCGAACGCACGCTTTGGCCGACCTCCAGGCCGATGTCCCATAGCAGCGTCAGGAAACGCTCGATGGAGTCGCGGAAGATTTCATGGTCGGCGCTGTCCAGCAGGATCAGCAAGTCGATATCCGAGTAGGGGTGCAGTTCGCCACGCCCGTAGCCGCCCACCGCGACCAGGGCAATGTCGGCATCCTCGCTCCAGTTGAACTGTTCCCAGGCCTTTTGCAGGATGTTATCGACGAACCAGGCGCGATCCTCGATCAGCCGGCGAATATCCCTGCCGCTGCGAAAGCGCTGGTCGAGCACTTCGCGGGCCTGGCGGATCGCTTTCTTGAACGCCGATATGGGGCTTGCCTTCAGGGCCAGTTCAGCCTGGAACTGGCCGCGGTCGAAGAGTTCGGGATCCACCTGCGGCATCGAATGGCTTTCCTTTCTATCTATCTATAGCTATAGGCTGGGCGCGGATCAGGCGGAAACGCGAGCAATGGTGTCATCGCTGCGCAGGGTAAAGATCTCGTAGCCGGTCTCGGTCACCAGCAACGTGTGTTCCCACTGGGCCGACAGCTTGCGGTCCTTGGTGATGGCAGTCCAGCCGTCGCCCAATACCTTGGTGTCGGCGCGACCCTGGTTGATCATCGGCTCGATGGTGAAGGTCATGCCCGCCTGCAGTTCCATGCCGGTGCCGGCGCGGCCGTAGTGCAGGATCTGCGGTTCTTCGTGGAACACCTTGCCAATGCCGTGGCCGCAGAATTCGCGCACCACCGAGAAACCGTTCTTCTGCGCGTGCTTCTGGATCACTTCGCCGATGTCGCCAAGGCGACAGCCCGGTTTCACCAGTTCAATGGCCATGTACATGCATTCCTGGGTGACCTTCGACAGACGCTGGGCCCACTCCGGAACGTTGCCGACATGGAACATGCGGCTGGTATCGCCGTGGTAGCCATCCTTGATGACGGTGACGTCGATGTTCAGGGTGTCGCCATCCTTCAACGGTTTTTCGTTGGGGATGCCGTGGCAGACCACGTGGTTGATCGAGGTGCAGATCGACTTGGGGAAGCCTTTGTAGTTGAGCGGCGCCGGGATGGCTTTCTGCTCGTTGACGATATAGTCGTGGCAGATGCGGTCCAGCTCTTCGGTGGTCACGCCCGGCTTGACGTAGTCGGCGATCATTTCCAGCACTTCGGCGGCGAGCTTGCCGGCGACACGCATTTTTGCGATGTCCTCGGGAGTCTTGAGGGTAACGGTCATACAGGCTCTCTCTGCGCCCGACGGCGCTGTTCAAAACGAAATGGGCGGCGGATGATGGTCGGTGCGGCCCTGAAAGAGGCGATTCTAACAGACGCTCGGCGCAAATCCGCGCCCGCGTGCATCGCTTCTCTCTATAAAGGGGCCGTCGCCACAGTCAATGAATGGGCTGCATGAGGGCGCTTCGCCGGGTTTTCAGAATCCGGGTTTCGTTTTCATCCTTACTGTGGTATAAAATGCGCCGCTTTCCGGGGATGACCCCGTGAGCTTAAATCCACACACGTGTCGACACGATGGCCTGGGTGCCTTCGGCTTATTCAGCCGCTGGTTGGTCATTGGGATACGTGGAGGCCAAACCCGACTTATCAAGGAACTATCATGTCCCAAGTCAACATGCGCGATATGCTGAAGGCCGGTGTGCACTTCGGTCACCAGACCCGTTACTGGAACCCGAAAATGGGTAAGTACATTTTCGGCGCGCGCAACAAGATCCACATCATCAACCTTGAAAAAACCCTGCCGATGTTCAACGAAGCACTGACCTTCGTAGAGCGCCTGGCCCAGGGCAAAAACAAGATTCTGTTCGTCGGCACCAAGCGTTCCGCTGGCAAGATCGTTGCTGAAGAAGCAGCACGTTGCGGTTCGCCGTACGTCGATCACCGCTGGTTGGGCGGCATGCTGACCAACTTCAAGACCATTCGCGCTTCCATCAAGCGTCTGCGTGACCTTGAAGTCCAGTCCGAAGACGGTACTTTCGCCAAGCTGACCAAGAAAGAAGCGCTGATGCGCACTCGCGATCTTGAGAAGCTGGACCGCTCCCTGGGCGGTATCAAGGACATGGGCGGTCTGCCTGACGCACTGTTCGTGATCGACGTTGACCACGAGCGCATCGCGATCACCGAAGCCAACAAGCTGGGTATCCCGGTCATCGGCGTTGTCGATACCAACAGCAGCCCGGAAGGCGTTGACTACATCATCCCAGGCAACGATGACGCCATTCGCGCCATCCAGCTGTACATGGGTGCGATGGCTGACGCTGTCATCCGTGGTCGCAACAATGTAAATGGCGGCACCGAAGTCTTCGCTGAAGAAGCTCCGGCAGCAGCAGCTGAGTAATTGACGCCCTGGCGTTGACTCAGTAAGCAAAAAGGGGGCTTGGCCCCCTTTTTGCCACCTCGAAAACCATTTGTAGGCAGCGCAGCTACAGCATCTGTAACGTGCAGCGGCTAACAAAGGGTGTTTCAGGAAGAATTGATCGCCCGTTCGGTCGGGTGGAATGGTTGAAAACCTATCCAAGAGGATTTTGAAATGGCAGAGATTACTGCAGCGTTGGTCAAAGAACTGCGCGAGCGTACCGGCGAAGGCATGATGGACTGCAAGAAAGCCTTGACCAAGGCTGGCGGCGACATCGAAAAAGCCATTGATGACATGCGTGCTTCGGGCGCCATCAAGGCTGCCAAGAAAGCCGGCAACATTGCCGCTGAAGGCGCGATCGGCATCAAGGACGACGGCAAGGCCGCCGTTATCATTGAAGTCAACTCGCAGACCGACTTCCTGGCCCTGCAAGACGACTTCAAGGCATTCGTTGCCGCCAGCGTCGAAAAAGCATTTGCCGACAAACTGACCGACGCAGCTCCGCTGATCGCCGCTCAGGAATCGGCTCGTGAAGCCCTGGTTGCCAAAGTAGGCGAGAACGTCAACATTCGTCGCCTGGTTCGCGTTGAAGGCGATGTTGTCGGTTCTTACCTGCACGGCAACAAGATCGGCGTAGTCGTGGCCCTCAAAGGCGGCAACGTCGAGCTGGCCAAGGACATCGCGATGCACGTCGCTGCCAGCAACCCTGAGTTCCTGCTGCCGTCGGAAGTTTCCGCTGACGCCATCGAACGCGAGAAAGCCGTGTTCATGCAGCTCAACGAAGACAAGATCAAAGGCAAGCCAGCCGAAATCGTTGAGAAAATGGTTGCCGGTCGCATCACCAAGTTCCTGGCTGAAGCCAGCCTGGTTGAGCAGGCGTTCGTCAAGAACCCTGAAATCAAGGTCGGCGAACTGGCCAAGAAGGGCGGCGCTGAAATCGTTTCCTTCACCTACTTCAAAGTCGGCGAAGGCATCGAGAAGCCAGTAGACAACTTCGCTGAAGAAGTCGCTGCTCAGTTGGCTGCCAGCAAGCAATAAGACGGTTTCACGACTGTCGCCCAGAAGAGGCTGCCCGCTCACGCGCGCAGCCTCTTTTCGGATGGGGATGCCGATTTATATTGGTTTCCCGCCGGAACTGGCTTACAAAGCCGTGTTCCGATGGCGCGGTTTCAGCGCCAAGCTAGAGTGAAGGCAGGCTGCAAACAGCCTCAAAGAATTTTCGAAAATACGCCGCAGGAGAGATTCGCAATGGCTCAGCAGGGCAGTGGTTATCAGGCTCGCTATAAACGCATTCTACTCAAGCTTAGCGGCGAGGCCCTGATGGGCTCGGAAGAGTTCGGGATCGATCCGAAGGTGCTGGATCGCATGGCGCTGGAAGTCGGGCAGTTGGTCGGGATCGGCGTTCAGGTCGGCCTGGTCATCGGCGGCGGCAACCTGTTCCGTGGCGCGGCGTTGAGCGCGGCGGGCATGGATCGGGTCACGGGCGATCACATGGGCATGCTGGCCACTGTGATGAACGCCTTGGCTATGCGCGACGCGCTGGAGCGTGCCAATATCTCGGCCATCGTGATGTCGGCCATTTCCATGGTTGGCGTGACCGATCACTATGATCGCCGCAAAGCCATGCGCCACCTCAATTCCAAGGAAGTGGTGATTTTTGCCGCCGGTACCGGCAATCCGTTTTTCACCACGGATTCGGCCGCTTGCCTGCGAGCGATCGAGATCGACGCCGATGTCGTGCTCAAGGCAACCAAAGTGGACGGCGTGTATACCGCTGACCCATTCAAAGACCCGCATGCCGAGAAGTTCGATCATCTGACCTACGATGAAGTGCTGGATCGCAAGCTGGGTGTAATGGATCTGACCGCCATCTGCCTGTGCCGCGACCACAAGATGCCGCTGCGGGTTTTCAACATGAACAAGCCTGGCGCCCTGCTCAATATCGTACATGGCGGCGCCGAAGGAACACTGATCGAGGAAGGCAAGCAATGATCAATGAAATCAAGAAAGACGCTGAAGAGCGCATGAAGAAGTCCTTGGAGTCTCTGAGCCACGCATTCGGCCAGATTCGTACCGGCAAGGCTCACCCGAGCATCCTCGGTAGCGTCATGGTGCCTTACTACGGCACTGACACACCGCTGAGCGGCGTCGCCAACGTCACCGTGAAAGATTCGCGCACCCTGCAGGTCGTGGCTTTCGAGCGCAACATGCTCGCTGCTGTAGACAAGGCGATCCAGAGCGCCGGTCTGAATCTCAACCCAACCAACCTGGGTGAGCTGCTGCTGATCCCGATGCCGGCCCTCACCGAGGAAACGCGCAAAGGCTTCACCAAACAGGCTCGTAGCGCAGCGGAAGACGCGCGTGTTGCCGTGCGCAATATCCGTCGTGACGCGTTGGGTGAACTGAAGAAGCTGGTCAAGGATAAGGAAATCAGTGAAGACGAAGAGCGTCGTGCCATCGCTGATATCGATAAGCTGACAAAAGAATCCGAGGCCCAGATCACCAAGGCCACGGACGAGAAAGAAAAAGACCTGATGGCCGTATAAGGGTCTCGCTTTAATGGAAAAGACCAAGCAGGCCGTGCCGTTCGCGGTACCGCGCCATGTGGCGATCATCATGGACGGCAATAACCGCTGGGCCAAGAAACGCTTTATGCCTGGCGTTGCCGGGCACAAGGCGGGGGTCGATGCGGTTCGTGCTGTTATCGAAGTGTGCGCCGAGGCTGGGGTCGAGGTGCTCACTCTGTTCGCCTTCTCCAGCGAGAACTGGCAGCGTCCCGCCGATGAAGTCAGTGCCTTGATGGACCTGTTCCTCAAGGCCCTGCGGCGCGAAGCCAAGCGATTGGACGAGAACAGGATCTGCCTGCGGATCATTGGTGATCGCTCGCGTTTCCATCCTGAGCTGCAAGCCGCAATGCGTGAGGCTGAGGCTGCCACGGCTGGCGCCGATCGGTTTGTGCTGCAAATTGCTGCCAATTATGGCGGCCAGTGGGACATCGCCCAGGCGGCCCAGCGACTGGCGCGTGAAGTCCAGGCCGGTCACCTGCGGCCCGAAGACATCACCCCCGGGCTGTTGCAGGCCTGCCTGGCGACCGGTGACCTGCCGTTGCCGGATTTGTGTATCCGCACCGGTGGCGAACACCGCATCAGCAATTTCCTGCTCTGGCAGCTGGCTTACGCCGAGCTGTACTTCTCCGACCTGTTCTGGCCGGACTTCAAACACGAAGCCATGCGCATCGCACTGGCCGATTTCGCTTCCCGTCAGCGTCGTTTCGGTAAAACGAGCGAGCAGATCGAAGCTGGAGCCCGGGTTTAATGCTAAAACAACGAATCATCACTGCCCTGATCCTGTTGCCCATCGCCTTGGGTGGTTTTTTCCTGCTCGAAGGGGCGGGCTTTGCCCTGTTCATCGGGCTGGTCGTGACTTTGGGTGCGTGGGAATGGGCGCGCCTGGCAGGTTTCGCCAGGCAGTCGGCGCGCGTGACCTATGCGGTGGCGGTCGCCGCCATGTTGTTCGTCATGTACCTGGTGCCCGGCATCGCGCCGTGGGTGCTGGGGGCGGCAGTGCTGTGGTGGGCGACGGCGACCTTCCTGGTGTTGACCTATCCGCGTACCACTCATCACTGGTCCAATGCCGCTACCAAGCTGATGATTGGTCTCTTGATCCTGCTGCCGGCCTGGCAGGGGCTGATCTGGATCAAGCAGGGGCCGCTGGGCAACTGGCAGATCATGGCGGTGATGGTGCTGGTCTGGGGGGCTGATGTCGGTGCTTATTTCTCCGGTCGTGCTTTTGGCAAGCGCAAGCTGGCGCCAAAGGTCAGTCCTGGCAAGAGCTGGGAAGGTGTCTATGGTGGGCTGGCCTTGAGCCTGGTGATCACGGCTGTGGTCGGCTTCGTGCGCGACTGGACGGTCGCGCAGCTGCTGATGGGCCTGATCGGCGCAGCGATCATTGTATTTGTGTCGGTGGTCGGCGACCTGACCGAAAGCATGTTCAAGCGCCAATCCGGGATCAAGGACAGCAGTAACCTGCTGCCGGGCCACGGTGGCGTGCTCGATCGTATCGACAGCCTGACCGCCGCGATCCCAATCTTTGCAGTGCTGTTGTGGATGGCGGCATCGTGAGTCGTCCCCAGCAGATTACCGTCCTGGGTGCCACTGGTTCGATCGGTCTCAGTACGCTGGATGTCATCGGCCGGCATCCAGAGCGCTACCAGGTGTTTGCCCTCAGCGGTTTCACGCGCCTGAGTGAATTGCTGGCGCTGTGCATACGCCACGCGCCGCGGTTTGCCGTGGTGCCCGAGGCAGCCGTGGCGCAGGGGCTGCAGGACGATTTGCGCGCAGCCGGTTTGCAGACGCGTGTCCTGGTGGGGGAGGAGGGCCTGTGCCAGGTAGCCTCCGATCCGGAGGTCGATGCTGTTATGGCGGCAATTGTCGGCGCTGCGGGCTTGCGTCCGACGCTGGCTGCGGTCGAGGCGGGCAAGAAGATCCTGTTGGCCAACAAGGAAGCGCTGGTGATGTCCGGCGCACTGTTCATGCAGGCGGTGCGCAAAAGTGGCTCCGTGCTGTTGCCCATCGACAGCGAGCACAATGCGATTTTTCAATGCATGCCGCGAGATTTCTCTCGCGGCCTGGGCGTGGTGGGTGTACGCAGGATTCTTCTGACAGCCTCTGGCGGTCCGTTCCGGCAGACGCCGCTGGAAGAATTGGTGCATGTTACGCCCGAGCAGGCCTGTGCCCACCCGAACTGGTCCATGGGGCGCAAGATTTCCGTGGATTCGGCCAGCATGATGAACAAGGGGCTGGAGCTGATCGAGGCCTGCTGGCTGTTCGATGCCCGGCCGTCCCAGGTCGAGGTGGTGATTCACCCGCAAAGCGTGATTCACTCCCTCGTGGATTACGTCGATGGGTCCGTGCTGGCACAGTTGGGCAACCCGGACATGCGCACGCCAATCGCCAATGCCCTGGCCTGGCCGGAGCGGATTGATTCGGGCGTGGCGCCGTTGGACTTGTTCGCCATTGCGCGCCTGGATTTCCAGGCGCCCGATGAGCAGCGCTTCCCGTGTCTTCGCTTGGCGCGACAGGCAGCCGAGGCGGGCGACAGTGCACCGGCCATGCTTAACGCCGCCAACGAAGTGGCGGTCGCGGCGTTTCTCGACGGGCGTGTCCGTTACCTCGAGATCGCGAGTATCATCGAGGAGGTCCTGAATCTTCAGGCCGTGGTTTCACTCGATGACCTCGACGCGGTATTCACCGTGGATGCCAGGGCTCGAGAGCTGGCGGGTCAGTGGTTGAGGCGCCACGGGCGTTGAGGCGGCGGTACGTTAGCCAGGGTTGTCCTGGACAGGATTGTGGAGAAAACAGATGAGCGCGCTCTATATGATTGTCGGCACCCTGGTTGCGCTGGGGGTGCTGGTCACTTTTCACGAATTCGGCCATTTCTGGGTCGCGCGTCGCTGTGGCGTCAAGGTCCTGCGTTTTTCCGTCGGTTTCGGCATGCCGTTGCTGCGCTGGCACGACAAGCAGGGGACCGAATTTGTCGTGGCGGCCATCCCGCTGGGCGGCTACGTCAAGATGCTCGATGAGCGTGAGGGCGAAGTGCCCGCCGAGCAGCTCGATCAGTCCTTCAATCGCAAGACCGTTCGTCAGCGTATCGCCATCGTTGCGGCCGGGCCGATCGCCAACTTCCTGCTGGCCATGGTGTTTTTCTGGGCGCTGGCGATGTTGGGCAGCGAGCAGGTACGGCCGGTTATCGGTGCGGTCGAGGCGGGCAGCGTGGCGGCTCGCGCCGGATTGAGCGCTGGCCAGGAAATCGTTGCCATAGATGGTGAACCGACCTCGGGCTGGGCTGCCGTCAACCTGCAACTGGTACGTCGCCTGGGTGAAAGCGGTTCGTTGCAACTGCTGGTGCGTGAGCAGGGATCGACGGCGGATTTGCCCCGGGAGCTGATGCTCGATAATTGGCTCAAGGGTGCCGACGAACCAGACCCGATCCGTTCCCTGGGGATTCGCCCATGGCGGCCGGCGTTGCCACCAGTGGTGGCTGAACTTGATCCGAAAGGCCCGGCTCAGGCCGCTGGCTTGAAGGCCGGTGACCGCTTGCTGGCTTTCGATGGCCAGCCGGTCAGTGACTGGCAGCAGGTAGTCGACTCGGTTCGTGTACGTCCTGATACCAAGATTGTGCTGCGTGTCGAACGCGACGGTGCTTCAATCGACGTCCCGGTGAACTTGGCCGCCCGCGGCGAAAGCAAGGCGCCGACCGGTTATCTGGGGGCTGGCGTCAAGGCTGTCGAGTGGCCAGCGGAAATGATCCGCGAGGTCAGCTTCGGTCCTGTCGCGGCCATTGGAGAGGGTGCGCGGCGTACTTGGACCATGAGTGTCCTGACCCTAGACTCGCTCAAGAAAATGTTGTTCGGCGAGCTCTCGGTAAAAAACTTGAGTGGACCGATAACCATTGCTAAAGTGGCGGGCGCTTCTGCCCAGTCGGGCGTCGCTGATTTCCTGAATTTCCTTGCTTATCTGAGCATTAGCCTGGGGGTTCTGAATTTGCTGCCCATTCCGGTACTGGATGGGGGGCATCTGCTGTTTTATCTGATCGAGTGGGCGCGTGGTCGTCCCTTGTCGGATCGGGTGCAAGGTTGGGGGATACAGATCGGTATCAGCTTGGTGGTCGGGGTGATGTTGCTTGCCTTGGTCAACGATCTGGGTCGTCTGTAACGCTTCGCTGAATTGCGAATCTGCCGCATTTTGCGGCAGTTTGTTTATTGCCAGTTGGAATAAGAAAGGACTTCATGAAACGTCTGCTGCTAACTGCGGTTCTCACCGTATTGATGATCGCCGAAGTTCACGCCGAGTCCTTCACTATCTCTGATATTCGCGTCAACGGCCTCCAGCGGGTTTCCGCGGGTAGCGTCTTTGGTGCCTTGCCGCTCAACGTCGGCGAGCAAGCGGATGATCGGCGCCTGGTGGAATCCACTCGCGCTCTGTTCAAGACCGGCTTCTTTCAAGATATCCAGCTGGGCCGTGACGGCAATGTCCTGGTCATCACGGTCGTCGAGCGCCCGTCGGTCGCCAGTATCGAGATCGAAGGCAACAAGGCGATCTCCACTGAAGACCTGATGAAAGGCCTCAAGCAATCCGGCCTGGCCGAAGGCGAGATATTCCAGCGCGCCACCCTCGAAGGTGTGCGCAACGAGCTGCAACGCCAGTACGTTGCCCAGGGCCGCTATTCGGCCACGGTCGACACCGAAGTGGTGCCGCAGCCGCGCAACCGCGTCGGCCTGAAGGTCAACATCAACGAAGGCACCGTTGCGGCCATCCAGCACATCAACGTGGTGGGCAACACTGTCTTCCCCGATGAAGACCTGATCGACCTGTTCGAACTCAAGACCACCAACTGGTTGTCGTTCTTCAAGAACGATGACAAGTACGCCCGTGAAAAACTCTCCGGTGACCTGGAGCGCCTGCGTTCCTACTACCTGGACCGTGGCTACATCAACATGGACATCGCCTCGACCCAGGTGTCCATCACTCCGGACAAGAAACACGTCTACATCACCGTCAACGTCAACGAAGGCGAGAAATACACCGTTCGTGACGTCAAGCTCAGTGGTGACCTGAAGGTTCCCGAGGACCAGGTCAAGTCGCTGTTGCTGGTGCAGAAGGGCCAGGTGTTCTCGCGCAAGCTGATGACCACCACCTCTGAACTGATCACCCGTCGCCTGGGTAACGAGGGCTACACCTTCGCCAACGTCAACGGCGTGCCGCAGCCGCACGATGAAGACCATACCGTCGACATCACCTTCGCCGTGGATCCGGGCAAGCGTGCCTACGTCAACCGCATCAACTTCCGTGGCAACACCAAGTCCGAGGACGAAGTGCTGCGCCGTGAAATGCGCCAGATGGAAGGTGGCTGGGCGTCGACCTACCTGATCGACCAGTCCAAGACCCGCCTGGAGCGCCTGGGCTTCTTCAAGGAAGTCAACGTCGAGACCCCGGCTGTACCGGGCGTCGATGACCAGGTCGATGTGAACTACAGTGTCGAAGAGCAGGCTTCCGGCTCGATCACCGCCAGCGTCGGTTTCGCCCAGAGTGCGGGCCTGATCCTCGGTGGTTCGATCACCCAGAACAACTTCCTGGGTACCGGTAACAAGGTCAGCATCGGCTTGACCCGCAGCGAATACCAGACCCGCTACAACTTCGGCTTCGTGGACCCCTACTGGACTGCCGACGGCGTAAGCCTGGGCTACAACGCCTTTTATCGCACCACCGACTATGACGAACTCGATTCCGATGTATCCAGCTATGCAGTAGACAGCTTGGGTGCCGGCGTCAACGTGGGCTATCCAATCAGCGAGACTTCGCGCCTTACATTCGGCCTCACCGCCCAGCAGGACGAGATCAGCACTGGCCGCTATACCGTTGACGAGATCTTCGATTTCGTCAACAAGGAAGGCGACAAGTACCTGAACTTCAAGGCGTCTGTCGGCTGGTCCGAATCGACCCTGAACAAAGGTGTACTGGCGACCCGCGGCCGTTCCCAGAGCCTGGTCCTGGAAACGACTACGCCTGGCAGCGACCTGTCGTTCTTCAAGATCGACTATCGAGGCCAGCTGTTCCAGCCGTTGACCGACAACTACACCATGCGCCTGCACACCGAGCTGGGTTATGGCGACGGTTACGGTTCGACTGACGGCCTGCCGTTCTACGAGAACTACTATGCCGGTGGTTTCAACTCGGTACGTGGCTTCAAGGACAGCACCCTGGGCCCGCGCAGTACGCCGAGCCGAGGCAACAACCCAGGCACCATTGCCGACCCGGACCAGGATCCACTGCCGTTCGGTGGCAACGTGCTCATCCAGGGCGGCGCCGAAATCCTGTTCCCGATGCCGTTCGTCAAGGATCAGCGCTCCCTGCGTACCTCGGTATTCTGGGATGTGGGTAACGTGTTCGACTCCAGTTGCGACGACACCACCAACGCTAACGGTACGAGCTCCAATACCAAGTGCAATGACATCAGCCTGAGCAACCTGGCCAGCTCAGTCGGCGTGGGCGTGACCTGGGTCACCGCGCTGGGTCCATTGAGCTTCGCGTTGGCAATGCCGATCAAGAAACCGGATGACGCTGAAACTCAAGTGTTCCAATTCTCCCTCGGCCAGACGTTCTAAGCGTCTGACCCAAGATAACGACAATGGATTTTGTAGGAGTACATCGTGCGTAAGTTGACTCAATTGGTTCTCCTGGCGACCGTACTGGTCGCGGGTCCGGCTTTTGCCGACATGAAGATCGCCGTACTGAATTATCAGATGGCCCTGCTGGAATCCGACGCGGCGAAGAAATACGCCGTGGATGCGGAGAAAAAATTTGGCCCGCAACTGACCAAGCTCAAGGGCCTGGAAAGCAGTGCCAAGGGTATCCAGGATCGTCTGGTCGCCGGTGGTGACAAGATGGCCCAAGGCGAGCGCGAGCGCCTGGAGCTTGAATTCAAGCAGAAGGCCCGGGACTTCCAGTTCCAGTCCAAGGAGCTGAACGAAGCAAAAGCTGTTGCTGACCGTGAAATGCTCAAGCAGCTCAAGCCGAAACTCGACAGCGCTGTGGAAGAAGTCATCAAGAAAGGTGGTTTTGACCTGGTGTTCGAGCGTGGTGCAGTGATCGATGTCAAACCTCAATACGACATCACGCGCCAGGTTATCGAGCGCATGAATCAGCTGAAGTAATCCATGACAGCGACTATCAAGCTCGGCCAATTGGCCGAGTTCCTCGGCGCCACCCTGCGTGGCGACCCGGAGAAGGCAATTACTGGGCTAGCCACTTTGCAAGAGGCTGGCCCAGCTCAGTTGAGCTTCCTGGCAAATCCTCAATACCGCAAATACCTGGCTGACAGCCGGGCTGCCGCGCTGTTGCTCAAGGCTGGCGATGCCGAAGGGTTTGCCGGCGATGCGCTGATAGTGCCCGATCCGTACCTGGCGTATGCGCGCATTTCCCATCTGTTCGATCCCAAGCCGAAGTCGGCCGCTGGCATTCATCCCAGCGCGGTGATCGCGGCGGATGCCCTGGTTGACCCCTCGGCCAGCATCGGTCCTTTTGTCGTCATCGAAAGCGCGGCCCGAATCGGTGCCGGCGTCACGCTGGGCGCCCATTGCGTCATTGGCGCACGCAGCGAGATAGGCGAAGGCGGCTGGCTGGCGCCACGCGTGACCCTGTACCACGATGTGCGCATCGGCAAGCGGGTGGTGATCCAGTCCGGCGCTGTGCTGGGCGGTGAAGGGTTCGGTTTCGCCAACGAAAAAGGCATTTGGCAGAAGATCGCCCAAGTCGGCGGTGTCACCGTTGGCGATGACGTGGAAATCGGCGTCAATACCGCGATTGACCGTGGTGCCCTGGCCGATACCGTAATAGGCAATGGCGTCAAGCTCGACAACCAGATCCAGATCGCCCACAACGTCCAGGTCGGTGACCACACCGCCATGGCTGCCTGCGTGGGCATCTCCGGCAGCACCAAGATCGGCAAGCATTGCATGTTGGCCGGTGGCGTAGGGCTGGTGGGACACATCGATATCTGTGACAACGTTTTCCTGACCGGCATGACCATGGTTACCCACTCGATTACCGAGCCGGGTGCCTATTCTTCCGGTACGGCCATGCAGCCGGCAGCCGAATGGCGCAAGAGCGCGGCGCGTATCCGCCAGCTCGACGACATCGCGCGGCGCCTGAAACAGATGGAAAAGCGTGTAGGGGACGTGACCCCTGGCGGCAATGCTTCATCAGATGGCTGATACCATTTCCATATCAAGTGTGCACAGCCGTTAGGGCATCTTGATTTGCTAGCGGAGTGCGCGTCACTCGTGCGCTCCCAATCTTTACATAGGCTTCCCCCCGAAATGATGGACATCAACGAGATTCGCGAATACCTGCCTCACCGTTACCCGTTCCTGCTGGTGGATCGGGTCGTGGACCTGGATGTTGAAGGCAAGCGCATTCGCGCCTACAAGAATGTCAGCATCAACGAGCCGTTCTTCAATGGTCACTTCCCCGCGCACCCAATCATGCCGGGCGTATTGATCATCGAGGCGATGGCCCAGGCTGCCGGGATCCTTGGTTTCAAAATGCTCGACGTAAAGCCTGCCGACGGCACGCTTTATTATTTTGTCGGCTCCGACAAGCTGCGCTTCCGCCAGCCTGTCACCCCGGGCGATCAGTTGATCCTCGAGGCCAAATTCATCAGCTGCAAGCGCCAGATCTGGAAATTCGAGTGCCAGGCTTCGGTCGACGGCAAGCCGGTCTGCTCCGCTGAAATCATCTGCGCGGAACGCAAGCTATGAGTTTGATTGACCCTCGCGCAATCATCGATCCGACGGCCGTGCTGGCCGCCGATGTCGAGGTTGGCCCTTGGTCGATCATCGGCGCAGGTGTGGAAATCGGCGAGGGCACGGTGATCGGCCCCCACGTAATTCTCAAGGGGCCGACCCGGATCGGCCGGCACAATCGCATCTACCAGTTTTCGTCGGTAGGCGAGGACACGCCCGATCTCAAGTACAAAGGTGAAGAAACGCGTCTGGTCATCGGCGATCACAATGTGATCCGCGAAGGCGTGACGATTCACCGTGGCACCGTTCAGGACCGTTCCGAAACGACCCTGGGCGACCACAACCTGATCATGGCGTATGCCCACATCGGTCATGACAGCGTTATCGGCAACCATTGCATCCTGGTCAACAACACCGCGCTGGCCGGCCACGTGCATGTGGACGATTGGGCGATCCTGTCCGGGTTTACCCTGGTCCATCAGTATTGCCATATCGGCGCCCACAGTTTTTCCGGCATGGGCACGGCCATCGGCAAGGACGTTCCAGCCTACGTCACCGTGTTCGGTAACCCGGCCGAAGCCCGCAGCATGAACTTCGAAGGCATGCGCCGCCGTGGTTTCAGCGAAGAGGCAATTACCGCGCTGCGTCGGGCCTACAAGGTCGTGTATCGCCAGGGCCTTACCGTCGAGCAGGCGCTCGCCGAGCTGGCCGAGGCTTCGGCGCAGTACCCGGAAGTCGCGATCTTCCGCGATTCCATCCAGTCTTCGACCCGCGGCATCACTCGCTGACCATGGCTAACGTGCGCGTTGCACTGGTGGCGGGAGAGGCTTCCGGTGACATTCTGGGCGCCGGTCTGATGCGCGCGCTCAAGGCGCAGCATCCCGCGGTGGAGTTCATCGGGGTCGGCGGACCGTTGATGCAGGCCGAGGGCTTGACCTCCTATTTCCCGATGGAGCGCCTGTCGGTGATGGGCCTGGTGGAGGTGCTCGGTCGCCTGCGTGAGTTGCTGGCCCGGCGCAAGAAGTTGATCCAGGCCCTGATCGAAGAAAAACCGGATGTGTTCATCGGCATCGACGCGCCGGATTTCACGCTTAACATCGAACTCAAACTGCGCCAGGCCGGCATCAAGACTGTGCATTACGTCAGCCCGTCGGTCTGGGCCTGGCGGCAGAAGCGGGTGCTGAAGATACGCGAAGGCTGCGACCTGATGCTGACGCTGTTGCCGTTCGAAGCCAGGTTCTACGAAGAAAAGGGCGTGCCCGTGCGGTTTGTCGGTCACACCCTGGCCGACACCATTCCCCTGGAAGCCGACCGCGTGGCGGCGCGCCAGGCGTTGGGCCTGCCCGACGGTCCGTTGGTGGCGTTGATGCCCGGCAGCCGGGGCGGCGAGGTGAGTCGCCTGGGGGGCTTGTTCTTCGATGCGGCCGAACGTCTGCAAGCGATGCGTCCTGGCGTCCGGTTCGTCTTGCCGTGCGCCAGCCCTCAGCGGCGGGTCCAGCTTGAAGCACTGCTGGCCGGGCGCGATTTGTCGGTGACGCTACTCGACGGTCAATCCCATCAGGCGCTAGCGGCCTGCGATGCCGTGTTGATTGCTTCCGGCACTGCTACCCTTGAGGCATTGTTATTCAAGCGCCCGATGGTGGTCGCCTATCGCCTGGCGCCGCTGACATTCTGGATTCTCAAGCGCATGGTCAAGAGCCCTTACGTCTCGTTACCGAACCTGCTGGCCCAGCGCCTGTTGGTGCCTGAATTGCTTCAGGACGACGCAACGGCCGACGCGCTGGCCAATACGCTTTTGCCGTTGATTGATGGTGGTGAAGAGCAGACGCGGGGCTTTGATGAAATTCACCGTACCTTGCGCCGCGACGCCTCCAACCAGGCGGCGGACGCGGTATTGACCTTGATTGGCGCAAAACAATGAATCATGTGAAGCAGATGGGCCTGGACTTCAACCTGGTAGCCGAAGTCGAAGAGCTGGTGGCCGGTGTCGACGAGGTAGGTCGTGGTCCGTTGTGCGGAGCCGTGGTGACGGCTGCGGTGATTCTCGACCCGAACCGGCCGATCATTGGCCTCGATGATTCGAAAAAACTCACCGAGGCCCGTCGTGAAAGGCTCTACGACGAAATCTGCGAAAAAGCGCTGAGCTGGTGCATCGCCCGGGCCGAGGTCGAAGAGATCGACGAGCTGAACATCCTGCACGCCACCATGCTTGCCATGCAGCGTGCGGTACAAGGCCTGCACATCACCCCGAGGCTGGCGATGATCGACGGCAACCGCTGCCCGAAACTGTCGATGCGCGCCGAAGCGGTCATCCAGGGCGACGGCAAGGTGCCGGCCATCGCCGCGGCTTCGATCCTGGCGAAAGTCAGCCGTGACCGGGAAATGACCGCTTTCGAATTGATCTACCCGGGATACGGGATTGGCAGCCACAAGGGCTATGCGACACCGGTTCATCTGGAAGCCCTGGCACGCCTCGGACCGACACCCATTCATCGACGCTCCTTCGCCCCGGTGCGGCTGGCTTATGAAGCCCGTGATGGCTTGATCGAAATCTGAGGTTCATTCCCCAGGTGGACAGCATGAGTTGCTGGCTGATGTTTTACCCAAGGCCCGGTACAATCCGGGCCTGGTTGTTTTCATGACTTAACGCAGGATCACTATGCCGGCTTCATTCGTTCATCTACGCCTGCACACTGAATACTCCCTGGTCGACGGTCTGGTGCGGATCAAGCCACTGGTCAAGACCCTGGTGGGCATGAACATGCCTGCCGTGGCGGTCACCGACCAGAACAACATGTGTTCGCTGGTCAAGTTCTACAAGGCCGCCATGGGCGCCGGGATCAAGCCGATCTGTGGCGCCGACCTGTGGCTGTCGAACAAGGACCCGGACGCGCCGCTGAGCCGTATCAGCCTGTTGGTGATGAACGCCCAGGGTTATCGCAACCTCACCGAACTGATCTCCCGTGGCTTTATCGATGGCCAGCGCAACGGCTCGATCATCATCGAGCGCGAGTGGGTGGCCGAGGCCAGTGAAGGGCTGATCATGCTGTCGGCGGCCAAGGAGGGTGAAATCGGCCTGGCCCTGCTCAGTGGCAACCCCGAGGAAGCCGAGACCCTGGCCCGTGACTGGATGGCGGTGTTTCCCGACCGCTTCTACATCGAGGTTCAGCGCACCAATCGCCCCAATGACGAAGAACACCTGCACGCCGCCGTGGCCCTGGCCGACAGGATCGGCGCGCCGGTGGTGGCGACCAACGACGTGCGGTTCATCAAGCAGGAAGATTTCGAAGCCCACGAAACCCGTGTTTGCATCGGTGAAGGCCGGGCCCTCGACGACCCGCGTCGGTCGAAGAATTACAGCGACCAGCAATACCTCAAGAGCGCCGAGGAAATGGCCGAGCTGTTCAGCGACTTGCCCGAGGCGTTGGAAAACACCGTCGAGATCGCCAAGCGCTGCAACATCGAAGTGAAGCTGGGCAAGCACTTCCTGCCCAACTTCCCGATTCCCGATGGCATGACCATCGACGAATATTTTCGCAAAGTGTCCTTCGACGGCCTTGAGGAACGCCTGAGCGTCCTGCTGCCCAAGGACACCACCGAAGATTACGAAGCCAAGCGCCAGGTCTACGTCGACCGGTTGAATTTCGAGCTGGATATCATCATCCAGATGGGGTTCCCCGGTTACTTCCTGATCGTGATGGACTTTATCCAGTGGGCCAAGAGCAACGGTGTGCCGGTCGGTCCAGGCCGGGGTTCGGGTGCCGGGTCGCTGGTGGCCTATGTGCAGAAGATCACCGACCTCGACCCGCTGGAATACGACCTGCTGTTCGAACGTTTCCTCAACCCGGAACGGGTTTCCATGCCCGACTTCGACGTCGACTTCTGCATGGATGGTCGTGACCGGGTAATCGACTACGTGGCCGAGAAATACGGCCGCAACGCCGTAAGCCAGATCATCACCTTCGGTTCCATGGCCGCCAAGGCTGTGGTGCGCGACGTGGCGCGGGTGCAAGGCAAGTCCTACGGCCTGGCGGATCGCCTGTCGAAAATGATCCCGTTTGAAGTCGGCATGACCCTGGAAAAGGCCTACGAGCAGGAAGAAATCCTGCGGGACTTCATCAAGGTCGATGAAGAGGCCGCGGAAATCTGGGAAATGGCCCGCAAGCTTGAAGGCGTGGTGCGTAACGTCGGCAAGCACGCCGGTGGCGTGGTGATCGCGCCGACCAAGCTGACTGACTTCTCGCCAATTTATTGCGATGAAGAAGGCGATGGCCTGGTGACCCAGTTCGACAAGGATGACGTCGAGGCGGCCGGCCTGGTGAAGTTCGACTTCCTCGGCCTGCGTACCCTGACCATCATCGACTGGGCGCTCAAGACCATCAACCGCGACCGCGCCAAGGTTGGCGAAGCGCCGCTGGACATTGCCTTCATCCCGCTGGATGACAAGCCGACCTACAGCCTGCTGCAAAAAGCCGAAACCACCGCGGTGTTCCAGCTTGAATCCCGAGGCATGAAGGAGCTGATCAAGAAGCTCAAGCCCGACTGCCTGGAAGACCTCATTGCACTCGTGGCCCTGTTCCGCCCGGGCCCCCTGCAATCGGGCATGGTGGATGACTTCATCAACCGTAAGCACGGTCGCGCCGAGCTGGCGTACCCGCACATCGATTATCAGTACGAAGGCTTGAAGCCAGTACTGGCGCCGACCTATGGCATCATCCTGTACCAGGAACAGGTGATGCAAATTGCCCAGGTGATGGCCGGCTACACCCTCGGCGGCGCGGACATGCTGCGTCGGGCCATGGGTAAGAAAAAACCCGAGGAGATGGCCAAGCAGCGCGGCGGCTTCATCGAAGGTTGCGCGACCAACGGCATTGACCCTGACCTGGCCGGCAACATCTTCGACCTGGTGGAAAAATTCGCCGGCTACGGCTTCAACAAATCCCACTCCGCCGCCTACGGCCTGGTGTCGTACCAGACCGCCTGGCTGAAGGCGCATTACCCGGCGCCGTTCATGGCGGCGGTACTCTCGGCGGATATGCACAACACCGACAAGGTCGTGACCTTGATCGAAGAAGTGCGGACCATGAAGCTGCGCCTCGATGCGCCGGACGTGAACGCTTCGGAGTTCAAGTTCACGGTGAACGACGAGGGCCGGATCATCTACGGCCTCGGCGCGATCAAGGGCGTGGGCGAGGGGCCGGTGGAGGCAATCACCGAGGCGCGCCAGGACGGGCCGTTCAAGGACCTGTTTGATTTCTGCGCGCGGGTCGACCTCAAGCGTATCAACAAGCGCACCCTTGACGGTTTGATCCGCAGTGGCGCGCTGGACCGCCTGGGCCCTTACTTCCAGGATGAGCCCAAGGCCTATCAGGCCAATATCGATCGCAACCGCGCGGTGTTGCTTGCGGCGATGGAAGAGGCGATCAAGGCCGCCGAGCAAACGGCGCGCACCCACGACAGCGGTCACGCCGACCTGTTTGGCGGGCTGTTCGTCGAAGAAGACGCCGATGTCTACGCCAACCATCGCAAGGCCAAGGAACTGACCCTCAAGGAACGCCTCAAGGGTGAGAAAGACACCTTGGGCCTGTACCTGACCGGTCACCCGATCGACGAGTACGAAGGCGAGATCCGCCGCTTCGCCCGCCAGCGCATCATCGACCTCAAGCCCGCTCGCGATACACAAACCGTCGCCGGTATGATCATTGCCCTGCGGGTGATGAAAAACAAAAAGGGCGACAAGATGGGCTTCATCACCCTCGACGACCGCTCCGGGCGCATCGAGGCTTCGTTGTTCGCCGATGCGTTTCATTCGGCGCAGTCGCTGTTGCAGACCGACGCGATGGTGGTGGTGGAAGGCGAAGTCAGCAACGACGACTTTTCCGGTGGCCTGCGGCTGCGGGTCAAGCGGGTGATGAGCATGGAAGATGCCCGTACCAACCTCGCCGAAAGCCTGCGCCTGAAGTTGCAGACCCAGGACTTGAAGGGCGATCAGCTACGCTGGTTGGGCGAGTTGTTCAAGCGCCATCGCGGTGCGTGCCCGATCACCATGGAGTACGTGCGCCCCGACGCCAAGGCCGTGTTGCAGTTCGGCGAGGGCTGGCGGATCGATCCGGCGGATGCGTTGATTCAAGCCTTGCGTGACCAGTTCGGCAAAGACAACGTCTTCCTCCAATACCGTTGACGGCCAGGTGCCACTCTTGAACCCAGAGCGCCCCTGACCTCGACTCGAATTTTTAATCTCGACCTGAACGCGCCTCTCCCTTAAGGTAGGGCGCGAATAGACAACCGGCCGGCCCAAGCTCTCTTGGACGTCGACCCAAGACGGACGCCTATGAACCCGAATTTTCTAGATTTCGAACAGCCGATCGCCGACCTTCAAGCCAAGATTGAAGAGTTGCGCTTGGTCGGTAACGACAATTCGCTGAATATCGGCGATGAAATCTCTCGGCTGCAGGACAAAAGCCGCACGCTCACCGAAGACATCTTCGGCAAGCTGACCAGCTGGCAGATCGCGCGTCTGGCGCGTCATCCGCGTCGCCCCTACACCCTGGACTACATTGAACACATCTTCACCGAGTTCGATGAGCTCCACGGTGACCGTCATTTCTCCGACGACGCCGCGATTGTCGGCGGTGTCGCTCGCCTGGACGACCAGCCGGTCATGATCATCGGTCACCAGAAGGGCCGCGAAGTACGCGAGAAAGTGCGCCGCAATTTTGGCATGCCGCGTCCGGAAGGCTACCGCAAGGCCTGCCGCCTGATGGAAATGGCCGAGCGCTTCAAGATGCCGATCCTGACCTTCATCGACACGCCGGGCGCCTATCCGGGTATCGACGCCGAAGAGCGCAACCAGAGCGAAGCGATCGCCTGGAACCTGCGTGTCATGGCACGCCTGAAAACCCCGATCATCGCCACCGTGATTGGCGAAGGCGGTTCCGGCGGTGCGTTGGCCATTGGCGTCTGCGACCAGTTGAACATGCTGCAATATTCCACCTACGCGGTGATCTCGCCGGAAGGCTGCGCCTCGATCCTGTGGAAAACCGCCGAGAAAGCGCCGGATGCCGCTGAGGCCATGGGCATCACCGCCGAGCGTCTCAAAGGCCTGGGCATCGTCGACAAAGTGATCGGCGAGCCGGTGGGCGGCGCCCATCGTGACCCAGCGGCGGCCGCGGCACTGGTCCGCGCCGAGCTGAGTTCGCAGTTGTCGATGTTGAAGAAGTTCGACAACGATGAACTGTTGACCCGTCGCTATGAGCGGTTGATGAGCTACGGTCTCTGATCTGAGCGCTGCATCCATGTGGGGCGAGCTGTCTCGCTCCCACATGGGCTCGTCCCAAGGCTGAATCCTATGAACCCCGGCGTGGATCTGCCAACCCGTCTCCTCGCAGAGCTAGCCCCTTGGCGCGACGCCGCCAACTGGCGCATCGCCTTCTCCGGTGGTCTCGATTCCACCGTCCTGCTGCATCTGCTCGTCTCCCTGGCAAAAAACCAAACCTTGCCTGCGCTAAGCGCTATCCATGTGCATCACGGCCTCCAGGCTGTGGCTGATGCCTGGCCGGACCATTGTCAGCGGGTTTGCGAGGCGCTGGGAGTGCCGCTGCAGGTGGTCAGTGTCCGGGTTCGTCCCGGCGCCAGCGTCGAGCGCGCTGCCCGGGATGCGCGTTATGGAGCGTTCATCGCGGCGACGCATGACAACGACGCGCTGCTCACCGCCCAGCACCGGGACGACCAGGCCGAAACCCTGCTGTTTCGCTTGCTGCGCGGAGCGGGGGTGAGGGGTTTGTCGGCAATGCCGAGGCAACGTCCCTTGGGGCAGGGCCATTTGCTGCGGCCGTTGCTCGATGTGTCCCGCGCCGAGCTGCAAACCTATGCGGCGCAACAGGGCCTGAAATGGGTCGAAGACCCTTCCAACGATGATCATCGCTACGCGCGCAACTACCTGCGCCAGCGAGTTTTTCCGGCATTGACCGAGCAATGGCCCCAGGCTTCGATGACCCTGGCCCGCAGTGCCGCGCACCTGAGCGAGGCCCAAGGTTTGCTGGACGATCTGGCGCAGATCGATCTGGGGCGAGTCCTGACGCCTGGCGCGTTCGACTGGCTTGGATTGCGATCGCTTGAGCTGGCGCCATTGCAAGCATTGTCACCAGCCCGCCAGCGCAATGTCTTGAGCCATTGGTTGGCCTCGGTGACGAGGCTTCCCGACAGCGATCATTGGGCCGGCTGGGATTCGTTGCGTGATGCAAAGGAAGATGCCCATCCGGTCTGGCGATTGGCGGATGGCGAGTTGCACCGTTCAGGCGGACGAATCTTTTGGTTATCCGACCGCTGGTTGCGAGCGGTCGCGGGTCCTATTCAATGGCCTCGGATCGACTCGCCATTGTCGCTGCCGGGCAATGGCCGGGTGATGCTGCGCGGCGCGATTCCCGCCGGTCCGCTCTGCATCCGTTATCGCCAGGGCGGCGAAGTCATGCAATTGCCGGGGCGCGGCCACCGTGACCTCAAGCGTTTGTTCAACGAAAGCGGCGTGCCGGCGTTCGCTCGTGGTCGATGGCCGCTGCTGTACCGTGGCGAGCAATTGCTGGCGGTGGCGAGCCTTGCGGGGCTCGACGGCAGTGCTGATCGCGGTTGGCAGTTGATCTGGCAGCCATGAAAGCCAAGATCTGGGTTTGAGCTGAAAGGGGCTTTCCGGTAGACTACGCTCCCTTCTTGATACAACTTCTGTGGATTCGCCTGAATTGCAGGAGTTGCCGATTACCAAGCAGTCTTTGCTGGGCGATTCCAAAAAATGTGTAGCGAGCAACGTACCGGTGATTTCACCTCCGGTCTGTCCCGACGCGGCGGTTTTTTTGAAAGGTGCACTGTGATTAATGCAGGTGATCGGGGGCTTCGGCCTTCCTTCGCTTTCCCCGGCGGCTCGGACCGCTTTAACGCAGACTTCTAGGGTTTTTCATGACGCGCTACATATTCGTCACGGG
Organism: Pseudomonas marvdashtae; assembly: GCF_014268655.2. Classification (NCBI taxonomy): domain Bacteria; kingdom Pseudomonadati; phylum Pseudomonadota; class Gammaproteobacteria; order Pseudomonadales; family Pseudomonadaceae; genus Pseudomonas; species Pseudomonas marvdashtae. The sequence continues at coordinate 618,088 of NZ_JABWQX020000002.1, forward strand.
CGGTGTTGTTTCTTCATTGGGGAAAGGCATTGCCTCGGCTTCATTGGCGGCCATCCTGGAGGCGCGGGGACTTAAGGTCACCATGCTCAAGCTGGACCCGTACATCAACGTCGACCCGGGCACCATGAGCCCGTTCCAGCACGGTGAAGTGTTCGTCACCCACGACGGCGCCGAGACCGACCTGGACCTGGGCCACTACGAGCGGTTCATCCGCACGACCATGACCCAGAACAACAACTTCACCACCGGCCGTGTCTACGAGCACGTGCTGCGCAAAGAGCGCCGTGGTGATTACCTGGGCGCGACCATCCAGGTCATCCCGCACATCACCGACGAGATCAAGCGCCGCATCATCAAGGGTGCCGGCGACGCCGACGTGGCGATGGTCGAGATCGGCGGTACCGTGGGCGATATCGAGTCCCAGCCGTTCCTCGAGGCTATCCGCCAACTGCGTTTCGAAATCGGCGCCAAGCGCGCGATGCTGATGCACCTGACGCTGGTGCCGTACATCGCTACCGCGGGCGAAACCAAGACCAAGCCGACCCAGCACTCGGTCAAGGAACTGCGCTCCATCGGCCTGCAGCCGGACGTGCTGATCTGCCGCTCCGATCACCCGATCGACATTTCCTCGCGTCGCAAGATCGCCCAGTTCACCAACGTTGAAGAGCGCGCGGTGATCGGCCTCGAAGACGCCGACACCATCTACAAGATCCCGGGCATCCTGCACGCCCAAGGCCTGGACGACTTTGTCGTCGAGCGCTTCGGTCTGCAGTGCGCGAGCGCCGACCTGTCCGAATGGGAGGCCGTGGTCGATGCCAAGCTCAACCCTGAGCACGAAGTCACCATCGCCATGGTCGGCAAGTACATGGAACTGCTTGACGCCTACAAGTCGCTGATCGAAGCGATGAGCCACGCCGGTATCAGCAACCGCACCAAGGTCAACCTGCGCTACATCGATTCCGAAGACATCGAGAACCAGGGCACCGGTCTGCTCGAAGGCGCCGATGCGATCCTCGTGCCCGGCGGCTTTGGCCTGCGGGGTGTAGAAGGCAAGATCACCGCGGTGCAATACGCTCGTGAAAACAAGGTGCCGTACCTGGGCATCTGCCTGGGCATGCAAGTGGCGGTCATCGAGTTTGCCCGTAACGTGATGGGCTGGAAGGACGCCAACTCCACCGAGTTCGATCGTGCCAGCGGCCACCCGGTCGTCGGCCTGATCACCGAGTGGGAAGACGCCACCGGTGCCGTGGAAGTGCGTACCGAAACGTCGGACCTGGGCGGCACCATGCGCCTCGGCGCCCAGGAATGCCTGCTTGAAGCCGGCTCCAAAGTGCACGATTGCTACGCCAAGGATGTGATCGTCGAGCGCCATCGTCATCGCTACGAAGTGAACAACAACCTGCTGCCGCAACTGATCGAAGCCGGCCTGAAGATTTCCGGCCGCTCCGGTGACGGCGCGCTGGTTGAAGTGGTCGAGGCGGCGGATCACCCATGGTTTGTCGCTTGCCAGTTCCACCCGGAGTTCACCTCGACACCGCGCGACGGTCATCCGTTGTTCAGCGGTTTCGTGAAAGCCGCTTTGGCTCAACACCAGAAGAAGGCATAAGACCATGGCCCAGAAGATCATCCGCGTCGGCGACATCGAGATTGCCAACGACAAGCCCATGGTGCTGTTCGGCGGCATGAACGTGCTGGAAAGCCGCGACATGGCGATGCAGGTCTGCGAAGAATACGTGAAGGTCACCCAGAAGCTGGGCATCCCTTATGTCTTCAAGGCCAGCTTCGACAAGGCCAACCGCTCGTCGGTCACTTCTTACCGTGGCCCCGGCCTGGAAGAAGGCATGCGGATCTTCCAGGACATCAAGCAAGCCTTCGGCGTGCCGATCATTACCGACGTCCACGAGCCGGCCCAGGCTGCGGTGGTCGCCGAGGTCTGCGACATCATCCAGTTGCCGGCCTTCCTGTCGCGCCAGACCGACTTGGTAGTGGCGATGGCCAAGACCGGCGCGGTGATCAATATCAAGAAAGCCCAGTTCCTCGCGCCCCAGGAAATGAAGCACATCCTGAGCAAGTGCGAAGAAGCCGGGAACGACCAGTTGATCCTCTGCGAGCGTGGTTCGAGCTTCGGCTACAACAACCTGGTAGTGGACATGCTCGGCTTCGGCATCATGAAGCAGTTCGAGTATCCGGTGTTCTTCGACGTGACCCATGCGTTGCAAATGCCCGGCGGTCGTTCCGACTCCGCCGGCGGACGTCGCGCCCAGGTGACCGACCTGGCCAAGGCCGGCATGAGCCAGTCCCTGGCGGGCCTGTTCCTCGAAGCCCATCCTGATCCGGACAACGCCAAGTGTGACGGCCCCTGTGCCTTGCGCTTGAACAAGCTGGAACCTTTCCTGTCTCAGCTCAAGTCGCTGGACGAGCTGGTCAAGGGTTTTCCGACGATAGAAACCGCGTAATACGGCTTTCTCCGGTAAAGTACCGCTCGATAAACGCTCTGGCCTGCGGGCCGGGCGTTATCGTCGGCAAGCCTGCCCGCTGCTTTCTGCCCGCCGACGGTAAAAGATTTCCTCTCGCTGCGTCGTTTTCGTCAACTTTGGAGTGTTTACAACAATGGCAAAAATCGTCGACATCAAAGGTCGTGAAGTTCTCGACTCCCGTGGCAACCCCACTGTCGAAGCGGACGTGCTTCTCGACAACGGCATCATCGGCAGCGCCTGCGCGCCGTCCGGTGCTTCCACTGGCTCGCGCGAAGCGCTGGAGCTGCGTGATGGCGACAAGAGCCGTTACCTGGGCAAGGGCGTGCTGAAAGCCGTCGCCAACATCAACGGTCCGATCCGCGACCTGTTGCTGGGCAAGGATCCTGCCGACCAGAAAGCCCTCGATCAGGCCATGATCAAGCTCGACGGTACTGAAAACAAAGCCACCCTGGGCGCCAATGCGATCCTCGCCGTTTCCCTGGCCGCTGCCAAGGCTGCCGCCCAGGACCAGGACCTGCCGCTGTATGCACACATCGCCAACCTGAACGGTACGCCGGGCGTCTACTCGATGCCGGTGCCGATGATGAACATCATCAACGGCGGCGAGCACGCCGATAACAACGTCGACATCCAGGAATTCATGGTACAGCCGGTCGGCGCCAAGACCTTCTCCGAAGGCCTGCGCATGGGCACCGAGATCTTCCATCACCTCAAGGCTGTGCTCAAAGCCCGTGGCCTGAGCACTGCGGTGGGCGACGAAGGCGGTTTCGCGCCGAACCTGGCGTCCAACGAAGACGCACTGAAAGTGATCTCCGAAGCCGTGGCCAACGCCGGCTACAAACTGGGCACCGACGTGACCCTGGCCCTGGACTGCGCCGCCAGTGAGTTCTACGAAGACGGCAAGTACAACCTGTCCGGCGAAGGCCAGGTGTTCACCGCCGAAGGTTTCGCCGATTACCTCAAGGGCCTGACCGAACGTTACCCGATCATCTCCATCGAAGACGGTCTGGACGAGTCCGATTGGGCCGGCTGGAAAATCCTCACCGACAAGATCGGCGAAAAAACCCAGCTGGTGGGTGACGACTTGTTCGTGACCAACACCAAGATCCTGAAAGAAGGCATCGACAAGAAGATCGCCAACTCGATCCTGATCAAGTTCAACCAGATCGGCACCCTGACCGAAACCCTGGAAGCCATCCAGATGGCCAAGGCCGCCGGCTACACCGCCGTGATCTCCCACCGCTCCGGTGAAACCGAAGATTCGACCATCGCCGACCTGGCCGTCGGCACTGCGGCGGGCCAGATCAAGACCGGTTCGCTGTGCCGTTCCGACCGCGTGTCCAAGTACAACCAACTGCTGCGTATCGAAGAGCAGTTGAATGGCAAGGCCAAGTACAACGGTCGCGCCGAGTTTCGCGGTTAAGCGGTAAATGGTAAAAAGACAGCGGATTTTGTCGCAAAGGTCGCCATGACGGCGGTTTTGCCTCTAATCTGATGCCTTATCAAGCACAAGCCTGGGTTCTCCAGGCTTCGTGCTATCAGACGCTTCAAAGTTTGGCATGGCGGTCTTTTTTCACTGGATACCTGATATTCGATGCGCAGTCCCAATTGGTTGTTCCTTGTCTTGCTCTTGTTGCTGGCCGGCCTGCAGTACCGCCTGTGGGTGGGTAACGGCAGCTTGGCGCAAGTGGCCGACCTGACCCAGCAAATAGCCGATCAGCACGCTGAAAACGAAGCACTGCTGGAGCGCAATCGGGTAATGGACGCCGAAGTGATGGAACTGAAAAAAGGCATGGAGACCGTGGAAGAGCGGGCCCGTCATGAGTTGGGCATGGTCAAGGAGGGCGAAACCCTCTATCAGCTCGCCCAATGAGTATTCGTCTACCGGCCTTCTGGGCCGTGATTCCTGCCGCGGGCGTTGGCGCCCGAATGGCCGCGGACCGTCCCAAGCAATATCTGCAACTGGCCGGGCGCACTATTCTCGAACACAGCCTTGGCTGTTTCCTCGATCACCCGACCGTCAAGGGCGTGGTGGTCAGCATTGCCCATGATGACCCTTACTGGCCGACCCTGGGTTGTGCCGACGACCCGCGCATCCAGCGTGTAGACGGAGGCGCGCAACGTTCGGACTCGGTGCTCAATGCCTTGCTGCATCTGCACGAGCAGGGCGCCGATGATCATGATTGGGTGCTGGTACACGATGCCGCCCGGCCGAACCTGGCCCGGGAAGACCTGGACACTTTGCTGGGCGAGCTGTCGATCGATCCGGTCGGCGGTCTGCTGGCCGTCCCGGCGCGGGACACACTCAAGCGCGTCGATAAACACGGGCGCGTGCTGGAAACCGTTGATCGCAGCGTGATCTGGCAAGCCTATACACCGCAGATGTTCCGCCTCGGTGCCCTGCATCGGGCCTTGGCCGACAGCTTGGTGGCGGATGCGCTGATTACCGACGAAGCGTCCGCCATGGAATGGGCGGGGCAGGCGCCTCGGTTGATCGAAGGGCGGGCCGACAACATCAAGGTCACCCGGCCGGAAGATCTGGAGTGGTTGCGTCAACGTTGGGCTAATCGCCGCTAGCCCACACGGGTTCAATACCCATGAAACCGCCGGCTCCTAACCGCGGTATTCCGGCCGCTGCGCCAACCCTTCCTTCAAGTAATCCACCAACTTGCGCACCTTCGGCGACAAATGCCGCTGCTGTGGATACAACGCCCACACCGCCGTGTTGGGAGGCTGATGGGCTTGCAGCAGTGAAATCAACGCACCGCTTTTCAAGTGCTCCAGCACGTAATAATCCGGAAGCTGGCACAACCCCACGCCTTGCAGCGCAGCGTCCAACACCGCCTGCCCACTGTTGCAACGCCAGTTTCCCTGTATCCGCTGCGAAAATTCCCGGCCGTTCTGTTCTAGCTGCCAGAGGTCGGAGCTGCCGATCAGGCAGTTGTGGCGACTCAGTTCAGACAAACTGTGGGGCCGGCCGTAGCGTTCCAGATAGGACGGTGAAGCGCACAGGTACATTTGCCGTGGCGCCAGGCGCGTGGCCACCAGGCGCGAGTCCTGTAAACGGCCGAGGCGAATCGCCAGGTCCAGGCTTTCGTGGACCAGGTCCAGTGGCCGGTTGCTCAGTTCGATGTCCACCCGCAACTGCGGATAAATCCCCATGAACCGCGTCACCAACGGCACGATGAACCGTTCGCCGTAGGCCACGGCGCAGGTCATTCGAAGCATGCCCTTGGGTTCGCTGGTCAGGTCGCCCACCGCCCGCAATGCTTCTTCGCGTCCGTCCTGGAGGCGCTGGCAATGCTGCAAGAAGGTTTGGCCGGCTTCGGTCAGCGTTACCCGGCGAGTGCTTCGATAGAGCAATCGTGTTTGAAGGCGCTCTTCAAGCCGTACGATTTGGCGACTGATATGGGACGAAGAAACCCCAAGGCGTTCGGCGGCGGCGGTGAATTGGCTGCATTCGGCCACGGCGACAAACTCATCGATTCCTTCCCAGCGGCTATCGGACATTGAAGATTATCCCTATACAGCAATAATGTTTTGCTTTCGGCCGGATTATTCATCGTCCGGTGGAGGATTACACTCCCTGTCTCGTTTTTATTTACCGGAGTATTCGAATGATCAAGTCGCGCGCCGCCGTTGCCTTCGAGGCCAAGAAACCGCTGGAAATCGTCGAAGTCGACGTCGCCATGCCCAAGGCAGGCGAAGTGTTGCTGCGCGTAGTGGCTTCGGGTGTTTGTCATACCGATGCCTACACCTTGTCCGGCGCCGATCCGGAGGGGATTTTTCCGTCGATCCTCGGCCACGAAGGCGGCGCGATTGTCGAAGCCATCGGTGAGGGCGTGACTTCGGTAGCGGTGGGCGACCACGTGATTCCGCTCTACACCCCGGAGTGCGGCCAGTGCAAGTTCTGTAAGTCGGGCAAGACCAACTTGTGTCAGGCGATTCGCGCTACCCAGGGCAAGGGCTTGATGCCGGATGGCACTTCGCGTTTTTCCTACAAGGGCGAGACGATTTTCCACTACATGGGTACTTCGACGTTCTCCGAGTACACCGTGTTGCCGGAAATCTCCGTCGCGAAGATTCCAAAAGAAGCGCCGCTGGAAAAGGTTTGCCTGCTGGGTTGTGGCGTCACCACTGGTATCGGCGCGGTGCTCAACACCGCGAAGGTCAAGCCGGGTGACACCGTGGCCATTTTTGGCCTGGGCGGCATCGGCCTGTCAGCGGTGATTGGCGCCGTGAAAGCCAAGGCTTCGCGCATCATCGCCATCGACATCAACCCGGCCAAGTTCGAAATCGCCAAGCAGCTCGGTGCCACCGACTGCGTCAACCCGAAAGACTTCGACCGTCCGATCCAGGAAGTCATCGTCGATATGACCGACGGCGGCGTGGACTTTTCCTTCGAGTGCATCGGCAACGTTCAACTGATGCGTGCCGCGCTGGAATGCTGCCATAAAGGTTGGGGCGAGTCGGTGATCATCGGCGTGGCCGGGGCCGGGCAGGAAATAGCCACCCGTCCATTCCAGTTGGTGACCGGGCGCGTCTGGCGCGGTTCGGCATTTGGTGGTGTGCGCGGTCGCAGCGAGTTGCCCAGCTACGTGGAAATGGCCGAGAAAGGCGAGATCCCGCTGGACACGTTCATTACCCACACCATGGGCCTGGAAGATATCAACAAGGCCTTTGACCTGATGCACGAAGGCAAGAGCATTCGTACCGTTATTCATTTCTGAGGTCGGTCATGAGCCTGGAAAACATTTCCTGCCAGAAAAGCTTCGGCGGCTGGCACAAGCGTTACCGACACCGTTCCGAAGTGCTTGGTTGTGACATGGTGTTTGCCGTCTACCTGCCGCCGCAGGCCGAGCAGGGTCGCAAGCTGCCGGTGCTGTATTGGTTGTCCGGACTGACCTGCACCGACGAAAACTTCATGCAGAAGGCCGGGGCCCAGCGCTTGGCTGCCGAGTTGGGGCTGATCATTGTCGCGCCGGACACCAGCCCCCGTGGCGCCGACGTGCCGGGCGATCCGGATGGCGCCTGGGACTTCGGGCTCGGCGCGGGCTTTTATGTCAACGCCACGCAGGATCCTTGGGCGCGGCATTATCGGATGCATGACTACGTCGTGCAGGAATTGCCGGCGCTGGTCGAAGCCCATTTCCCGGCGTCTGATAAACGTGGCATCAGTGGTCACTCCATGGGTGGGCATGGCGCGCTGGTCTGCGCGTTGCGCAACCCCGGGCGTTATCGCTCGGTATCGGCGTTTTCGCCGATCAACAACCCCATGGATTGCCCATGGGGGCAGAAAGCTTTCTCCCGCTACCTGGGGGAAGACCGCTCGAAATGGCGTGAGTGGGATGCCTGTGCGTTGATCGCCGAGGCCGGTGAAAAGCTCCCGCTGCTGGTGGATCAGGGTGATCGTGACGATTTCCTGGCCAACCAGCTCAAGCCCGAAGCCTTGCAACAAGCCGCCAAGGCGGCCGACCATCCTTTGGAACTGCGCCTGCAACCGGGCTATGACCACAGCTACTTTTTCATCGCCAGCTTCATCGATGAACACTTGCAACATCATGCACGCGCCCTGAACGGCTAATGCAGGTAGAATCACGCCCTGACAAAAATCGGGGCGTTTTTTTATGCGTATTGGCCACGGCTACGATGTTCACCGTTTCGCTGAAGGCGACTTCATTACTCTGGGCGGCGTGCGTATCGCACACGGCTTCGGGCTGCTCGCGCATTCTGACGGTGACGTTTTGCTGCACGCTCTGAGCGATGCATTGCTTGGCGCGGCCGCCTTGGGCGATATCGGCAAATACTTCCCGGACACCGACCCGCAATTCAAGGGCGCCGATAGCCGCGTGTTGCTGCGTCACGTGGTTTCGTTGATCCACGCCAAAGGCTGGAAAATCGGCAACGTCGACAACACGATCGTTGCCCAGGCGCCCAAGATGGCGCCACACGTCGAAGCGATGCGCCTGCGGATTGCCGAGGATCTGCAGGTTGAGCTGGACCAGGTGAACGTGAAAGCCACCACCACCGAGAAGCTTGGCTTCGTCGGTCGCGAAGAAGGTATTGCCGTCCATTCCGTTGCGTTGTTGCTGCGCCCATGACCGAACTCGAACTATTGGGCCCGCGGGCCTACGGTGAGTCGCTGGGCAGCGCGGTACTCAAGGCCACGGCGGAAGATTTCCAGGTCGATGAAGTGCTCGATATTCCGTTGAGTGGCGATGGCGAGCATTTGTGGATCTGGGTTGAAAAACGCGGCCTGAACACCGAAGAAGCGGCCCGACGCATTGCCAAGGCTGCCGGGGTACCGTTGCGCACGGTCAGCTATGCCGGGCTCAAGGATCGCCAAGCCCTGACCCGCCAGTGGTTCAGCGTGCAACTGCCAGGCAAGGCCGACCCGGATTTGTCGGCGGCGGAAAATGAAACGCTGAAGATTCTCAAGACCGGTCGCCATCGGCGCAAGCTGCAGCGCGGCGCGCATTCGGCCAATGGTTTCACCCTGCGCCTGACCCAGTTCAAGGGCGACAAAGAGGCTATCGAAGCGCGTCTGCAACAGATTATTCGCCAAGGCATTCCGAACTATTTCGGCGCCCAGCGCTTTGGCCATGACGGTGGCAACGTCGTTGATGCCCGTGCCTGGGCTGCTCGTGGGGCATTGCCGGAGCAGCGCAACGTGCGTTCGCGCCTGCTGTCCACGGCCCGTAGCTTTCTATTTAACAAAGTGCTGGCGGCCCGGGTGGCCGATGGCACCTGGCAAACCGCCCAGGTAGGCGATTTGCTGGCGTTCACTGACAGCCGCAGTTTCTTCCCGGCGGGCGAAGCTGAATGCAGCGATCCGCGCCTGGCAATCCTCGATCTGCACCCGACCGGGCCTCAGTGGGGCGAAGGCCCTTCGCCGACCGCTGGCGCGGTCTTCGAGCTTGAGCAGGCCGTCGCCGAAAGCGAGGCATCGTTGCGAGACTGGTTGATAAACGCGGGAATGAGTCACGAACGTCGCATCCTGCGACTGCCCATCGGCGGGCTGTCGTGGCATTATCCCTCGCCTGACATTCTGCAATTGGAATTCGTCCTGCCGGCCGGATGCTTCGCCACTGTCTTGGTGCGCGAACTCGTCGATCTGGTGCCGGTAGGGCAGACGGACAGCCCATGCGTATTCTGATTTCTAACGACGACGGGGTGACAGCACCCGGCCTTGCCGCGCTTTATGCTGCACTGGCGGATTTTGCCGAGTGCGTGGTCATCGCCCCGGACCAGGACAAAAGCGGCGCCAGCAGTTCGCTGACGCTCGACCGTCCGCTGCACCCCTGCTATCTGGACAACGGCTTCATCAGTATCAACGGCACGCCGACCGATTGTGTGCACCTGGGCCTCAACGGCCTGTTGGAGCGCGAGCCGGACATGGTGGTCTCAGGTATCAACCTGGGCGCTAATCTTGGCGATGACGTGCTGTATTCCGGTACTGTCGCGGCGGCCCTGGAAGGCCGTTTCCTGAACCATACTTCGTTTGCCTTTTCGTTTGTTTCACGGCAGGTCGATAACTTGCCCACCGCCGCCTACTTCGCCCGTAAACTGGTGCAGGCCCATGGCGAGCTGGACCTGCCGCCGCGCACGGTGCTGAATGTGAACATCCCGAATCTGCCGCTTGACCATATTCGCGGCATCCAACTGACCCGCCTGGGCCATCGCGCCCGCGCCGCCAAACCGATGCACGTCGTCGACCCGCGCGGCAAGGCCGGCTACTGGATCGCAGCCGCCGGCGATGCCGAGGACGGCGGGCCTGGCACGGACTTTCATGCGGTCATGCAAGGCTATGTCTCGATCACGCCCTTGCAGCTCGATCGGACCTTCAACGATGCCTTTCGACATCTCGATGGCTGGCTGGAGGGGCTGCGCTGATGGCTCGCGAACAAGACGATATGCTCCGCCGCGGAATCGGCATGACCTCCCAGCGTACCCGGGAGCGACTGATCCAGCGGCTCTACGAAGAAGGGCTGTCCAACGCCCAGGTGCTGGAAGTGATCCGTCGCACGCCACGGCATCTGTTCGTCGATGAGGCCTTGGCCCATCGTGCCTACGAAGACACCGCGTTGCCGATCGGCCACAACCAGACCATTTCCCAGCCTTATATGGTCGCTCGCATGAGCGAGTTGCTGCTTGAGGCAGGGCCGTTGGACAAGGTGCTGGAGATCGGCACGGGGTCGGGTTACCAGACCGCGGTATTGTCGCAACTGGTGGAGCGGGTGTTTTCCGTGGAGCGCATCAAGGTGCTGCAGGATCGCGCCAAGGAACGCCTGGTGGAGTTGAACCTGCGCAACGTGGTGTTTCGCTGGGGCGACGGTTGGGAAGGCTGGCCGGCGCTGGCGCCTTATAACGGCATCATTGTCACGGCCGTTGCCACGGACGTGCCGCAGGCCTTGCTGGATCAACTCGCCCCCGGCGGGCGCCTGGTCATTCCGGTAGGCGCGGGCGAAGTCCAGCAACTGATGTTGATCGTTCGCGAAGAGCACGGTTTTTCGCGACACGTCCTCGGGGCAGTGCGTTTTGTGCCGTTGCTCAATGGACCGTTGGCCTGAGCATTTATAAACGAGCGCTGAATTCCATGGCATGGGCTGTGTCTTACGGCTGCACCGGTCAGTCGAGCACTGGCCTGTCAAACAGCGTTCAACAGCGTCGAGCAAACGTGTGCGGCGGCCTTTCGCGCTTCCTTTATAAAGGAGCGGTATCGGTCAGCCACGGGGCAACAGGTCTGCCTGGACAGGCAGCTATCCATTTCTTCAGCCACCACAAAGGGAGCGGCGGGTGAGTCTCACAGTCATTGCGCAGCGTATGGGTATCACGAGCTTTAAGCGCCTGGTGACTGGCCTTCTCTTGAGTACCTTGCTGGTCGGTTGTTCCAGTACGCCATCGGGTAACGTCCGGGTGGTCGATCGCAACAATGCGACGCCACAACGTCCTACAGTGACGACCGGCCAGTATGTAGTCCGTCGCGGCGATACGCTGTTTTCCATCGCTTTTCGCTACGGCTGGGACTACAAAGCCCTCGCGGCTCGTAACAACATTCCTGCGCCTTATACGATCCATCCGGGTCAGACAATTCGCTTTGATGGTCGCAGCGGTTCAACGCCGACCGCGGTCGTCACGCAGTCGGGTTCGACCCCTTCATCCTCGAGCAAAACCACGGTCATTCGTCGTCCGGCCGGTGCTGCAACGGCGACTGTACCGTCCGTCGCGAACAAGCCGGCGCCCGCGCCGATGCCTCCGGCAGGCCCCGCCCCGACCGGCTGGGGGTGGCCTTCTAATGGCGTTCTCATTGGAAAATTCTCTTCAAACGGTAGTTTGAATAAAGGAATTGATATCGCCGGGGATTTGGGACAGCCTGTTTTAGCCGCGTCTGATGGCACGGTTGTGTACGCCGGGAGTGGTTTAAGGGGCTACGGCGAACTCGTGATCATCAAACACAGCGATACCTACGTCAGTGCCTACGGTCACAACCGCAGGCTGTTGGTTCGGGAGGGGCAGCAGGTCAAGGTCGGACAGACAATTGCCGAAATGGGCTCGACGGGTACGGACCGGGTGAAACTTCATTTTGAGATTCGCCGACAAGGTAAGCCCGTAGATCCGCTGCAATTCCTGCCACGTCGTTGATTCAGTTGTCAGCCTGTTCCGTCACGTAGAGGGAACAGGCTCCAGCGTTGCCAAGGATAAAGGCGTCGCTCGAGCTTGAGGTCGAACTCACCAAAGGACTATAACAATGGCTCTCAGTAAAGAAGTGCCGGAGTTTGACATCGACGATGAGGTGCTCCTGATGGACACCGGCATCGCTATGGATTCGATGTCGAATGATGAAGGGGCGACTCCACCTTCCGTTCGTGCCAAATCCAAACACTCCGCTTCACTTAAACAACATAAGTACATCGACTACACCCGGGCGCTGGACGCCACTCAGCTTTACCTCAACGAAATCGGTTTTTCGCCGCTGCTCTCCCCCGAGGAAGAAGTTCATTTTGCGCGCCTGTCGCAAAGCGGCGACCCTGCCGGTCGAAAACGCATGATTGAAAGTAACCTGCGCCTGGTGGTGAAAATCGCCCGACGTTACGTCAATCGTGGGCTTTCGCTGCTGGACCTGATTGAAGAGGGCAACCTGGGGCTGATTCGCGCCGTCGAGAAATTCGATCCTGAGCGCGGCTTCCGTTTCTCGACCTATGCCACTTGGTGGATTCGCCAGACCATTGAACGGGCAATCATGAATCAGACCCGGACCATCCGGTTGCCGATTCATGTGGTCAAGGAACTGAACGTGTACCTGCGGGCCGCTCGTGAATTGACCCAGAAACTCGACCATGAACCTTCGCCCGAAGAAATCGCCAACCTGCTGGAAAAACCGGTGGGTGAGGTCAAGCGCATGCTGGGTCTCAACGAGCGGGTTTCCTCGGTGGACGTTTCGCTGGGGCCGGATTCGGACAAGACCCTGCTCGATACTCTCACCGATGACCGTCCGACCGACCCGTGCGAATTGCTCCAAGATGATGACCTGTCCCAGAGCATCGACCAGTGGCTCTCGGAACTCACGGACAAGCAACGGGAAGTGGTCATTCGCCGCTTCGGCTTGCGCGGTCATGAGAGCAGCACGCTTGAAGACGTCGGCCTGGAGATTGGTTTGACTCGGGAGCGGGTCAGGCAGATCCAGGTCGAAGGCCTCAAGCGCCTCCGGGAGATCCTGGAGAAAAATGGGTTGTCGAGCGAATCGTTGTTCCAATAACACCTCACGCAAGCACAGTAGAAAAAGCCCCGACTGGTTCGGGGCTTTTGCGTTTTCCGGCGGCAACTTTTCAAGTCCTACCTAATTTGTAGTTTCGGCTTGTAAGCCTTTGCCTAGTGTTACGTAAGTGTTCGGTTTCCCGCTGATAGGATAGATGACTAACAAGGGCGTAGATTTTTTCTATTTCGTTGTTCTATAAGGATTTATTGTTTGTGACTGAGGCGTTACAGCGGGAAAGGGGACGGACGAGCCCGATTGCACTGGCGCGGCAAAATACTAATATCAGTCCTGTGTCGACGGACAGACACACCCACCAAGGACGATGGGCAGGAAGGACATCGCAGGAGCGATTCATCAGGACGATGAAAAGGATTAAAGGGATTAGGGAAAAAATGTGGGCGGGTCAAACCGCCCCTTTTTTTGTCCGCGATTTGCCATGCTCGGAAAAGCAAAAAGGCCCGCAAGGGGCCTTTTCAGTAAACGCTGGATAATCAGCGTTCCAGATCTGCGATCTTGCCAGTCTTGCCATCCCACTCTTCGGCGTCCGGCAGGGCGTCTTTCTTCTCGGTGATGTTCGGCCAGATGTCCGCCAGTTCGGCGTTCAGCTCGATGAAGTTTTCCATGCCGGCTGGCACTTCGTCCTCCGAGAAAATGGCATTTGCCGGGCATTCCGGTTCACACAGGGCGCAGTCGATGCACTCGTCCGGGTGGATGACCAGGAAATTCGGCCCTTCGTAAAAGCAGTCCACCGGACACACTTCTACGCAGTCGGTGTACTTGCACTTGATGCAGTTGTCGGTGACGACGAAGGTCATTTCTAATTCTCTCCTCAGGCGGCTGCAGCGAAGCCCCTTCACGGCGGGGTCGCAAGGTTTGGGAGCGATAATCTGCAAACCCAGGCTAATAAGGTCGCAGCGTCCCAAACCGCGCGAGATTCTAACAGCTTGAAAGCTTGTGCGTTAGATCCGTGTCTTCAATGTATAGAGTAAATCCAGTGCCCGACGCGGGGTCATGTCATCAAGGTCAAGCTTGGCCAGTTCATCGAGCACCGGGTGCGGCAGGCTGGCGAACATGTCGCTTTGCTGCGGCACGGCTGGTTTGCCTTTGGTTGGTCGAGGTACTTCGTGCGGCAGGCTGGTGGTTTCCAGGCGACTCAGGTGCTCGCGGGCACGTGTAATGACGTCGCTTGGTACGCCGGCCAGCTGCGCTACTGCCAAACCGTAGCTCTGGCTGGCCGGGCCCGGCAGTACGTGGTGCAGGAACACGATGCGTTCGTTGTGCTCGGTGGCGTTGAGGTGGACGTTGGCCACCAGCGGCTGGCTCTCCGGCAACACCGTCAGTTCGAAATAATGCGTGGCGAACAACGTGTAGGCCCGCAACTGGGCCAGGCGTTCGGCCGCCGCCCACGCCAGGGACAGGCCGTCGAACGTGCTGGTGCCACGGCCGACTTCGTCCATCAGCACCAAACTGCGCTCGGTGGCGTTGTGCAAGATGTTCGCGGTTTCGCTCATTTCCACCATGAAGGTCGAACGCCCGCCGGCCAAGTCGTCGCTGGAGCCGATCCGGGTGAAGATGCGGTCCACCAGGGACAGTTCGCAGCTCGCCGCCGGCACGAAACTGCCGATATGTGCCAGCAGCACGATCAGCGCGGTCTGGCGCATGTAGGTCGATTTACCGCCCATGTTCGGACCGGTGATCACCAGCATGCGGGTGTTGTCGTCCAGGCTCAGGTCGTTGGCCACGAACGGCGTGGTTAACACCTGCTCGACGACCGGGTGACGTCCCTGGCTGATGCGCATGCACGGCTCGCTGACGAAGCGCGGGCAGTTGAGGTCCAGGTTCAGTGCGCGCTCGGCCAGGTTGCTCAAGACGTCCAGCTCCGCCAGTGCGCCGGCGGTGTCCTGCAACGGTGGGAGCTGGCTGATCAGGTCTTCGAGCAACGCTTCGTAGAGCATCTTCTCGCGGGCAAGGGCGCGACTCTTGGCCGACAGCGCCTTGTCTTCGAAGGCCTTGAGTTCCGGGGTGATGAAACGCTCGGCGCCCTTGAGGGTCTGGCGGCGAATGTAGTCGGCTGGGGCTTGCTCGGCCTGCTTGCTCGGCAGTTCGATGAAATAACCGTGGATGCGGTTGTAGCCGACCTTGAGGTTGGCGAGGCCCGTTCGGGCCTTTTCCCGAGCTTCGAGGTCGATCAGGAACTGGCCGGCGTTTTCGCTCAACGATTGCAGCTCGTCGAGTTCGGCGTCGTAGCCGGTTTTCAGCACGCCACCGTCGCGGATCACCGCCGGCGGGTTGTCGATAATGGCTTTTTCCAGCAGTGCGGCCAGGTCCGGGTAGGTGCTGGTGGTGCGCGCCAGTTGTTGCAGGTGCGGCGCTTCGAGGTCAGTCATTGCCACCTGAAGTTCGGGCAATGCGCCGAGGGCATCGCGCAAGCGCGCCAAATCGCGGGGCCGGGCGTTGCGCAAGCCGATACGGGCGAGGATCCGCTCGATGTCGCCGATTTCCTTGAGCTGCGGTTGCAACTGCTCGAAACGATAGCGGTCGAGCAGGCAGGTGATGGAGGTCTGGCGCGCCAGCAAAACGGTCAGGTCCCGCAGCGGACGGTTCAGCCAGCGGGTCAGCAGGCGGCTGCCCATGGCGGTCTGGCAGCGGTCGACCACCGATTGCAGGGTGTTGTCGCGCCCGCCGGCCAGGTTGGTGTCCAGCTCCAGGTTGCGTCGGCTCGCGCCGTCCAGCACCACCGTGTCATCCAGGCGTTCGTGACGCAGGCTGCGCAAATGGGGCAGGGCGGTACGCTGGGTTTCCTTGGCGTAAGCCAGCAGGCAACCGGCGGCGCCAATGGCCAAGGTCAGGTTCTCGCAACCAAAGCCCTTGAGGTCTTGTGTGGAGAATTGCTGGCAGAGACTTTTCAACGCTGAGTCACGCTCAAAATCCCACGGCGCCCGACGACGTACGCCACGGCGTTTTTCCGCCGGCAGGTCTTTGGGCCAATCATCGGGAATCAACAGTTCCACCGGGTTGACCCGCTCCAGCTCCGCCAGGAGGTTTTCCCAGCCCTTGATTTCCAGCACCGAGAAATTGCCGCTGGTGATGTCCAGCACCGCCAGGCCGAACAGGCGCTCATCGCCCAACACCGCAGCGATCAGGTTGTCCCGGCGTTCATCCAGCAAGGCTTCGTCACTGACCGTGCCCGGGGTGATGATCCGCACGACCTGGCGGTCAACAGGGCCTTTGCTGGTGGCCGGGTCGCCGACTTGCTCGCAGATCACCACGGATTCGCCTAGCTTGACCAGCTTCGCCAGATAACCTTCCGCCGCGTGGTAAGGAATCCCACACATCGGAATCGCCATGCCCGCCGATTGCCCACGCGCCGTCAGGGTGATGTCCAACAGCTTGGCGGCTTTCTTCGCGTCCTCGTAGAAGATCTCGTAGAAATCGCCCATGCGGTAGAACATCAGCTGGTCGGGGTGCTGGTTCTTCAGGCGCCAGTACTGTTGCATCATCGGCGTGTGAGAGGACAGGTCGTTCACGGCGGTATTCATGGGTATCAGGGAAGCTCGTTGAAAGGTGTAGGGCAAAAGGAGGGGCATTGGCCCGGCTTTTCCGCGATGGGTGCAAGGTTAACATGGGGGGTGGGGGGCGACCCAGGGATGAGTGCTTCGATAAGGTTAGTGAAACTGGGCTTTTGTCCTCCAAATTTGCCCTACATGTGGCGAAAAAATATCTGTGAAGCACGAACCAGGCAAAAAAAAGCCCGACGCATGGTCGGGCTTCGCTTCAGTCTTGAAATCAGGCTCGTTTCGCCTCGGCCTGCATCATGACCAGGTTTTGCTGCTTGGTAGCTTCCGTCAAAACCTCGCTATAAACACGCTTCTTTTGATCCGATTTCGCGTTACGAATAAAATCGGCGAAGGTGCTTTTGGTTCCTTTGGACAAGCCAAGCTTGATCGAAATCATAGATGCCCTCCTGACGGTGCTTCGAGCAAGGCCTCTAGGTCCGCCCGCGTGTGTTGCTCAGGGATATGGTAGTCAACCTTATCGACACCATAGTCTTGGATCCTTAAGTTGGAGCCGCTACCAATCCGCTACTAAACGAGATGGGTGGCAGCTGTACGCAGGTTAGTAGACCGGGGATCCAAGGAACCGGCGCGCCCGAGGGCGCCCTGCGCACAGCTACCATTGAGCACAGGTAAGAAACACCAGGCTGAATGGAGCAGTGAGCACCTTGGAATACCGAGCTACTAAACCCGATCACTGATGGGCAGTGATGGAGTCAAGGTACCGGTGGGGTCCAAGGCGCACAAGCCGACGGATTCTGGCGTAGTTGTAGGCAGAGGCGCAAGAAAACGTAGCCTTGCGTCGCACATTTGAAGGACGGCTTTGGAGCCTTTTCCCAAGGGCGTGTAGGGCGATTCCGTGGCGAGGGAGCTTGCTCCCGCTGGGCTGCGCAGCAGACCCTTTTTTGTGAGCGCTTCGCACTGGAGCGCCAGCCCGGTCAAGCGGGAGCAAGCTCCCTCGCCACAATGAATGCAACTGGCTGGAATTGCATATTTATGCGAATCAGCATTTGTCTTCCGCAAAAAGAACAAGCATTATGCGCGTTATGCAAAAACGCAACGTTTCTATCGTATTAAGAGCATTGCTCGATCAGCACGGGATCTCCCCTACGGAGCTTCACCGGCGTACCGGCGTGCCTCAGTCCACTCTCTCGCGGATTCTCAGCGGCAAGATCGTCGATCCCTCGGATAAACACATCTCGAAGATCGCCGAATATTTCGCTGTGAGCACCGATCAGTTGCGCGGGCGCGCCGACATTGCGTCGGCCGGCGGCAGCCGTCGCGAAGAGCCGCATTCCGAACTCAAGGACATAAGCCTGTGGGACGATGACACGCCCGTCGAGGAAGACGAGGTGTCCGTTCCTTTTCTGCGTGAGGTTGAATTGGCTGCTGGATCAGGAAGATTCGTCATCGAGGAAAGCGAGCGCTCCAGCCTGCGCTTCGGCAAGCGCAGCCTGCGCCATAACGGCGTGCAGTTCGACCAGGCCAAGTGCGTGACCGTGCGCGGCAACAGTATGTTGCCGGTGCTGCGCGACGGTGCGACGGTCGGGGTGAATGCGGGCAAGTGTGGGATCGGCGACATCGTCGACGGTGATCTCTACGCCATCAATCACAACGGCCAGTTGCGGGTAAAGCAGCTTTACCGCCTGCCCACCGGCATTCGCCTGCGCAGCTTCAACCGTGATGAACATCCGGACGAGGACTACACGTTCCAGGAGATGCAAGACGAACAAATCGTCATCCTCGGTCACGTCTTCTGGTGGGGCATGTACGCCCGTTAACCCCTGCGCTGTCAGATAAAACCCGCCACCGTGCGGGTTTTTTTTCGCCTCCTGATAACCCGCGACCCCGTATCTGCAAGGGTTCCATGCATTAGCGCATTCGACATGCATAAATAAATGCATTTACGCATTGACTGTATATGCATCCATGCATATTCTGTGTCCAAGCCGCTCGACAAAGCGGCTGGCAACGAAGCTCTTTAGTTCCACCAACAGGCAGCGATGAACCGGCCTTTAACGGTTCAGAGGGTTGGCAACTGACCCGGGTGTGCAGCGTAAAGCACCAGAAGCAGTTATCCGGCGGGCAGGGGCCGCGGTCGGAGGAACAATTTGAATGGATCCGTACCGCGCCAGTCGCGCCGAAAGATCAAGCGCATTACTGAAAAGCCTGGGCAACCGGGCTTTTTGGAATGCCTGTGCCGCAAGGCGCTTCAAACCGCCGCCAATGGGAGGGCTTTCGATGCTGAAGGATTTCAGATGCGGTCACTGCAAAAGACTTCTGGCCCGCATGGGCGAGAACACCGAACTCCAGATCAAATGCTCCCGATGCGGAACGTTGAATCATGTGAAGGCCGTTGAGCCTCGAGTGAACGCCGGCGAGCGACATGAGCGCTAAAGCTGCTTAATCAAAATCATCCGAATCAAAAGGTTATCTCATGAAAAAAGTTACCGTTGCTTCATTGCTGGGCTTGTTTCTATTTTCTGGCGCATTCGTTAACGCTTGGGCTGAAACCGCCCAATCCTGGAACTTGGCAAAAGATGTGATCTTCGCAAAAGAGCGTGTTGCGACAGGCTCGCCTTGGGCGTTCATGGAAAACACCTCTGGCGTGAATAATCCCGACAACTACATCCTTCTGCCGTCGTTTACGGCCGATGTATGTGGCGGAAGGCCTGCGACCTGCTGGCAAGACATTCCGTCCGGGGCTCACGTTACCGTTCACAAGGAAACCTATAACTACAGTGGAAACGGCAGCTTTACTGTTCCGCCAGGTAATGTGATTTTTCATCCTGGTATGAATAGTCAAACCATCATCCGCTGGACCAGTCCTGTCACCGGCGCCGTCAATATTCTGGGGCGTATCAACAGTATCCACAGCGCCTGTGGCGATGGTGTTGCATGGTCGCTTAACCAGGGCGGTGCGGTTCTGCAGTCGGGTAGCTTGGCCAAAGGTGCAGGGGCTGTTTTTTCCCTTAACAATGTATCGGTCACCGCCGCTGCGCCGATTTATTTCGTTCTTGATAAAAAGACTAATTACTCTTGCGACTCCAGCACCATCGACATGCTGATAACCAAATAGCATTCATCGGTTCAAGCAAATACCCAACTCCAGATCAAATGTTTCCGATGCGGAACGTTGAATCATGTGAAGGCCGTTGAGCCTCGAGTGAACGCCAGCGAGCGAACCGTGTGCGGGATAAACCCTGCACGCCTTACTCAATGACATCCATCGAGGCAAGAATATGAAACTCCTGCAAAAAATCCTGCTGGCGACGGCGTTTCTGTCGTCCTTCGTATCCCTGAGTGCCAAGGCTGATACGGCCCTGTCGTGGAACCTGGCCCGGGACATGTACCTGATGACCGAGGCCGCTCCGGCCAGCTCACCCTGGTCGTTCATGCAAAACAAATCGGGGGTGAATGCCTCGGCCAACTACACGCTCTTTCCGTCGTTCCAGGCCGGGGTCTGTAATGGCAAGCCCACTACCTGCTGGCGCGACGATGCGACGGGCGCTTGGATCTCCATTCCAAATGAAAGCTTCACCTTCACCGGCTCGGGCACCAGTTTCGTGTTCAAGCAGGGCGATGTAGCCACGCATCCCGGTACCAACAGCCAGAGCATTTTCCGCTGGGCCAGTCCTGTCACCGGCAATATCAACGTGCTGGGGCGGGTCAATGACCTGCATAACGCTTGCGGGGATGGTGTTGGCTGGTCGCTCAACCTGGGTGACACGGTGCTCCAGTCCGGGAGCCTGGCAAACGGCGGTAGCGCCACGTTCATGCTGAATAGCGTCGCAGTCACGCCGACGTCTTCGCTTTATCTGGTCATCGACAGGAAAGCCAACAACTCTTGCGACGCGACCAGTCTCGACATGCTCATCACTCGATAGCTTGTCGATTCTCTCGTTGTTAACCATCACCCCCCAGGAAGCCTGACATGACAAACGAGCAACAAGCGTTGCTGGACATGCCGATCTGGCTGGTCATCGTGCTCGCCTTGGTGGGCGGGGTGTCCGGCGAGATGTGGCGTGCCGACAAGGAGGGCGCCCGTGGCTGGCCGTTGCTGCGCCGCGTGGTTCTGCGCTCCGGCGCCTGCGTGGTCTGCGGCGTATCGGCAACCATGCTTTTGTACGCCCTCGGGATGTCGATCTGGAGCGCGTGCGCCCTGGGTTGCCTGACCGCCATGGCCGGTGCCGATGTGGCCATCGGTCTTTACGAGCGCTGGGTCGCCAAGCGAATCGGCATCGGCGAAGTCCCCCCGCGGGACGTTCCTCCCGACCACTCGTGAACCCACATCGCTGATCCATAAAAAAGGAGGCGATCTATGGCCGCCCTTATCGAAAAACCATCGCAGCTATTCTTCGCCATTGCCCAGACGCTGCGCATCACCTATCCCACCTTGAAAGTCGGCAGCCCCCAGGAGTTCGATGGCACTGACGACCAACCCTGGGTGCTGATTGCGATTGAGCGCGATGCACCCGGCCACCGTTCCAACAACGGGCGTATCGCCCATGTTCTGACGGTGTCACTGCAAGTGGTCATGGCCGTTCCAGGATGGGACGCCTGCGACTTGGCCGCTGAACTGAAGCACTTGGTCATGGATAACCGCTGGGGCCTGTCGGGCGATCAATGCGACCTGCCCGCAGAGGTCGATGGCCTGCCATCCACCTTCATCAATCCGGCACGGGCCTACACCGCCTGGACCCTTTCCTTCAGCCAAACCCTGTACCTCGGCCCGATGCTGCTGGATGACCCGTTGGGCATCCCGAAATTTGCCCGCACCTGGGAAGTGTCGAACATCGACGACCCGGACCAATACACCGCACTCGAGGGTTGAGCCATGTTCGATGCGTTTCTACGGATGCAACTGGGGCCGATCATCGAGCGCCTCGCGCAGATGGAAGCCGAGCTCGAGGACTTGCATCGGCGCGCCGACGGCGTTTGTCGCATCGGTGTCTGCCAGGAAGTCGATGCGGCTAGCAACACCTGCAAGGTCAGCCATGGCGGACTGCTGACCCCGGCGATCCGCTTTTTCAACCCGAGCGCCGGCGCTCAGAGCGAGTCGCGGATTCCGTCCGTGGGCGAGCAGTGCCTGTTGCTGAACCATGGCGGCGGCGATGGCGGCGGGCAGTCGGTGGCGCTGTTCGGCCTTAACGGCGGCCAGTTCCCGCCCGTCTCGACCGAGGCTTCGCTGACGCGTCGCCTCTACCAGGACGGTACGGAAAACGGCTACGACCATGCCAGCCATGTCCTGCATTGGATGAACGGCCCGGCGACGTTCAGCGGTTCCCGTGAATCGCTCCAGTTGAGCGTTGGCCCATCGAGTCTGGTGATGACGCCGCAAACCATCGAACTAAAACTGGGCGCCGTCGGCGTTCGGCTCGACGCCGCTGGTGTGCACCTGAGCGGCCCGGTGGTGGATCACCAGGGGCGCGTCATCAGTACCGCATAAAGGATTTCCCATGATTGGAATCGATCGCAATACCGGCGCGACGGTCGACGACTGGCTGCAATTTGTGCAGCGCGCCACCCGCGCACTTACCACGCCGTTGGGCACTCGCCAGAAGCGGCCTTTGTATGGCTGCGCGTTGACCGAGTTGCTCGGGCAGAACCTCGGCGATGACTTGCTGATTCTTGCCCAGAGCCACGCCGCCCAAGCGTTCTACAACCCGCACAACGGCATCGACGATTTTGAGCCGCAGGTCATCGTCGCCAGCCGGCACGGTGCCGGATTGCTGCTGCGTTTCGCCGGCACCTGGAAAAACCGCAAACAGACTTTTGAGGTGGTGACATGAGCATGTTGATTCCCGGCCAGAACCAACTGGCCGAACCAGCCATCGTCACCGTCGAAGCGTTCGAGGAGTTGCTCGCAGAGTTCAAGACCTTCGTGGTCGAGTACGTCGCCGCACGCTCTCCTGCAAGCGCCGCCAAGCTGGTGGACAGTCTCGAGAACGAAAGCGAACTGCTGACCCTGGCCCTCGAGGCGTTCTGCGTTCGGCTGCAAACCCACGAACGCAAATACAACGCCCGCATCAAGCAGATGCTGGCGTGGTGGGCGACGGGAACCAACCTCGACGCGCGCCTCGCGGACATGGGGCTGGAACGCCAATTGCTCGACCCCGGCGACCCAGCGGCATTTCCGCCCATCCCTCCGATGTACGAAAGCGATGATGATGCGCGGTTGCGCTACTACCTGGCGCCGCACGCCCCGGCGGCCGGTTCGCGCATGCAGTATCGGCGGGAGATTTTTACCTTGGGTGAACGGCCAGTGGTGAACGTCGAAAACGCTTCGGCGGGTGAGGTGACGGTCACCTACACCTTCGCACCGGATGGTCATGCGGCGCAGATCAAGGACGGCAACGGTCGCCGTACGGCGCCCGGCGAAGTCACGGTCACGGTGCTCTCCCGAGAGGGCAATGGCACGCCATCCGAGGCGCTGCTCGACGGCGTCCGCGAGCACTTCGCCCGGCCTGATGTGCGACCGGAAACGGATCGGGTCATCGTGCAGGCCGCGCAGATCAAGAACTACAAAATCCGCGTCGTGGCGAAGATCAATCCCGGCCCTGACTCCGGTCTCACCCAGGCTGCCGCACAGCGGCAATTGCAGGAATACGCCGAGGCGTGCCATCGCTTGGAAGGCCGGGTGGACCCGAGCTGGATCGACTACACGCTGCACAGCGCCGGCGCGGTTCAGTTGCAGATTCTCGAACCGCTTGCGCCGATTGTGACGACGGCTTTCCAGGCGCCGTACTGCACGGGCGTCGAGGTCGAGGTGGATACGTTATGAATGACGATCAACCTCGCTTGAGCCTGTTGCCGGTGAACAGTTCGCCGCTGGAAAGAGCGCTGGACCTGGGCTTCGCCCGGTTGCTCGAGCGCATTGATCCGCCGTTTCCCGAGTTGATGAATCCGCTGGGAACGCCTTTGGGGTTCCTGCCGTATTTGGCGGCGGATCGTGGGGTCGGTGAGTGGGACGCGGAAGCCAGCGACCTGGAAAAGCGTCTGACTATTTCATTGTCCTGGCAAATCCAGCGCCAGGCCGGTACTCGCCAAGCGCTGAATCATGCCGTCGAGTCTATGGGATTCGTGCCGCATGTCACCGCCTGGTATGAGCAACAACCTAGTGCTCACCCCTACACATTTGATGTGCACGCGGTCATCGGTCGGAGTTGGTCCAGCGGCGATCATAATCGCTTGATACGGCGAATCAATGCCGCCAAGAGCGAGCGCGACCAGGCCACTATCACGCTCGTACATCAAACGAGGGGCAGTCTGGCGCTTGCGTCAGCCTCCCATGGAGCATTGAGCGAAGCAGAACTGTTTCTGTGCGGGGCGCTGCCATCACTTGATTTTGATGCACGGCTTATCAGCACCGGCTTTTTCCAACCCTACACCATTAACGATTACGACCTCAGGGCGCAGCCATGACAGAAGACATTACGCGCTTGGTTCGCTTCACTTCCGCCGGCCTGGCCGAAGTGTTAAAGGCGAAAAACCAAGGCTTGAAAGGTGAGATCACCCACATCGGGGCCGGCACCGCCCGCTACGATCCCAACGGATCGGAAACGGCGCTTCGCAATGAACGACAGCGTGTGCCAATCGTGGATTACGAAGATCTGGATCCAGGGCAGCTGAGAATGGCAGCTTTGTTTGAGGGGCCGGATGAATATGAGATTGGCGAGTTCGGTTTCTATCTTTCTACCGGCACGTTGTTAGCGGTGTATTCGGTAGCTGGAAAGTTGCTGACCTACAAAGCGGCGGCCGCGCGAGTATTGCAAAAGTTCACGCTGGATATTTCACCGTTGCCGGCGCAAAGCGTCACGGTGGTGGTCGGGTCCGACAACCTGAATATTCTGTTGAGTGAAGAAATCGCCACGTTGGCTACCGCCAATATCGACAACATGGTGCGGCACGTTGGCCTGATGTTTCGAGTAATGGCGCTCGAAGCTAAATAATCAAATAGTACAAGGAACCTGAATGTGAGTCTGGAAACCACTATCGCGTCGCTGGTATCAGCGGCCAATAACTTGACCTCTGTGGTCAATGGAAAAATCGGCAGTATCAACACGACCATGGCCACGGCTTTGACACAGTTCAATGAGTGGCGAAGCCTGAAGGATGTAGAAGGGGATCCAACTGCCCTGGGCACGATTCGACGCAACGTCTTGCAGGGGCATGTTCACGGGACAGGCGGCGTCTATGGTGCAACGGCACAAGGTGATTTTGTTTCCACCAACCTGGGTGCCAGCGCAAATGTATACATGCATTTCAAAGTACCGCTTAACATCAATACCAATTCGGAGATGTTCTGGTTCAATATCAAGGGCTACAGTTACGGCACAGCCAAAATAATCGACGAAACGTTGGTGGGGTATTGCTACCAGCCCACTCGGGTCCTGCAAAACGCTTCGACTTTTGGAAACATGACCCCTTCTATCTATGTCGATACAAACGGAAATATTGTCATGCGAATTCTGATTCCAAACATTTATTACACCACCGTGCGCATTGACACCATGCGTGTGGGCAATGGTCGGTTGTTCAACCTTGGGGATTTGGTCACCAGGTTGTCGCTGGCCGAAACCGTCGTTTTCAGCTAAGGAACGAACATGTCTGATCTTTCCAACAATGACACACCCGAAATTCCCCTGGCCGTACCGTCGCCTGAAATCGAATGGGCTGCCATTCGCACGCGTCGTAATCAACTTCTGCGAGACACGGATTTTACCCAACTACCGGACTTCCCGGCGACAGAAGCCCAACTCGCCGAGATCAAGGCTTACCGCCAGGCCTTGCGAGACATCCCAGAAGCGGATGAGGAACCGTCCAGGCTGCGCTGGCCCGTGCTGCCAGATTTCATCAAGTAAACCACGACCGCGAGAGCGGTTTTTTTTCGCCCGCATTGAGCCCCTAAATGGGGCTTTTGTGTTTTCGCATCTGGAGAGACCGTAGATGCCCATTCGTAAGCATTACACCGTGCTGCTGCCATTTCCTATCGGTGGCGGCCACTGGTCGAGCGCCGGCCAGAAAATGGAGCTGTTGGATGTCGAGGCCAGTGCTTTGCGCAGTGCCGGTCGCCTCGAACTGACCGGCGTCCTGGATACGCAGAAACCGGCAGTTGACACGCAAGCCACCCCAACCACCCCGGCCAAAAAGGCCACCACCAAGAAGGCTGAATAACCATGGCTGAGGTTTTGAACTTCGAGCACAACGGCATCACCGTCAACGCTACTGAGTCCCCTGAGGCCATGGGTGGCCTGGGCGATAACGTCATCGGTCTGGTCGGCACCGCACCGAACGCCAACGCGCTGATCCCGAAAAACACCCCGTTTCGCATCAACAGCTTTACCACCCAGGCCCAGTTGGACCCGACCGGTGCCGAGGCGGGGACGTTGTTCCACGCGGTGTACCAGATTCTCAAAGTGGTCAAGGTGCCGGTCTACGTGGTCATCGTCGAGGAGGGCGCGACGCTGGCCGATACGCAGAACAATGTGATCGGCGGTATCGAGGCGCAGACCGGGCGCAAGTTGGGGATGGCGGCGTTGAGTGGGGTCGCCGAAGACCTGACCATCATCGGCGCGCCGGGCTTCACCGGCACCAAGGCGGTGGCGAGCGAGTTCGCTTCGTTTGGCAAGCGCATCAAGGCCCGTGTGGTGCTCGACGGCAAGGACGTCTCGGTCGCCGATCAAGTGACTTACAGCCAGGAACTGGGCGGCGCCGACCTCGGTTTTGACCGTTGCCTGGTGGTGCACAACATGCCGGCGGTGTATTCCAAGGCGGCGAAGAAAAACGTTTTCCTGGCGCCGTCGAGCCTGGCCATCGCTGCCCTCGCCAAGGTCAAGCAGTGGGAGAGCCCGGGCAACCAGGTGACCTACGCCGAAGACGTTTCCCGCACCGTCGAATACAACATCCTCGACACCTCAACCGAGGGCGATCTGCTCAACCGCTACGGCGTCAGCTATTACGCCCGAACCATCCTCGGCGGCTTCTCGCTGTTGGGTAACCGCTCCATCACCGGCAAGTTCATCAGCTACGTCGGCCTGGAAGATGCCATCAGCCGCAAGCTGGTGAAGGCCGGCCAGAAAGCCATGGCCAAGAATCTGACCAAGTCGTTCATGGACCAGGAGGTCAAGCGCATCAACGACTGGCTGCAAACCCTGGTCGCCGACGAAACCATTCCTGGCGGCAGCGTTTACCTGCACCCGGAATTGAACAGCGTCGAGAAGTACAAGAACGGCACCTGGTATGTGGTCATCGACTACGGCCGCTACGCGCCAAACGAACACATGATTTATCAACTCAATGCCCGCGATGAAATCATCGAGCAGTTCCTGGAGGACGTTCTCTAATGTTTACCAACCGCGTAAGACAGGCCATCGCGGCCACCCTGCAAGGCCTGCCATTGTCGGCGACCGTGGAAGAATTCACGCCGCCGAAAATTGAATTCGAAATGGAAGAGATGCGCGGCGGGCGCTTCATTGGCGAGGAAATGGCCAAGAGCGGCAAGGCGCTGACCGCCAAGCTGGTGCTGCAAGGCGTCGGCCCGGAAATCATGCTGGCCCTGGGCGTGAGCGTCGGCGATGACATCCTGCTGAATGTGCGCGAAGCCGGGCAGGATCAGGACGGCAACACGTGGTTTACCTACCACACGGTGGGCGGCAAGTTGAAGTCCCTGGACGAAGCTGCGTTGAAGATGAACGACAAACCCACCACCACCCTCGAGCTGGCCTGCCGCACCTATAACCGTCTGGAAAACGGCATCCCGGTGATCGACATCGATGTGCGCACACAGAAGTTCGTGCTCAACGGCGTCGACATTCTTGGCGATGCCCGCCGTGCGGTATTGCTGCCCTAAGCCAGAAACCTGGCGGCTGACCCGATCTGTGGACGCGTGTTCGTCCACGGGTCGCTCGCCATTCAGCAAGGAATACATCATGTCCTGGACACCTCCTGTTCACGTCCTGTTGTCGCCGATCACGGGTGACGATGGGACGCAAATCGAACAACTGCAACTCAAGCCGCTGTACTACGCCGCGCAAAAAGACGCCCTGGCCCGTGCCGGCGATGGCGAAGACGATCAGTTCTTCGAACTGGCCAAGCTGGCGACCGGCCTGTCCCTCAAGGAGCTGGATCAACTCAAGCGCCCGGACTACGTGAGCATCGCGCAATACGTACACGAAATGTCCACGCGCCCGACCTCCCACTTCTTGGAACAGGTGGATGGCGCCCCCGCCGATCCCGACCAGGTGCAACTGCTGCAACCCCTCGACGTCGCGGGCCGCAGCCTGACCTCGTTGACCCTGGAAATGCCCGTGCTGCGGGCCACCAAGGCGATGAAAAAACTGAAGACGGCCAAGGAACGCGCCGAGTTCATCACGGCCCATTGCACTGGCCTGATGCTTCCCGACCTGGCCTCGCTGACCGTGCCCGACTGGACGCAACTTCAGGTACGCATCGACGATTTTTTAAACAAACCGGCGGACTTCTTTCGGAGCGCGACATCGAATTGATCCTCGATGTGGTGCCGCTCATTTACTCGGTGAGTGAAGCGGAAATCCTGGAGTGGGACGCCGGCAAGGCCTTGCGCCGATACGACATCGCGATCACTCGCCTTGGCGTGAAACAGGAGTAGCGCCCAATGGCGGACGATAGATATTCCCTCAGATACGCAGCCTTCGATAAGAGTGGGTTAGCGGCTCCAAATGCCAGCCCCACGAGCAATTTGATTATTTCCGCCGGCGATCGGCTGCCAGGATTCAACCTGGCGCTGGAAAACCTCGGGCTCAAGCTCGGCCTTCTGACCACGGCGGTCGAGTCGCTGACCTTGAAACTCTCGGTGCAGCGCGCCTTCTTCCAGACGATGGGCGCTGGCGCCAAAGGTGAATCGGCCAATGATCCTAAAGGTAAGGCGGGGCGCGGTATCGAACCGCCGGCGCTGTTGAAACCCGCGATTGAAATGGATTCGGCCATGGCCGACCTCAAACAGGCCGGCCAATTCACGCCTCGCCAGATTGCCGAGATGGCTGAGCCAACCCAGCGTATTGCCAGCGCGCCATTGGTAGCGGCCGGCGGAACCACGGCGGTTGAGCTGGTGAGGATGCAAAGCCTGGCCGCCAAGAATGGAATTGGCAGTGAACTGCCCAATGCCTCGGACCGGCAATTGGCACTGTTGCGGTTTGCCAGTGATGCAGGCGTGACCGCCTCGACGTTCAGAATGCCGGCCATGGACGCCGCCGAGATGCTGCTTGGCTGGCGTACTTCCATGAAGCTCAGCGCAGGGAAAGCGTTTGATCTGGCGGACGCGACCAACCACCTAGGCAAGATCAGCGGTGGTGCAAAAGCGAGTGATATCGGCACCGTGTTGCAACGTGACGGTGCGGCGGCGACTTCGGTAGGCCTGCAGCCAGAGCAAGCCGCGGCGTTGACAGCGGCGATTCTCAACACCGGTACGCAACAAGCTGAAGCTGGCGCGGCGCTTGATAGTTTTACGACTGCGCTGGGCAAGGGCAATCAAGTCTCCGCGACTGAACAAGCGGCCTGGAAGCGACTGGGGCTGGATTCCAAAGAGGTGGCGAGCGGCCTGCGCGACAAGGACGCCGCGCCGGGGACGGTGATGTCCGTGCTTGCAGCGTTGAACGCGCAGCCGGCCGACAAACGCACGAACCTTGCGTCTTCGCTGTTTGGCACCGGGAATGAGGCGGTGCTGCGCATGGCGCAGAAACTGGACGATGTGAATGCGGCCTTCTGGCAGGTGAAAGCTCCAGGCCAATACGCCACTTCACAACTGGGCAATGACGGCTCGGTGAAGCAGGACGCGCTGGCGCTATCGAATACCCTGCAAGGCCGGTTGAACGTCTTTAACGCCAGCAACGAACGGCTGTCGTTGGCCGCTGGCAATGCCGTGGCGCCTGTCATGGACAGCTCGTTGCAATGGCTCGGTTCGCTTAACGACGGCATGAGCGAGTTGGCCGAAACTTCACCCAAAGCCACCGCTGCCATTGTACTGGTCGGTGCGGCGCTCAAACCGCTGGTGGGCGCGCTGCTTAAAGCCATCACCGATGAGCTGAGCAATCGAGCGGCCAAGCGGATATTGGAGCCCGCGAGCGCTGCGAAAGCCGAGGTTGGCGGGAGCGTCGGTCGTTCCCTGCGAGGCATGAATACTTCAGCGCGCTCGTTGCGCTTCATGCCCGGAGCGCCTGTTCTCGGCGCCGTCCCCCAGTTGGTCGAAGGCGCAGTTAACGGCGACGTCCAGATGATTGGCGCAGGCCTGGGAGCTGCAGGCGGCGGCTGGGCCGGAGCTTCGGCAGGTGCAACTGCGGGCGCCACGATCGGCACCTTTTTCGGTCCGGGTATCGGCACCGCCATAGGTGGAGCCCTCGGCGCGATTGTCGGCGGTCTGGCGGGAAGCTGGATCGGCGGTGAGTCGGGTTCCTGGCTGGGCGAGAAGCTCGCCTCGCCCGTCGACAAACTCCCCCCGGCTGATCAAACCACGAGAGGGCTGCCCCAAGCCCAGGCCGCCACCCAGCAAAACGCCCTGACCGCGAACATCTACATCAATGGCCAAGACCAGGCCAGCGCCGCTCAATTGGCGAACCTGGTGGTGCAACAAATCACCAGCCAATTCCAACTCATGCCTAATTCACTTGCCATGCGCAGTGATGCGGCCCTGACTGACGGAGTGACCTGATGCGTCAGCAAATGGCGTTGGGCAGTTTCATTTTCGGGCTGTCTCGCAATTTCGCCTACCACTCCCTGGTTCGTACCTCGGACGGTGGCTGGAAAAGCATCGACATCCTCACCAGCAAACCCAAGTCCAGCCAGGTCGGCCAAGGCCTGCAAGGGCTGACGATTACCGGCAAGTCCATGTACGCGACCGCCATGGATCGACTCGATGAGCTGCGTGCATTGCAAGCGCTGCGCATCCCTTTGCCGCTGGTGGACGGCATCGGCCGCAACTGGGGCTTGTGGCAAATCAACAAGGTCTCGGAAACCCAGACCGAGATCATCGACGACGGCACCGCGATGGTGGTTGGCTGGGTGATTGAATTGACGGAGTTCGCCAATGCGTAGGGTTCGAAGCATCGCCGGCGACTCGGTGAATCTGTTGTTGTACCGCGAGCTCGGACGTTGTGATGACGCCGCCGAAGAAGCGCTCTGGCGGCTGAATCCGGGGCTGGCGGAATGGGGTCCGGTATTGCCTGCGGGCGTGTGGGTCGTCCTGCCGGAAGTGGAGCTCAAACCGGTTGCAACCCCATCGGTTTCGGCCTGGGATTAAGGAGGCGACATGTCATTGGGTTTTACACCTGCGGTAGAAATTTATGGCGCGAACGCCGCGCTGCTCAACCAGCGATTGCTCAGTTGGACGCACATCGATGCGGCGGGTATCGAGTCCGATCAACTGACGCTCACGCTCAGCCTGGAAGGGCTCGAGGGACTGCCCAGCCTTGAGGGGAAAATCGGCTTGCGGGTCGGTTACCAAGAGTCCGGGCTCGTGGATAAAGGTGAGTTCGTCGTGACCCGGCGCACACCGACATTGTTTCCCCTGCGCCTGACATTGGTGGCGACGGCGGCGCCGTTCAGCGCGTCGGACCAGACCGGTTTCAAGCAGCGCCGATCTGTCAGTCACGGCCCGACGACTCTGGGGACGTTGTTTCGTCAATTGACCTCGAGGCACGGATTTTCCCCTCGCGTCGCCCCCGAGTTGTCGCTGATCAAGATCGAGCACATCGACCAGTCCAACGAAACCGACATGGGATTCCTGACTCGGCTGGCCCATCGTTACGACGCGGTCGCCAAGCCGATCAACGAGTTGTATGTGCTGGCACGTCGCGGCCAGGCGAAATCGCTGTCGGGCAAAATCCTCCCGGACACAAAGCTGTCGGTGACGACGAACAATCGTCCAGGTGACCAAGCCTTTGTCTCTGCGGTTCTTGATGAAGCGGCCCGGGCGAAATACCAGGGCTGCAAGACCACTTGGTGGGATGCGGTGGCGGGCAAAGCGCGTGTCGAAGAAAGCGGTATCGCGCCATTCAAGACGCTGCGTCAGCGCTTCCAAAGCGCAGACGATGCCCGCGCCGCCGCTGAAGGGGAGGTACGCCGGATGATGCGCGAAGCGCTCAAGGTCACCATTGAATGCCCTGGCAATCCGGCGTTATCCGCAGAAGGCATCGTGCTGCTTGACCCAACCTGGCCGGATTTCATGCGCGGCCGCTGGTCGATCGACAAGGTCACCGCCAGCGGCGACCGGGAAAAAAGCTACCGCTGCAAGATCGAGGCGACTTGTCTGGATGCGAGGGGCTGACATTTGTTACCAGTGCACGTCGATCCAGCTAAAACGAACTGCTCGCGGTGTCTGGAGTAATCAAGTGCCGGCTTGGCGGCGTTCACCTATTAAGCATCCGTCGCGCGTCATCAAGGCTGATCTTCTCAATAATATGTCCCGGAACCTTGGAATCCGCGGACAAGTTATAGACCTGAAAGTCGTCGCTGACGATGTGCTCGGACATCAGTTTCAAGGAAGGCAGAATCCGGGTGCCGTAATGCTGGTCCAGTCCGCAAGGCGAGCGTTTGCTTTCCGATGTTTCATAGAATCGGCCAGCCGCCTGATTCAAGTCGAAGCCGACTAGGAAAACCTTGTTGAAACCCAGATGGTAGGCAGTTTGTAGGGCGAGATACATGACCGTTCGAGCATCGAAGCAGCCAAGGGACATGTCTTTGCTGAAGCCAATGTCCTTGCTTCGCTTGCTCAAGAGAAAACTGTCCCTGACAAGCGATTCCTGCGGGTTGAATAACGTTGTAAACATTGAGGCCCTGGGGGCCTTTTTCAAGCCGAAGGCGTTCCCGTTGGGCTTGGTTTGGACGATGTCGAACTGTTCCTCCCACAACGCAACGTTTTCACTGATTTGCATTGCGGTTGCGAAGAGTTCCGGCTGTTGAAGCGGGAAGTTGGTATCCGAGCATATGTAGAAAAAGGGCTTGGTGCCGGCTTGGCTGAACATGGATATAGCGCCGTTCATGGTAATCATCGGCACGGTTGAAAACTCTTCTATCGGGAAGCCTCTCGCCGAGTTGCCTGAGGCGATGATAAAAACCGGGCCACTTTTTATGTTCTTGCATTCACTGAAACTGGTCTGTTTAAAAGATGCAGCTGTTTCTGCGATGAGCGCTTTGCCCAGATTTTTCGCCCTGCTCATGTACGTCCCATTTTGTTATTCAAATGATCGACGATGCCCTTCAACCTCGTTAAGGAAATCGCCATGCCCATCACGCAAGCCCAACTGCTGCGTATTCTTCCAAACGCCGGCGCCAGTGCCGGCGTTTTTGCACCTGTCCTGAACATCGCCATGGGCCGTTACCAGATTATCGGCCTCAAGCGTGTCGCCGCGTTTATCGCCCAGGTCGGCCATGAGTCCGGCCAGCTACGTTATCTACGGGAGCTGGGCAACGATGTTTATTTATCAAAGTATGACACCGGTCGGCTGGCTTCGTGCCTGGGTAATACGCCTGAAGCGGACGGTGACGGTCAAAGGTACCGGGGGCGTGGGCTGATCCAGATTACCGGTCGGGCGAACTACCAGGCTTGCGGTGAGGCGCTGGGCCTTGATCTGGTCGCGGAACCGGCGCTGCTGGAGCAACCCCAGTGGGCCGCGCTTTCGGCTGCGTGGTTCTGGGCCTCACGGGGGCTTAATCCTCTCGCGGACGCCGGCGATTTCGACGCGATCACCCGGCGAATCAACGGCGGCCAGAACGGCGCCGCGGACCGCCAGGTTTTATATGGGCGAGCGCTGCGGGTGCTGGAATGAACCCGGCCCTGCTGAGGTTTCTGCCTCTCACCGCCGTGGTTTTTTTGCTGCTGACGACCAGCGTGGCCTGGAAAATCCAGGACTGGCGTTACGGCAAGACGTTGGCCGAGCTGGCCAATTCCCACGCTGAAACCCTGAGAAAGATGAGCGTTGCAGCGGCCGCTTCGCAGCAAAGAGAAACAGAAAGACGCCTCGCCCTCGAACAGCAACTTTCCGCCAGCGAGCAAATCCACTACCGAGCCTTGAGCGATGCCCAACGTGACCAGGATCGCTTGCGCGATCGCCTTGCTACTGCCGATGTCCGGCTGTCAGTCCTCCTCGACGCCGACGATGTTGCCGCCGGCTGTGCAGTGCCTGCCGCCCCCGGCGCCAGCGGCATGGATCATGGTGCCCCACGCGCCCGACTTGACCCGGCGCATGCTCAACGAATTATCGCCATCACCGACGCGGGTGACCGTGGACTGATTGCGCTGCAGGCTTGCCAGGCTTACGTCAGTGCGCTGGGCCGGTGATCTGCCGAGCCTTGCATGCTTCGGATGGTCGTGTACGGTAGGCCCCAATCGCGTCGAATCAGGAGAGCTTCATGGACGACATTACCGAACTGGCCGCTGAATTGGGCAGGCGCCTGCAGCTGCTCAATGCCCATGTCACCACCGCCGAGTCCTGCACCGGTGGTGGGATTGCCGAGGCGATCACTCGGATCCCGGGGAGTTCGGCCTGGTTCGAGGCAGGGTTTGTCACCTATTCCAATCGTCAGAAAACCCAGCAGTTGGGCGTGCCCGACGGGCTGTTCGAGAAGGTCGGCGCGGTCAGCCGCGAGGTGGTGGAAGCCATGGCGCGGGGTGCCCAGCAGAAAAGCCTGGCGCGTTTTTCCGTGGCGGTCAGCGGCGTGGCCGGGCCAGACGGGGGCTCGCCGAGCAAGCCGGTGGGCACCGTATGGCTCGCCTGGGGCGTTGGCGAGGCGCTGTTCAGCGAGCAGCGATTCTTTCCAGGCAACCGCGACGAGGTCCGCCGACAAACGGTGAAGGCCGCCCTAGACGGGCTGTTACAACATGCCGCCGCAGAAATCTCAAATCAGGGGTAGGCGATCCTCAATCGCTGTGGAATAATACTGGCTACTTATACAGGTGTTGGCCGTCAGGCCTTATTGATTACGTGAGGACTTTAATGGACGACAACAAGAAGAAAGCCTTGGCTGCGGCCTTGGGTCAGATCGAACGTCAATTCGGCAAGGGTGCCGTAATGCGTATGGGCGATCAGGACCGCCAGGCTATTCCTTCCATCTCCACCGGCTCCCTGGGCCTGGACATCGCGCTTGGCATCGGCGGCTTGCCAAAAGGTCGTATCGTTGAAATCTACGGTCCTGAATCCTCCGGTAAAACCACGCTGACCCTGTCCGTGATCGCCCAGGCTCAAAAAGCCGGCGCGACCTGCGCCTTCGTCGACGCCGAACACGCCCTGGACCCGGAATACGCCGGCAAGCTGGGCGTCAACGTCGACGACCTGCTGGTTTCCCAGCCGGACACCGGTGAGCAAGCCCTGGAAATCACCGACATGCTGGTGCGCTCCAACGCAGTTGACGTGATCATCGTCGACTCCGTGGCGGCACTGGTACCGAAAGCTGAAATCGAAGGTGAAATGGGCGACATGCACGTGGGCCTCCAGGCTCGCCTGATGTCCCAGGCCCTGCGCAAGATCACCGGTAACATCAAGAACGCCAACTGCCTGGTGATCTTCATCAACCAGATCCGCATGAAGATCGGCGTGATGTTCGGTAGCCCTGAAACGACCACCGGCGGTAACGCACTGAAGTTCTACGCCTCGGTTCGCCTGGACATCCGCCGTACTGGCGCGGTGAAAGAAGGTGATGAGGTTGTCGGCAGCGAAACCCGCGTCAAAGTGGTGAAGAACAAGGTGGCATCGCCGTTCCGTCAGGCTGAATTCCAGATCCTCTACGGCAAGGGCATCTACCTCAACGGCGAGATGATCGACTTGGGGGTGCTGCATGGCTTCGTCGAGAAATCCGGCGCCTGGTATGCCTACAACGGCACCAAGATCGGCCAGGGCAAGGCCAACTCGGCCAAGTTCCTGGCGGATAATCCGGAAGTTGCCGCTGCCCTTGAGAAGCAGTTGCGTGACAAGCTGTTGAGCCCGGTTGCCGACGTCAAGTCCGTGGCTAATCGGGAAACTGCAGAGAATCTGGCTGACGCTGACATCTGATCGATCCGATGACCGCCGTACTCGATACCCTCGTCGCGGTGCGGCGAACCGCAATGGACCTGCTCGCCAGACGTGAGCACGGTCGAGTTGAGCTGACGCGTAAATTGCGTCAACGCGGCGCCCCCGACGAGTTGATCGACACGGCCCTCGACCGTTTGACGGAAGAGGGTCTGCTGTCGGAATCGCGTTACCTCGAAAGCTTTGTCTCTTACCGCGCCCGGTCCGGTTACGGTCCGATGCGGATTCGCGAGGAACTTGGCCAACGCGGCTTACAACGTCCGGATATCGAACTCGCCTTGCGCGAAAGCGGTATCGACTGGCAAGAACAGCTAACGGACACCTGGCGGCGCAAGTTTTCAGGGCATCTGCCCATCGATGCACGGGAGCGAGCCAAGCAAGGGCGTTTCCTGGCGTATCGAGGATATTCCATGGAAATGATCAATCGCTTGTTCAGCGGTCGCAGCCTGGATGACTAAACAAACGGCCCGCTATTTCGATAGCGGGCCGTTTTTTTATGGGGTTTAGGAAACCTTGATCGGATCCCAGGTAAGGGGGTGGACCTCGGTGGCGGGCTGGGCCCAGTTTTCTGACAGGTTGATATAATCCACCAGCTCTCTTAACCGGCCGTGATCACGGGCGTTGAAGGTAAATGCCAGTCGGGTCAGATGGCTGAACGGGGCTTCCTCCGGCTCCTCGCCGCTGTAGGCGTGTTGGTGGAAACAGTCGTTCAGGCACAGATCGGCAAAATCAGCCTGCATCCGCTGCAACGCTTGTTCGTTGAGCGGGTGGTGCATACGGATCACGAACTGATGCTTGAGCCAACGGCTGGAGTGGAAGTTGCGGTAGAACTGGTTGATTTCCTCCACGGCGTCCTCGGCATTGTGCACCAGGCGCATCAGCTTCATGTCGGTCGGCAGGATGTAGCGGTTTTCCTCGAGCTGTTCGCGGATGAAATCCAAGGCGCCTTGCCAGAACTTTCCCCCGGGAGCGTCCAGCAGCACCACCGGTACCAACGGGCTTTTACCCGTCTGCACCAGCGTCAACACTTCCAGGGCCTCGTCAAGGGTGCCAAACCCGCCTGGGCAGAGCACCAGGGCATCGGCTTCCTTGACGAAAAACAGCTTGCGAGTAAAGAAGAAGTGGAACGGCAGCAGGTTCTGCGTACCCTCCACGGTGGGGTTCGCGTGCTGTTCGAAAGGCAGGGTAATGTTGAATCCCAGGCTGTGTTCACGCCCCGCACCTTCATGGGCCGCAGCCATGATGCCGCCGCCCGCGCCGGTGATGACCATCATGTCTGACCGAGCGAGCGCCGCGCCCAGCTCCCGTGCCAAGCCATACAGCGGATGTTCGATGGGAGTCCGGGCCGAGCCGAAGACCGTGACTTTGCGCCGACCCTTGAATTGTTCGAGCGTGCGAAACGCATGTTCCAACTCGCGCAACGCCTGGAGCGTGATCTTGGCGTTCCAGCGATTGTGATCTTCCTGGGCCATGCGCAGCACGGTCAGGATCATGTCTCGATAAATGGGCAGGTTAGGGCTGTTGGGTGATATCAGGTTGAGTTGCTCTTCGACCTTGCGGGTGAGGTCGTGGCCATGGTTTTCAAAATGACGACTGAGCAGGTCATTCGGTTTGTACGGCATTCAGTGTCTCCTTCTGAACAGAACCCCCGGCCCGAACGAGAGATTCGCCAGGGCCACGACACGTCCTGTGTCGTTGTCAGTCCGGGCCTGTGCCCGGGCATCAAACTGGCTAGGCGCGATGTGCAGCAAGGCGAGCAAGCCATCCAGCAGATTCTGTTTTCTTCCCTTGGATGAAAAAAAAACACACGTCGGCATCGGTGAGGGCAGCCTCGTTCTGCCCGTCATAAGGCGATACTTTGAATCTAGTCCCTTGTGTCGATCTTCGCTTTCTCGATCATGACGTTCGAAAGTAAAGGTTTGCAACTGACGAATGCTCAACCGCTGGTCAGGTCACCGACCGGATGAGTCTTGAAGAGGAGTATTGCTACCGATTGGAGGGCAAGGAATGGCGCTCGCGCTTTGCAGGCGCTGGTGGCGGAGTTGCGCGCCGACGATGAACAACGGCGCGCTCGCTCGGGTTGATTATTTCTTGGTCTTGGCCGGTTTCGGGCAGTCCGATTCCTGGAAGCGTTCGGTTGCGACCGGGCGGTTGGTTTTCACCTCGGTGAACTCGTAGCGCATGGTTGCGCCCTTGGCCATCAGCTTGCGGAAACCTGGATTGGTACACACGGTGGAGCCCAGCTGGAAATACACGGCCTTGGGGTCTGCGCGCATTTTCTGGGCATGGCTGCTTTGCACGCTGAGGTGATTGACCAACTCGGTGCCTTCGACGGTATACCCTTGGTCGAGAATGTCTTCGTTGATGGCTCGCGGCGTGCCGACGCTGCTTTGCGTGGCTACGTTTTGCAGCATCTTGTTCAGTTCGAGTTCTTTCAGCGACGCGGCCTGAGCGCTGATGGACGTCGCCAGCAAAACGGCAACGGTAGGGACGATAAGGCGCAGCATGAAACTCTCCTGGTTCAGTAACTGGTGGTTCGACCGGTCACGTGACTGTGCGTTCAGTGGCGGCGATTATAGGGGAGCCTGGGTAGACGGTACAGGTTTGCGCGCTCTGGTAGACTGCCGGTCTTCATTGCCCTGCCGAGTGTTGTTCGTGTCGAGTTTTCCTGTCTGTGGGCGTTGCCCGCGATGAACCATGCCCCTAACGCCGTAGCCCGCTTGCGCGACCAGCGCATCGATGAAGGCATCAAGCCGATTCAGGCCCGGGGCTGGCGCGCGCCTCGTTGCAGCGCATGCCGAGTGATCGTAAGCCATTGCTTGTGCGCCTGGCGCCCGAGCGTCGAGACCCGCTCCGGGGTCTGCCTGATCATGACCAACAAGGAAGTCTTCAAACCGAGCAACACCGGTTGGCTGATTGCCGATGTGGTGCATGACAATCATGCGTTCATCTGGTCGCGCACCGACGTCGATGAGCAACTGTTGGCGCTGCTGGGCGATCCGCAATGGCAACCGTACCTGGTGTTTCCTGGCGAATACGTCGAACCGTCGCGAGTCACCCATACGGTTGATCTCGATCACTCCAAGCGTCCTCTTTTCATTCTTCTGGACGCCACCTGGACGGAAGCGCGGAAGATGTTCCGCAAGAGTCCTTATTTTGACCGTTTGCCTATCTTGAGCCTGTTGCCCAACAAGCTGTCGCGCTATCGCTTGCGGCGCTCCTCCCGTAGCGAGCACCTGTGCACTGCCGAAGTTGCTGCGCTGTGCCTGGAGTTGGCGGGAGACAGTGACGCGGCGTCGGCCCTGGACGCCTATTTCGATGTGTTCAGCCAGCATTACCTCGGTGCCAAGTGCCAGCAAGAGGTGAACGTATCGACCCCGGCCCATGCCGAGTTGCAGCCCTTTGTCCGTGCGGCTCACGAGGTGTTGGCCTAATAGTGGCCCATACTCGATACAGCAGTGGCCGTGCTGCTTGACCACCCC
This sequence comes from Pseudomonas marvdashtae, assembly GCF_014268655.2. Lineage (NCBI taxonomy): Bacteria > Pseudomonadati > Pseudomonadota > Gammaproteobacteria > Pseudomonadales > Pseudomonadaceae > Pseudomonas > Pseudomonas marvdashtae. The sequence continues at coordinate 657,394 of NZ_JABWQX020000002.1, forward strand.
GGCTTCGCTGGGCATGCTTGGCGCCGACCAGGGTGCGGCCAAAAGTTTGAAACGCTGTGATTGGCGTTGAACGTGCCCCTGTGGATACCGCTGCGTGGTGGTGTCTTGAGTTGTTTGGCGAGGCACGAATGCATCGGGCCTGCCACTAAAAACAGGATCATTTGAAAAATGGCCACATACGAAATCCTGATTGCCGATGATCACCCGCTTTTTCGCAGCGCGTTGCATCAGGCAGTGACCCTGGGCCTTGGCTCGGATGTCCGGTTGACGGAGGTGGCCAGCATCGCGGAACTGGAAACTCGATTGGCTGAGAAGGCCGACTGGGACCTGGTGCTGCTGGATCTGAACATGCCCGGCGCGTATGGCTTCTCTGGCCTGGTGTTATTGCGCGGACAGTATCCGCAGATCCCCGTGGTAATGGTGTCGGCTCAGGAAGAGGCTTCGGTGATGGTCAAGGCCCGCGAGTTCGGTGCCAGCGGGTTCATTCCCAAATCCAGTTCGCTGGAAATGATTCAGGCGGCCGTAAAGGCCGTCCTCGATGGCGATGTGTCCTGGCCGCCGCAGGCGTTCGAAGCGGTGAGCGTGTCGGCGGAAGCCAAGGCTGCCAGCGAAGGGTTGGCCAGTCTGACGCCGCAGCAGTTCCGAGTGCTGACCATGGTCTGCGAAGGCCTGTTGAACAAGCAGATTGCTTATGAATTGAACGTGTCGGAGGCGACCATCAAGGCTCATGTCACCGCCATCTTCCGCAAACTCAACGTGCGTACCCGAACCCAGGCGGCGTTGTTGTTGCAACAACTTGAGTCAATTTCGCCGCAGTCGTAGCGTGGAATTCACGCTTTTTTGACTGGGTTTACACTAGCTTCTCCACTCCTTTCGATCAGTTGCCTACTCTATGTCACCTTTTAAAGGCCAAACCGGCCTGAAACGCATCCTCAATGCCTCCGGCTATTCCCTGGACGGGCTGCGTGCCGCTTTCGTCGGCGAAGCCGCATTCCGCCAACTGGTCCTGCTCAACGTCATCCTGATTCCGCTGTCGTTCTTCCTGAATGTCAGCCGTGTCGAACAAGCGTTGTTGATCGCGGTCTGCCTGCTGGCCCTGATCGTCGAGCTACTCAATTCAGCAGTGGAGGCGGCGATCGACCGTATTTCCCTCGAGCTGCACCCGCTGTCGAAGAACGCCAAGGACATGGGCAGTGCCGCCCAGTTTGTCGCCCTGACGATGATTGCGTTGGTGTGGGGCCTGGTACTGCTTTGAGTCTCAGGCGATGGCCGGCAGGACGATTTCGTCGCTGCGCTGGACCCCTGCGGTAAATGCCCGGCACAACTCGAGAAATTCACGCATGGCCGAGGTCTGGTATTTTTGCTTGTGCCAGATGAAGTAGAACTGCCGCGCCAAATCCATGTCCGGCGTTTCCACGGCCACCAGGCTGCCGCGGCGAAAGGCATCACGCAAAGCCAAGCGAGAGATACAGCCGATCCCCAGGCCGGATTCCACGGCGCGTTTTATCGCTTCGGTGTGCTCCAGCTCCAGTCGAATGTTCAACGCGCTGCGGTGGTGGCGCATGGCCTGATCGAAAGTCAGCCGGGTGCCGGAACCCTGTTCACGCAGGATCCAGGCCTCATGGGTCAATTCCTCCATGGTCGCCTGCCCGCGCTTGGCCAGTGGATGCTGGGGCGCGCAGAACACCACCAACTCATCCTCGACCCAGCTCTGCACCTCGATGTCCGGGTGGCTGCAGTCGCCTTCGATTAGACCCAGATCAATTTCGTAGTGGGCAACCTGGTGCACGATGTTGGCAGTGTTTTGTACGTGCAGCTTCACCTGGCTTTCCGGATGGCGCTGCATGAAACCGCCGATCAGCAGGGTCGCCAGGTAATTGCCAATCGTCAGCGTGGCGCCGACCGCCAGTGAGCCGAAGCCGGACTTGCCGTTGAGCAGGTCTTCGATTTCCTTGGCCTGGTCCAGCAACGCCACGGCCTGTGGCAACAACTGTTTACCCAAGGCGTTGAGGCTCAGGCGCTTGCCGGCGCGGTCGAAGAGTTGGCAGCTGGATTGGCGCTCCAATTCAGTGATGGAGGTGCTGGCAGCCGACTGCGAAAGATTGAGCAGACCCGCGGCACGGGACACGCTCTCTTGCTGGGCGACGGCGACGAAGACTTGAAGTTGACGTAGAGTAAATCGCATATCTATATAACCGATAACCCTTATCTTAATAATCCATTTAACAGATATTGTCGCCGCCATTAGAATGCGATGCAATTGCGCAGATTATCGGCGCAGGCATCATTTCCAGGAGTCCCCCGTACATGAGCAACATGAACCACGAGCGTGTCCTCAGTGTTCATCACTGGAACGACACTCTGTTCAGCTTCAAGTGCACCCGCGATCCGGGCCTGCGCTTCGAGAACGGTCAGTTCGTGATGATCGGCCTGCAGCAGCCCAACGGCCGCCCGCTTATGCGCGCTTATTCGATTGCCAGCCCGAACTGGGAAGAGCATCTCGAATTCTTCAGCATCAAGGTCCCCGACGGCCCGCTGACTTCTCAGTTGCAGCACCTGAAGGAAGGCGACGAGATCATCATCAGCAAGAAGCCTACCGGCACGCTGGTGCTGGACGACCTCAAGCCAGGCAAGCATTTGTATCTGCTCAGCACCGGTACCGGCCTGGCGCCCTTCATGAGCGTCATCCAGGATCCGGAAACCTACGAGCGTTTCGAAAAAGTGATCCTGTGCCACGGCGTGCGTTACGTCAATGAAGTCGCCTACCGTGAGTTCATCACCGAGCACCTGCCGCAGAACGAATTCTTCGGCGAAGCGCTGCGTGACAAGCTGATCTACTACCCAACCGTGACGCGCGAGCCCTTCGAGAATGAAGGCCGCCTGACCGACCTGATGCGCAGCGGCAAGCTGTTCCGCGACATCGGCCTGCCACCGATCAACCCCCAAGACGACCGTGCGATGCTGTGCGGCAGCCCGAGCATGCTCGACGAGACCAGCGAAGTGCTCAACAGCTTCGGCCTGACCGTTTCGCCGCGTATGCGTGAGCCGGGGGATTACTTGATCGAACGAGCGTTTGTGGAAAAGTAAGTCGCAGTCCATAAAAAGCCCGCGCCGCCTGAATAAGGTCGCGCGGGCTTTTTCGTTTCCAGGCTTATTTGCCCGCCGGAACCACTTCCAGCACGCGAATCACGCCGGGCTCCGGGTAATGCCAGCGTACGTCCAGGTCCCAGAACTGCGCGCCATATTCCCGTTCGGCTGTAGGAATCTGGTACGCCGGGCGGGGGTCCTGCGCCAGGCATTGCTCAACCAACTCCACCAACGGCTCGTCGAGGCGCAAGGCGTGATCGCGGGCTTGAAGCAAGGCTGAGTCCGCCCATTGCACTGGGATCAGGCCAGGCGCTGCGCTGGCGATGTCGTTGGAGGCTGAGCCGACGATGTCGGCATAGGGCACGTAGGGCTTGATGTCCAGCACGGGCGTACCGTCCAGCAAGTCAATGCCCGAGATCCACAGCCGGTCGGCTTCTATCCGATCCAACTTCACCACCGACTGGCCGATTCCATTGGGACGATGGGTGGCGCGGGTGGCGAACACGCCCATGGATTTGTTGCCGCCCAGGCGCGGCGGCCGCACTTTCAAGCGTGGCTTGTCCTCCAGGGCCTGGTGGAACAGAAACAGCAGCCAGACATGACTGACCTGCTCCAGGCCCTGCACCGCGTCGCCCTGATCGAACGGCGCCACCAGCTCCAGCACGCCGCGCGCGGCAGGGGCCAGTTGTGGTTGGCGCGGGATGGCGAACTTCTCCTTGAAACAGGAGCGGACGAAGCCGATGGGGGAGACGTTGTAGGTCATTTCAAGCGCTTCAAGTTGCAAGCTACAAGCCGCAAGCTTTGAACTTGTCGCTTGAAGCTTGTCGCTGCTGTTTAAGCTCTGACGCGTAGCGTCAGGCCCTTGAGGAAGTTGCGCAGCAACTGGTCGCCACACGGGCGGTAATTGGTGTGGCCGAACTTGCGAAACAGCGCGCTCAGTTCCGGCTTGGACACTGGGAATTCGGCAGCCTTGAGGATGGCGTGCATGTCGTCTTCCTTCAGCTCGAAGGCGACGCGCAGTTTCTTCAGGATGATGTTGTTGGTCACCGGCACTTCGATTGGCTGCGGCGGACGGCTTTCGTCCTTGCCGCGCTTGAAGATCACCAGGCCATCGAGAAAATGCGCCATGACCTCGTCAGGGCAGAACACGAAGCCTTCTTCCTCGTCTTTCTTGAGGTAGCCGGCGAGGTCTTCCAAGGAAACCTCCAGGCCGCCCAGCTTGATGATCTCGATGACTTTCTTGTCGCTGGTGTCGAGCATGTAGCGCACGCTGCGCAGTACGTCGTTGTGAATCATGTGTGCAGTCCTGATCAATCGACAGTGGGCGCCGCGCTTCGCTGCGGCGCCGGAAAATTAGAATTTCTCTTTGGCAGACAGGTAGCGCCACTGGCCCAGCGGCACCTTGCCGATGGAGACGCCGCCGATGCGGATCCGGCGGATGGCGACGACCTTGAGGCCGACCGCCTGGCAAAACAGCGCGATCACGCCCGGTTGCGGGTTCTTCATGGCGAAGCGCAGGCGGTTCTCGTTCTGCCAGCTGGCCTTGACGGCCGGCAGCTCCTTGCCCTTGTAGGTCAGGCCATGGTTCAAGCGATTGAGACCATGGGCGACCATTTCGCCTTCCACTTCGACCACGTATTCCTGCTCGATCTTGGCCGCGTCGGCGGTGAGCTTGCGCAGGATCTTCCAGTCCTGGGTGAACACCAGCAGGCCGCTGGCCCCAGCCTGCAAGTCGGCGCTGGCGGTCAGGCGCAGGAAATGCCCCTTGAGCGGGCGCTTGCCGAAGCGATGTTCATCGCTCAGGCTCTGCGGTCCAAGGGAGGCCATCGCGGTGTCTACATCCATGCCCACCGGGGCGTTCAGCAGGAGTGTCACTGGCTCCGGCGCGGTAGCCTTGGCCTCGGGGTCGAGTTCGACCTTCTGGGTCGTCACCTTGAACTGCGGCTCATCGATCACTTCGCCATCCACGGTGACCCAGCCGCCCTCAATGAACAGCTCAGCCTCCCGACGGGAACAGCCGACGAGTTCGATGAGGCGTTTGGAGAGACGAATCGGGTCAGTCATGACGGGGGCCGTAACAAAAAGAGGGTGGGCATTGTACCTGCCTGGCGCCGGTTAATCGCGGGTCCATTTGCCTCATGCAACTATTAGCCGCGTCCAGCCCTCAGGCCAGGCTGTTTGTAACGCATGTGCAGCAGTGGGTAGGGCTGGTTCATGCCATCTCTTGGCGAGCGCCCGACCACTTCGAAGCCTTGCTTGAGATAAAAGCCCAGCGCCTGCGGATTCTGTTCGTTGACGTCCAGTTGATTGGCGTTCAGATGCTCCATGGCGTAGCGCAGCAACTGTTTGCCCAAGCCCTGGCCGCGGTGTTCAGGACCGATGAAAAGCATCTCGACCTTGCCGGCCGCCACCCCGGCGAAACCGGTGATGCGCTGGCGTTTGTCTCGCGTGCAGATGAGCATTACCGCATCCAGGTAGCGGGTGAGCACCAGGTTCTTCAACAGCTCGATGTAACTGTCCGGCAGGAAGTCATGGGTGGCGCGTACCGACGCTTCCCAGACACGGGTCAATTCCTGATAGTCGCTCGGTTTCGGTGTGTGGATGACCGAATGCTGACGCATGTCCGCCTGTTCCTTGTGGTGGATGTCTCCATACGATAGCCGTAAAAAAGCCCCGCATCTTGTTGCAAGAGCGGGGCTTCAGGATTTTTTTGGGGCTGGCAGGCGGGTGGCTGAAAACAGCCTGTGGCTCCCTCGCCACAACAGCAGCCCCGCCTTGTCTGGATCAACCGATCTGTTCAGCCCACAAATCGTACTCGTCGGCGTCGGTCACCTTGCACCAGACCTTGTCGCCTGGCTTGAGGTTGCTGCCGTTGTCGATGAACACGTTGCCGTCGATTTCCGGGGCGTCGAAGAAGCAGCGGCCCACGGCGCCTTGTTCGTCGACCTCGTCCACCAGCACTTCGATTTCGCGGCCGATGCGCATTTGCAGGCGTGCCGAGCTGATGGCCTGTTGATGCGCCATGAAACGATCCCAGCGGTCCTGCTTGACGTCGTCCGGCACCACGTCCAGGTCCAGGTCGTTGGCCGGCGCGCCGTCAACCGGCGAATACTGGAAGCAGCCGACGCGGTCGAGTTGGGCTTCGGTCAGCCAATCCAGCAGGTACTGGAAGTCTTCTTCGGTTTCGCCAGGGAAGCCGACAATGAAGGTCGAACGGATGATCAGGTCCGGGCAGATTTCCCGCCAGTTCTTGATGCGCGCCAGGGTCTTGTCTTCGAAGGCCGGGCGCTTCATGGCCTTGAGGACTTTCGGGCTGGCGTGCTGGAACGGGATGTCCAGGTACGGCAGGATCTTGCCGGCGGCCATCAGCGGGATCAGCTCGTCGACATGCGGGTACGGATAGACGTAATGCAGGCGGACCCAGACGCCGAGCGTGCTGAGGGCTTCGCACAGTTCGGTCATGCGGGTTTTCACCGGCGCGCCGTTCCAGAAACCGGTGCGGTACTTGATGTCGACGCCATAGGCGCTGGTGTCCTGGGAAATCACCAGCAGTTCCTTGACGCCGGACTTGACCAGGCGCTGGGCCTCGTCGAGCACATCGCCCACCGGGCGGCTCACCAGTTTGCCGCGCATCGACGGGATGATGCAGAAGCTGCAGCTGTGGTTGCAGCCTTCGGAGATCTTCAGATAGGCGTAGTGACGCGGGGTCAGCTTGATGCCTTGCGGCGGCACCAGGTCGATCAGCGGGTTGTGGTCCTGGCGCGGCGGTACCACGTCGTGCACCGCATTGACCACTTGCTCGTACTGCTGCGGACCGCTCACCGACAACACGCTTGGGTGCACGTTACGGATGTTGCCTTCTTCCACGCCCATGCAGCCGGTGACGATGACCTTGCCGTTTTCCTTGATGGCTTCGCCGATCACTTCCAGGGACTCGGCCTTGGCCGAGTCGATGAAGCCGCACGTGTTGACCACAACCACGTCGGCGTCCTGATAGGTGGACACAACGTCATAGCCTTCCATGCGCAGCTGGGTGAGGATGCGCTCGGAGTCGACCAAAGCCTTCGGGCAACCCAGGGATACGAAGCCAACCTTTGGATTGGCTGACGCGGGAGTGGTGGACATGTCTAACCTCGGTGTAGGGGAGATCGTCTCTTGCCGAGACAGGGCGCCTGACGCGCCTCTGATCAAAAAGTGCGCAATTCTATCCATGGCCGACGCACTTGACCAGCTTTATGCGGGTTTATGCAGGGAAATGCGACGAGTGCTGCGCTATGCTTCGCGCCTTTACTTCTTGAAGAATTCCTACAGTCAATAAAACGTCTGTAACAATGCGTAAAAAAGCCCATGCTGGCTCACACGGCATGGTGCTTCGTTCAAGAAGACGCGTCAGCAAACCAGGAGTATTGGATGGGTCACGCAAGTAGTCAGGCGGCGGACGCCGGGCATTCGGCAGCGAAACCGCTGAGCATGCTGGTCGCGGCGGTTGGAGTGGTTTATGGCGACATCGGCACCAGCCCGTTGTACACCCTCAAGGAAGTGTTTTCCGGTGCCTATGGCGTGCCCGTCAATCACGATGGGGTGCTGGGGATCCTGTCGCTGATCTTCTGGTCGTTGATCTGGGTCGTGTCGATCAAGTACATGATGTTCGTCCTGCGGGCCGACAACCAGGGCGAGGGCGGGATCATGGCACTCACCGCCCTGGCGCGGCGGGCTGCGGCGGGAAGGGCGCGGCTGCGCACGTTGCTGGTGATCTGCGGCTTGATCGGCGCAGCGCTGTTTTACGGCGACAGCATGATCACGCCAGCGATCTCGGTGCTTTCGGCGGTCGAAGGCCTCGGCCTCGCATTCGAAGGCATCGATCATTGGGTGGTGCCGCTGTCGGTGGTGGTGCTCGTCGCACTGTTCCTGATCCAGCGCCACGGCACCGCGCGGATCGGCATTCTGTTCGGCCCGATCATGGTGACCTGGTTCCTGGTGCTCGGCGCCCTCGGCGTCTATGGCATCAGCCAGCATCCGGAAGTGTTGCAGGCTGTGAGCCCGGCCTGGGCCGTGCGGTTCTTTGTTGTCCATCCGGGCATGGGCGTGGCGATTCTCGGCGCCGTGGTGCTGGCGCTGACCGGCGCCGAAGCGCTGTACGCCGATATGGGCCACTTCGGTCGCAAACCGATTGCTCGTGCCTGGTTCATCCTGGTTCTGCCCGGCCTGATGCTTAATTATTTCGGCCAGGGCGCCTTGCTGCTCGGTGATCCGGAAGCGGCGCGCAACCCGTTCTATCTGCTGGCGCCGAGCTGGGCGTTGCTGCCGCTGGTGGGGCTGTCGACGCTGGCTACGGTGATTGCTTCGCAAGCGGTGATTTCCGGTGCGTTTTCCCTGACTCGCCAGGCGATCCAGCTCGGTTACATCCCGCGCATGTACATCCAGCACACTTCCAGCGCCGAGCAGGGCCAGATCTACATCGGTGCGGTGAACTGGTCGCTGATGGTCGGCGTGGTGCTGCTGGTGCTCGGTTTCGAGTCCTCTGGTGCGTTGGCGTCGGCCTACGGCGTGGCGGTGACCGGGACGATGCTGATGACGACGATCTTGGTGTCCGCCGTGATCCTGCTGCTGTGGAAATGGCCGCCGTTGCTGGCGGTCCCGGTGCTGTTCGGTTTCCTGCTGGTGGACGGGCTGTATTTCGCCGCCAACGTGCCGAAGATCATCCAGGGCGGTGCGTTCCCGGTCATCGCCGGCATTGCCTTGTTCGTGTTGATGACAACGTGGAAGCGCGGCAAGCAATTGCTGGTCGATCGCCTCGACGAAGGGGCGTTGCCGCTGCCGGTCTTCATCAGCAGCATCCGCGTACAACCCCCTCACCGGGTACAGGGCACGGCGGTGTTCCTGACCGCGCGTTCGGATGCCGTGCCTCACGCGTTGTTGCACAATTTGCTGCACAACCAAGTGCTGCATGAGCAAGTGGTCTTGCTGACAGTGGTGTACGAAGACATTCCCCGCGTACCGCCGCAACGGCGCTTCGAAGTCGATGCCTACGGCGAGGGATTCTTCCGGGTCATCTTGCATTTCGGCTTTACCGACGAGCCGGACGTGCCCGAGGCCCTGAAGTTGTGCCATCTGGACGAGCTGGATTTCAGTCCGATGCGCACCACTTACTTCCTCAGCCGCGAGACGGTCATCGCCTCCAAGCTCGAAGGCATGGCCCGCTGGCGCGAATCGCTGTTCGCTTTCATGCTGAAGAACGCCAACGGTAACCTGCGCTTCTTCAACCTGCCATTGAACCGGGTGATCGAGCTGGGGACGCAGGTCGAGATGTAGACCGGGAACAACAAGCCCTCGTTGCCTTGCGGCGGCGGGGGCTTTTTTGTGGGCGATGCATATGTTGATGCCAAACCAAAAAACTTGTGGGAGCGGGCTTGCTCGCACAGAGGGTTGTGTATAAGCGGCGATCACAAATAAGCCCCGGCAACTCGAAGGCTGCTGGGGCTTTTGTCAGGCGGGTAGCCGCTTATTGTTCGGCTGTCTTGTTCTGCCGCTTGTTGATTTCATCGATCAACCGCTTGGCCAGGGCCGGGTAGTTTTCGTCGAAGTGGTGTCCGCCAGGTAGCTTGATGGCCTCGCCGACGGCTGTCTTGTCGGTGCAACCGCTTTCGTCGGCTTCTTCAGCACCATAGATGCAGACCACTTTTTCGGCGGGCAGCTTGGCCATTTCCGGGCCGGTGGCGGCTTCGGTGCCAGCGTTGCCGAGCCAGCCTTCCACTTCGATCTCGAAACTGCCAGTGCGGGCGAAGGCGAGCAGGATGATTGCATCGACCCGCTGCTGCTCCGTCGCAGGCAAGCGGTTGTAGATCGCTGGCAGCACATCGGCGCCGAAGGAGTAACCGGTCAGGATGAAGCGCTTGGTGCCCCAGATCTGGCGGTAGTGCTGCATCAACTCGGTCAGGTCGGCCGCGCTTTGCTCCGGGCTCTTGTGCTGCCAGTAATAGCGCAGGGTGTCGATGCCCACCACCGGGTAGCCGATCTTGGCCATTTCATCGGCCACGTCGCGGTCGAGGTCACGCCAGCCGCCGTCTCCGGAAAGGAACAACGTCACGGTATCGCGGGCCTGGCTGGCAGGGATTTCCACGACTGGAATGCTCAGGCCACCCTTGCCCTTCTCGGCGCCCACCAGGATCTTGCGCAGCTCGTTGTTCAGCACCTGCGGCAGATTGATGTCGTAGTCGCTGATGCTGGTTTCGGCGTTGCGTTGATCGCGTACGAAGCCGGCACTGGTGTCGTCGGGGTTATCGTTCCAGGCCACCAGCCAGCGACCGTGTGCCGCGCTTTTCGGCAACAGGTGCGTGCAGCCAGGTTTTTCCAGGGCCAGGTCCACCGAGATGGCCTGGGCCTTGTCGTCTTTCTGTTCGGCCAGCCAGCGCCAGGCCAGCACCGCGCCAGGGCCGATGCCGCTGACCAGCGTGGCCGGGCCTTGGAGCTGTCTCAGGCCAGCCTGCAGGGCGCGGCCTTGGAGCATGCAGTCCTTGGGCAGGATCACTTGGACAATCTCGGCCGAGCCGCTGCGGCTGAGGGTGGTCAACTGCGTGTCGCTGAGCTTCTGGTCCTCATTGACCGCCACCAGCGCGTGGGCGCGGGACTTGGTGCCGGGCGTGATCCGCGTCATCGACACGCCGTCGGCGGGTTCCAGTTGTTCCAGGGTTGGTTGCGGGGCCGGACGGTTCCAGTACCAGTAGCCGCTACCGAGAATCACCGCCAGCACCAGCAGGGCGGCCACTACGTATCGCCAGGAGCGTTGCATCATCAGCGTTTCACCAATCCAGTCAGGCCGCCCGCAATCAGGGCGGCGGTATCGGCCAGTGCCACCAGCGGATCGAGTCCGGCGGGCACGGCCATGTAACGAGGTTCCCAGTCAGGCTGGAATTTGTCTTTGAAGCGGCGCAGCCCTTGGAAATTGTAGAGCTGCTCGCCACGGCGAAACACCATCGAACCCAGGCGCTGGGCCAGTGGTGCGCCGCGACGTGGTTGCAGGCCCGAGAGTGGGACCATGCCGAGGCTGAAGCGGGCGTAATCGTGGTTTTTATAATGCTGGATCAAGCCGACCATCATGAATTCCATGGTCAGTTTCGGAGCGTCGGGGTGCGCGCGCATCAGGTCAAGGCTGGCCAGCTCGTGGTTGTGGGTTTCCAACAGATTGGCGAACGCCACCGGGCGACCTTCGAAACGAATCACGGCGATGCGGAAATGCTTGAGGTAGTCGTTGCTGAAACGGCCCAGGGAAAAGCCTTTCTCGCGCACATTCTTGCCGGTCAGCCAGGCATCGGAAATGACCTTGAGTTCATCCATCGGCGCCTGGCCTGGCTCATGGATCTCCAGCGACAAGCCATCACGGGTGCCACGGTTCCAGGTGTAGCGCAGGTCCTTCATCTCCTTGCCCTTGGCTTCGAGATCGAAACGCTTGAGATCCACGCGCGCTTCTTCGCCAAGCTTGATCGCGGTCAGGCCGATGTCCATGTAGTACGGCAGGTTCTCGGCGCGCACTTGATAAAACACCGGCCTGGCGTGGTAGATGTCGCACAGGTCACGGAACTGCCAGATCATTTCCGCGCGCTGCAGGCTTGGCCCGATCGGGTCGTACAACGCCACCAGGCTACGGCCACGGCGGGCATACATCAGGAAGGCTTCATCGTTGGGATGAAACAGCAACGCCTTGTCGCCGGTCAGCGCGAGGCCACCGTCGGGCTGCGAAGACGCCATGAGAATCGTCTTGGCCCGCTCCAACTCTTCTGCCGTGGGCAGGTGGATCACCGGTCGCGCGGTACGCAGCAGCCAGGTCAGCGACACCACCACCAGCAGCACCGCGGCGCCCAGCAATGAGCGCAGGCCGCGAGGGGCATCGGCGTCCAAGGTGAACTGCCACCACAGTTGATGGCTGTAGGGCACGTCCTGATAGGCAAACAACAGCAACCAGATCGACGCGCCCAGCACGCATAGGCTGGCGATCAGGAACAGTGGCGAAAACGGCAGCTCGGTCAGGCGACTCGGCCGATAGAAGGACCGCCGGAACACCGCCAGCAGGGCAGCCGTCAGGGTCAGCAGCGTGGCTTCTTCCCAGTCGAAACCCTTGAGCAGCGAGAGCAGGGCACCAACCAGCAGCAGGACGGTGGTCAGCATCCAGGCGGCGGACAGGCGACGGCGCAAGCCTTGGGCCAGCAACAGGCACAGCACGCCCACCAGGCTGGCGCCAAAGTGCGAAGCGTCTACCAGTCGATGGGGGATCAGGAAGCCGATGTGCTCCAAGCGGGTGTCGATCTCGGGCGTCACGCCGGAAAACAGCAGCACCACGCCGGACAGAAACACCAGCACCGCCAGGATCGGCGCGGCGAAACCCGACGCCGCCCGCAGCGTCTGGCGGGTCTGGAACAATCGTTGCGCCTCATTGATCAGCAGCAACACGCACGCCACCAGCATCGGCAGCAGCACATAGATCAAGCGATACAGCAACAACGCGGCGGCAAGTGGCGCGGCCCCCAGTTTGTCGGCAAACGCGGCCAGCAGGATCGCCTCGAACACCCCGACGCCGCCCGGGACATGACTGAGTACGCCGGCCGCCAACGCCAACAAGTACACCAGCAAGAAGGGACCGAACGGTGGCGCCTCAGGCAGCAACAGGTATAGGACCGTGGCGGCGGCCGCGACATCCAGAGCGGTGATGACCAATTGCAGGAACGTCAGGCGTCGGCCTGGCAGGCGCAAGGTCCGGCGACCGGCCTTGACCAGGAGGCTGTCCCGCAAAGGTTGCTCCGGCAGGCGACGGCGGTAGATACCAATGGCCAACATGGCGGTCAGCAGCAATACGGCGACAGCGATCGAGCCCAGCAAAGCGGCTGGAAGGTGCAAGGCCGCAGATGCGGCGGGCAGGTTGCTCAAGGTTGCCAGCGCCGCCAACGGCGGCAGCGCGCAGCCCAGGGACAGGCTGGCGAACAAGGTCATGTGGGCAACGTCCGCCGCCCCCAGGCCATGTCGGGCATACAACCGGTAGCGAACCGAACCGCCCGAGAGCAGCGAAAGGCCAATGGCATTGCCGATGGCGAACGCACTGAAACCACCCAGGACCAGGGTCTGTGGCGGCAGCTTCACGCCGGCGTAGCGAGTGGCGGACCACTCATAGCCCAGCAGAATGATGAAACCGGCCACGGTGGCGGCGATCGCACCGAGCAGGGCCGGCCTCGGCACCTCCAGGATAGCGTCGTGAAGGGCGTAGAGGTCGAGTTCGCTGAGGAGATGCCGGCAAGCAATCAAGGCAATCGCGAACAGCAGTAACGTGACAGCGAGGCCGATCGGTTGGCGGTACTGGCTGATCCGATCCAGCCAGCGCAATCGCTCGGCCTTGATCGGTTGTGTCGCAGTAACAGTGTCTTGTGAGTCAGACGAGTGGGCGCGCATCAATCACCTCTTGAGCTATGCGCGACAGGATGGGGGTATCCAGCCAAGTTACCAATCCCTGCGGCGGAAAATAATTACAAAATATTTGTAATGGAGTCTTTTTCGACACACACAAAAAAGGCCACTCTTTCGAGCAGCCTTTCTTGATATTTGGTTGCGGGAGCCGGATTTGAACCGACGACCTTCGGGTTATGAGCCCGACGAGCTACCAGA